>DATEDA010000257.1:0-22078 GCA_035286595.1 Burkholderiales bacterium | reverse complement strand
CCGTGGGTGGAGAAGGCTTACGGCATTCCGCCTGAACAAGTCGTCGGCAGCACCATCAGGACGAAATTCGAGATGCGCGACGGCGAGCCGGTGATCGTGCGTCTGCCGGAAATCGACTTCATCGACGACAAGGAAGGCAAGCCGGTGGCGATCAACAAGTTCATCGGCCGCCGTCCGATTTTGGCGTTTGGCAACTCCGACGGTGATCTGCAGATGCTGCAATGGACCGCCGCGGGCGGCGGCGCGCGTTTCATGGGCATCGTCCATCACACTGACGCCGACCGCGAGTGGGCCTACGACCGAAAGTCCTCCATCGGCCGTCTCGACAAGGCGCTGGATGAGGCGCAGGCCAAAGGCTGGACCGTCGTGAGCATGAAGGACGAATGGAAACGAGTCTTTCTATTCGAGGGGAAGTAGGGACGCCAAGACCTGGACTGCTCGATCCGACCGTCCCCGAGCTGCTGAAGCCGCTTGGCTATACCAGCGGCCAGTTCGATGGGACTTGCTTGCGCACGAACGGTCGTGATCGCTGCGCTCGTCGGGGCGCTGGCTTTCGCGACCACCGCAGACCAGCCAGTTGCGCTGTGGACAGATGGCTTGTACCATGCAGCCAATTGTCCAACCCCCCCCTGAATCATGACGACGATAACAGCGATTGCCGACTTCCTCGGCGGCAAGAAGACCCTGCGGGCGAACCCGAAGACGGCCATGGAGTGGCAAGAGATCATCCACGAGGGCATGCCCGTGCGGTCGGCGGAAGCGCTGAAGGGCAGCCTCGCTGTCCCCGACCGCCTGCTCGCGGAGCTCCTCGGGATCAGCGAAAAGACGCTCTCTCGGGCAAGGGCCGGCCAGGGCCGATTGGATCCGGTCGCAAGCGATCGGCTGTTCCGGGTAGCAAGGATCGTGGCGCTCGCGATCGAGGTGCTGGAAGACCGTCAACGGGCAGTGCACTGGCTCAAGCGTCCCCAGATCGGACTTAACGGAAGGATTCCCATCGCGCTCCTGACGACCGATGTCGGCAGGGACCAGGTCGAAAAGCTACTGCTGCGCATCGAGCATGGCGTCTACACCTGAGCCTTGCTGATCGCCTATCGCATCGTCAAGGCTCGACACGCACGAACCGCATTCAGCGGAGAAGGCGCCCGGATCGCAGGCGGGCGCTGGAATCGCCCCGGTGATGCGGTGGTCTACGCTTCAGGCTCGCTCGCGCTCGCGGCCATCGAGACCTTCGTTCACCTGGGTGAGGATAGCCTCCGTATTCGGTTCGTCTATTTCAGGGTCGAGATCCCAGATGGGCTCGTCAGTCAGCGGTGCAGGAAGCCGCCTCGCAGCTGGCGCGCCGAACCCCCCGAGGACCAGAGCATGCGTTACGGTTCCCGGTGGTTTCGTGCTGCGCGAACCGCCGTCCTCGAAGTGCCCTCGGCGATCGTGCCTTCGGAAAAGAACTATCTCTTCAACCCTCTCCACGCCGACTTCCGACGGATCCGGATTAGCCGAGCGAGTCCTTTCGTGTTCGACCCGCGCATGTGGAAGTAGACTCGCCGGACCGCCCTCGCCGGGGCGCAGTCTTGTAGCAGTCTTGTAGCAGTCGCAGTCTGCGACGGAGCGTCAGCAAATGGGAGGAATGCGAGGGAAAATAGCGCCCGCAACGACACACAGTAGGCCGATCTCGCCGTAGTTCAATGGATAGAACGAGCGCCTCCTAAGCGCTAGATCCCGGTTCGATTCCGGGCGGCGGGACCACAGCGACGTCCGGCTCAGGACACGGCGGCGGTCCACAGCATCGCCGCCCCCGACACGAGCATCAGCCCCTCCATCAGCAGCCGGAACTGGCCCGGCTCGAGCTTGAGGACGAAGCGCTTGGCGAGGAACGCGCCCGCCATGAGCGAGGAGCCGGTGATCAGCCCGTCGAGAACGACGTTCCACGGCAGCGCGCCGAAGCCCTGGAACACGGCGATCTTGCCGAGATAGACCGCGAACGACGCGGCCGCCTCGGTGGCGATGAAAGCCCCCTTGACGAGGCCGTAGGCGAGGAAGATCGGCACGGTGATCGGGCCGGTGGTGACCACGATGCCGGTGAGATAGCCGATCGGCGCGCCGATTGCCGCCAGGTGCGCGAGCCGCAGCCGCAGCCCGTGCTTAGCGAGCCGGCGCCGTGCCGGCACCATGAGGAGGAAAAACACGCCCAGCGCGCCCTCGACGATGCGTGGCGGGAGCGAGAGCAGCGTTGCCGCGCCCAGCGCGGCGGCCGGAACGGCGGTGGCGGAATACGCGGCGCAAGCACGCCAATCGACCTCGCGCCACCACGCGGCGATGCGCGACAGGTTGGCCATGATCGCCGCGATCCCCATGATCGGCACCGCCTGCACCGGGCCGAATACGATCACGAGCACCGGCATCAGCATGATCGAGGAGCCGAAGCCGACGATCCCGCTCAGGGTCCCGGCGACGAGGCCGACGGCGAGAATGAAGATGAATTCCAGGGTGCGCCGCTCCTCCTCGGCGCGGAGGATTATCGCCTACGAGGGCGGGATCGCCGGCGTTAGAATCGGCGGCCCGACTTGCGATTTCGTCAAGGAGACCATGCGATGACGACCGACCCGAGCACGCCCCGCCTCTCGTGGCTCAAACTCGCCGTCCCGGCGATCCTCCTGGCTCTCGCCGGGTGCACCGGGAAGCAGCTCCAGGAGCTGAGCGACCGCGCAGGAGCGAAGTGGCTGAACAAGCCGGTGACGGAGGCGATGACCGAGCTCGGGGCACCCCAGCGTCAACGGCCGATCGCGGACCTGCGCGAATACACCTGGACGACCGGCGTCCGCAACGAGCGCGGCGGCGACTGCACGCTCGCGCTGATCGCGGACCGACGAGGCACGGTAGTCGACTACCGAATGGACGGCACGCCGCTGGGCTGCAACCGGCTCGTCGCGAAGGCGTGAGCGGGCGGACGTCAGAAAGGTACCGGCGGTCCCTCCCAGCTCGCGTCCCGCACGCGGGCACGCGCAATCGCCGCGTCGGCGTCGCACCAGCCGTCGCAGGCGTTGCGCCCCGGGCGATGGCGCAGGAGATTCAGCACTCCCTTGCACTTCGCGTAGAGGTGGAAGAAGCGCAGCACCATCCGGCGCTGGTTGGGACTCAGCGGCTCGTGGCTGCAGATCAGTTTGTCGTCGGTCATGCCGCGATCGGTCAGCACCACGGCGCCCCAGGCTCGCACGTGCGTCCGGGTGCCGAGGGGCAGGCGCGGGCCGAGCACCACCGCGTCGAGCAGGTCGCCTTCGAGGCCGATGTACTGCGGCACGGACCCGTAGTTGAAGGGGCACGGCAGGGGCGAAACGAAGTCCACGTGCCCGGTGGACCCGCGCTTGATGAAACTGCCGCGCGGGATCTCGATCAGCACCTCGACCTCGGGCGGTGCCGGCGGGCCTTGCGCGCCCAGAGCGGGTCGGCCCCGAGGGAGTCGCCGCCGTGCCGTCACCGCGCGGTTGCCAGGAGTTGATCCACAAGCGCGAGCGCACTCTTCGCGTCACTCTCGCCGATCGCCGCCGCGCGCCACCTCTCGCGCAACCCCTCGATCTGCACGGCGAACTCCGAGCGCAGGTAGTACGGGCTTGGATGCGTCGCGAACAGCGCCCACACCGCCGCCTCGAGCACCTCCACGTGCGTTGCCGTCATAGCACTCCCCCCTCCGTTGTGTCCGGGGCTCCCCAGCCCCGGCGCTTTGCGCGCAAAGGAGAGTCTGCGCGATTTTCTGCCGAAGCGCTCACGTACAGCACGCCTGCAGTCGCTCCTCTCGAGGGGACAGGGCTTCGAGCGGCGCCGGGTGCCCCGCCACCAACTCGCGTCCGGCTGCTTCGCGGGCTGAGTCGACGAGAACGGCTCAAGCTTGAGGCACTCGTCGAAGATCCGCACGACCGTCGGATAGGGTGCCAGGTCGCACTCGTCAGCGCTTCGCGTTGAACACCGGCGGGACGAGGCAGCACCCCGCCATCGTCACCATGTCCCCGTAGCAGTTACTTGCCGGACCGCCGTTCGCGGTTGAGGTACGCCTCGAGCCCCGACCTCCCGCCTTCCCTATAATGCGGCGGAGATCCAAGTCTTCCACCCTCGGGAGACGCCTAGCAGCGCGCCAGCCAGATGCTTGGTTCTCACGCGACGCAGCTCAACCATGCCCTGCTCACGGCGTGCGTGGCCGCCGTCCTCACGTCCGTCTTGGGCGCCGTCGTCTTGCTGGGCTGGGCGTTCGACATCCCGGCGCTGAAGGGACTTCTCCCCGATCTCGCCACCATGAAGCCGAACACTGCGCTGTGCTTCGTCTTCTCGGGCACCGCGCTGTGGCTGCTGTCCACATCAAGCGAGGACACCGGGCGATGGCGCCGACGTGGCGTAGTCGCGCTAGCGCTGGCGGTCGGGCTCGTCGCGGTCCTCACCCTGGCCGAGTACATCTTCGCGCTCGATCTCGGGATCGACCGGCTCCTGTTCGGGGCGGTCGCTACGGCCGAGGGCTCGCCCTACCCGGGTCGCATGTCGCCCGCGACCGCGCTGATGTTCGCGCTTACCGGTGGAGCGCTTGCATTGGGAGGCGGGCGACGGGCGAGTGCTCGCCTCGTCGCGCAGCTCCTCGCGGTCGGGACCGGTGTCCTCGCCGCGGTCGCGCTGCTGGGATACGCGTACGACGTGCGGGCCCTCTACCAGGTCGGCCCGTACGCGTCGGTGGCTCTCCACACCGCGCTCGCGTTCCTCGTCGTCGCGACTGGCATGCTCTGTGCGCTGCGCGATTCCCCGCCGATGTCGATCGTCGGCGCGGATTTGCCGAGCGCGCGGCTCGCTCGGCGCCTGCTGCTCGCACTCGTCATCGTCGTCCCGTTGCTGGGATGGCTCCGGCTGCAGGGTCAAGAGGCCGGCTGGTACAGCACGGAATTCGGGCTGGCCCTGATGGTGGTCACAAGCACGGTCATCCTGGCCGGCGTGATCCTGTTCACCACGCACTTGGCCAACCTTGCGGACGAACGGATATTTCGAGCGAATCGACTCTACGCCCTCCTCAGCCACACGAACCAGAGCGTCGTCCACGTGCGTGACCGCGATGCGCTGCTCCACGAGATCTGCCGGGGCACGGTCGAGGTCGGCGGCTTCAAGACCGCGTGGATCGGCTGGGTCGGCGAGGACGGCGAGGTGACGGAGGTGGCCGCCCGGGCCGGCGCCGACGAGGATTTCACGGCGAATGCGTTGCGGGCTGCGCGCGAGCGACCGGACGTCCGCGAACGATTCTCGCGCATCGTGGCCGGAGCGCAACCGGTGGTGCTCAGCGATCTGGCGCGTTTCCCGGTGTCGGGGGAGCGCGGTCGGGAGCTGCTCCGGCTCGGTTACCGGTCGATCGCGGGGCTCCAGATCCGGAGCGGAGGCCGGGTCCGTGCATTACTCATGGTGTATTCGATCAGGCCGGAAAACTTCGACGCGGCGGAGCTGCGGCTGCTTGGCGAGATCGCGACCGACGTCGGTTTCGCTCTCGACCAGCTCGACCTGGACGCGCGCCGCCACCAAGCCGAGGGAGAGGTCCGGCAGCTCAACGTGACGCTCGCCGAACAAGCCGAGCGTCTGAGGATCCTCCACGAGATCGACCGGGGAGTGATCTCCGAGGAGTCGCCGCAAGCGATCGCCGCGGCCGTGATCCGACCGCTGCGGGAGCTGCTCGGGGTCCCACGCGCCATCGTGAACCTGTTCGACCTGGCGGCCGGCGAGGTGGAGTGGCTGGCAGCGGCCGGCCGCCGTCGCGTCCACCTCGGACCCGGGGTCCGTTATTCGATGCAGCTGATGGGGGATGTGGAAGCCTTGAAGCGGGGGGAGCCGCAGCGGATCGACGTCAACGCGCTGCCTCGAAGCCCCGAAACGGATGCGTTGCTCGCTTCGGGAGTCCACTTGTACATGGTGGTGCCCATGATTACGGGAGGCGAGCTGATCGGCGCGCTCAGCTTCGGCGGTGCGCCAGGACCGTTCCCACCCGAGCGGGTCGGCATCGCGCAGGAGGTGGCAACGCAGCTCGCCATTGCCATTGCGCAGGCCCGGCTCCACGACCGCGTCAAGCGCCAGGCGGCAGAGCTCGAGCTCCGAGTCTGCGAGCGCACCGCGCAGCTCGAAGCGGCCAACCAGGAGCTGGAGAGCTTCAGCTACTCGGTGTCGCACGATCTCCGTGCGCCGTTGCGCGCGATCGACGGCTTCTCGCACATGCTCGAGGAGGACTACGGCGGACGGCTCGATGCGGAGGCGCGACGGCTGCTGGGCGTCGTGCGCTCGGGCACCCTTCGCATGGCGCGCCTGATCGATGACCTCCTGGAGTTGTCCAGGACCGGCCGAACACCGCTGGCGCGCCGGAACGTCGACATGTCGGCGCTCGCGAACGAAGCGGCCAAGGAGATCGTGCAGACCGTGGAAGGCGCCCCGCCTGAGATCGCGACGGCCGCGTTGCCGCCCGCCTGGGGCGACGCCGCGCTGTTGCGCCAGGTCTGGCTGAATCTGATCGGCAACGCCGTCAAGTACAGCGGCCGCCGCGCCGAGCCGCGGGTCGAGATCTCGGGCTGGCAGGACGGCCCGAAGGCGGTCTATTGCGTCGCGGACAACGGCGCGGGCTTCGACATGCGCTATCGCGACAAGCTGTTCGGCGTCTTTCAGCGCCTGCACCGCCAGGAGGAGTTCGGCGGCACCGGTATCGGGCTGGCGATCGTGCACCGGATCCTCATGCGTCACGGCGGCGCGGTGTGGGCGGAGGGGAAGGTCGACGAGGGCGCGTCCTTTTTCTTCAGCCTGCCGTGGAACGGCGAACCCGGCTCCCCGTAGTCGGCAAGGCCTCGCTCACTGCACCGCGTCCGGCTGCTTCGCGGGCTGAGTCGACGCGAACGCGTCGAGACTCATGCAGTGGTCAAAGATCCGCACGATTGCCGGATACGGCGCCAGGTCGCACTCGTAGCGCTTCGCGTTGAATACCTGCGGGGCGAGGCAGCAGTCCGCCATCGTCACCATGTCCCCGTAGCAGTACTTGCCGAAGCGGCGCTCGCGGTTGAGGTACGCCTCGAGCATTGCGAACCCGTCGGCGATCCAGTGACGGTACCAGGTCTTCACGCCGTCCTCGTCGAGGCCGTACGCCTTCCGGATGTGCTTGAGGGTGCGCAGGTTGTTCAGCGGATGAATCTCGCACGCGACGATCTGCGACACCGCGCGAACGTACGCACGATCTGCCGGCGAGGGCGGGAGCAACGGTGGCTTGGGGTACCGCTCCTCCAGGTACTCCATGATCGCCAGCGACTGGATGAAAACCCCGCCGCCGTCCTCGAGCGCCGGCACCAGACCCTGGACGTTCACCGCCCGGAATTTGTCTGCCTGGTGTTCAGCTGTGGGAAGGCTCACATACTCGGCCTCGTGCGCGAGGCCCTTGCACGCGAGCGCAATCCGGACGCGGTACGAAGCGGAGGACCGGAAGTAGGTGTAGAGCTTCATCGTCACTCGATCGATCGGCTGAAGACAGCCACGAGTCTAGCTCCCCTTCTTCCGCTCCGCCTCCCGCAGCCGGAGCACCCGCCGCTGGACCTTCCCGGTCGTCGTCATCGGCAACTGGTCGATGAACTCGATCTCCTTCGGGTACTCGTACGGTGCGAGCCGCCCGCGAACGTGGTTCCTGATCTCCTCTTCGAGCTGCGGCGAAGGCGCATGCCCCTGGGTCAACACTATGAATGCCTTCACCACGTTGCCACGCTCGGGATCCGGGCTCGGCACGACGGCCGCGTTCGCGACCGCCGGGTGCTTGACGAGGCAATTCTCGATCTCCGACGGGCCGATCCGGTAGCCGGCGCTCTTGAACACGTCGTCGGCGCGCCCCTGGTACCAGAGGTAGCCGTCCGCGTCGCGCGTCGCGAGGTCGCCGGTCCGGCACCAGTCCGCCGTGTACTTCGCGCGCGTCGCCGCGTCGTTCTTCCAGTAGCCGAGGAAGAACACCGCGTCGCGATCGCCGTGGATGTCGGTGCGGTGGACGGCCACCTCGCCGACCTCGCCCGCGGGCACCTCGTTGGCGTCGTCGTCGATGACCGCGACCCTGTGGCCCGGATACGGCCGCCCGATCGAGCCCGGCTTCGCCGGCCAGAGCGTGTGCGAGTTGCCGACGAGATAGTTGATCTCGGTCTGCCCGAACATCTCGTTGATCGTGACGCCGAGCGCGTCCCGGCTCCACGCAAACACGGTCTCGCCGACCGACTCGCCGGCGCTCATGATCGACCGCAAGGCGAGCTCATGGCGCCGCCGCGGCTCGGGGACCGCCTTCATCATCATCTTCAGCGCCGTCGGGAAGAGGAAGGTGTTGCGGACCTGGTACTTCTCGCACAGATGAAACGCCTTCTCGGGGTCGAAGCGCCCGCGGTAACCGAGGATCGGATAGCCGTAGTACATCGTCGGGAGGAGCGCATCCATGAGGCCGCCGGTCCAGGCCCAGTCGGCGGGCGACCAGAAGAGGTCTCCCGCCTGCGGAAAGACGTCGTGCGAGTAGCTGAACCCCGGCAGGTTGCCGATCAGGACGCGCTGCGGCTTGAGCGCGCCTTTGGGCGGACCGGTCGTGCCGCTGGTGTAGATGAGGAGGGCCGGATCCTCGGCCGCCGTGTCGACCGGACTGAAGGACCGCGACGCCCGCTCGAGCAGCCGCTCCCAACCGGTCACCCACGACTCGGCCGCGCCCGCGACGCCGATCACGTGCCTGAGGCCGGGCAGGCGATCGCGGATCGACGCGAGGTTCGGCATCGACGCCGGGTCGACGAACGCCACCACCGCCTCGCTGTTCTGGAGGCGGTACTCGAGCGCGTCCGGGCCGAAGAGGCACGACAGCGGCATCGCGATCGCGCCCATCTGGTAGCAGGCGACGTGCGCGATGGCGGTCTCGGGGCGCTGCGGCAGGATGATGGCGACGCGGTCCCCGCGCGTGACTCCGAGCGCCGCGAGCGCGTTCGCGAGCTGGTTGGCCCGCTGCTGAATGTCCCAGTAGGTCCACGCCGAAGTCGCGCCGGATTCGTCCTCCCAATACATGCAGAAGCGGTGGCGGTCCGCGGCATGCCGGCGGCAGCAGGCGGCGGCGATGTTGAAGCGCTCCGGAACCTGCCAGCGGTAGCTCCGGTAAATGTCCTGGTAGCGATCCAATCTCCCCTCCTCAACGGCGTGTTGGCACTTGAGCCGCCAGAGTGCTAACCGGGCCAGGTCGTCTCCAGCAGCCGCGGCAGCAGCTCGCCCGCGCGCCCGAGCAAACTGAACGTCGCGACCCCACTCAATGGCGTCGGGTCCTTGTTGACCTCGACCACCATCGCGCCGGACTGGAGCGCGGTGACCGGCAGCTGGGCAGCCGGGAACACCGCAGCCGACGTGCCGATCGACAGCAGGACATCGCACCCCCGCGCAGCGGCGTCGGCCTCCGCAAGTGCTTGCGCGGGAAGCGTTTCGCCGAACCAGACGACGTCGGGCCGAAGGTGCGCGCCGCACCTCGGGCAGCGTGGGGGACGCTCGCCCTCGGCCTGTCGTTCGGCCACGACAACGCCTTCGGCAAAACACTTGTTCCGGTGGATGTTGCCGTGCAGCTCGACGATCGCGCGCGAGCCCGCCCGCTGGTGCAGCCCGTCGACGTTCTGGGTGACGAGCAGGAACTCGGGCACCAGGCCTTCCAGCCGTGCGAGCGCCCGGTGCCCGGCATTGGGCGCGGCGCCCGCAACCAGGCCCCGGCGCCACTCGTACCAGTCCCACACGAGCCGCGGATCGCGGCGAAACGCCTCGGGCGTCGCGAGCTCTTCGGGCCGAAAGCGGGCCCAGAGTCCGGTTTGTGCGTCACGGAAGGTCGGGATCCCGCTCTCGGCCGAGATGCCGGCGCCGGTGAGCGCCACGACGCGGCGCGCGTGTCGCAGTCGCTGCACGAGGCGCGGGTCGAAACCACTGCTCATGAGCGCGTGTTGCGAGAGAATGAGGCCTCGCGTCAGCGCGCGCACCGTGTCGCGCGTTGAAGGGCCGAGCCGTCGCAACTTTGCCACACGCGCCTTGTCTTAGAGGCGGGTCTGGCCCGAAAATCGCTATAAGTTCCTACACCAGCGGGGAACGCGAAGCCGATACTCTGGCAGCCCGTTCCTGGCGTGCGGAGGTTCGCATGGAAGGTAACCCGAAGCAAGTCTTCTCCGCGTTCGGCGAGGCCGCGTCGAGCACCGCGCAGCGGCACGGTACGGAGCGCGCGCACGAGACTCGCGGCGGGGTGATCTCCCGCTTCCAGGCGCGCTTCGAGAGCCGCTTGGAGGAGGAATACACCCTCCAGGAGTACCTCGAGCTCTGCAAGTCGAACCCCGCCGCCTACGCCACCGCCGCCGAGCGGATGCTGATGGCGATCGGCGAGCCCGAGATGATCGACACGCGGAACGACCCGCGCCTGTCGCGCATCTTCTCCAACAAGGTCATGAAGGTCTATCCCGCGGTCAAGGACTTCTACGGGATGGAGGAGACGATCGAGCAGATCGTCGCCTACTTCAAGCACGCGGCCCAGGCGCTCGAGGAGCGGAAGCAGATCCTCTACCTGCTCGGCCCTCCCGGCGGCGGCAAGAGCTCGCTCGCCGAGGAGCTCAAGCACCTCATGGAGCAGATGCCGTTCTACGCGCTGAAGGGCTCGCCGGTAAACGAGAGCCCGCTCGGCCTGTTCTCGCCCGAGGACGACGGCCCGACGCTCGAGGACGACTACGGCATCCCGCGCCGCTACCTGAACTCCATCCCCTCGCCGTGGGCGGTGAAGCGCCTGCGCGAGTTCGGCGGGGATCTCTCGAAGTTCCGCGTCGTGAAGCTGCGGCCCTCGGCGCTGGCGCAGATCGCGATCTGCAAGACCGAGCCCGGCGACGAGAACAACCAGGACATCTCGTCGCTCACCGGCAAGCTCGACATCCGCAAGCTCGAGCAGTACTCGCAGGACGACCCGGACGCCTACAGCTATTCCGGGGGCCTGTGCCGCGCCAACCAGGGCCTGCTCGAGTTCGTCGAGATGTTCAAGGCGCCGATCAAGGTCCTGCACCCCCTCCTCACCGCCACGCAGGAAGGCAACTACAAGGGCACCGAGGGCTTCGGCGCGATCCCGTTCGACGGCATCGTGCTCGCGCACTCGAACGAGGCCGAGTGGCACTCGTTCAAGAACAACAAGAACAACGAGGCGTTCATCGACCGCGTCTACATCGTGAAGGTGCCGTACTGCCTGCGGGTCTCCGAGGAGATCAAGATCTACGAGAAGCTGCTCAAGAACTCCTCGCTCGCCCACGCGCCGTGCGCGCCCGGAACGCTCAAGATGATGAGCCAGTTCGCCGTGCTGACCCGGCTCAAGGAGCCGGAGAACTCGTCGATCTTCTCGAAGATGCGCGTCTACGACGGCGAGAACCTGAAGGACATCGATCCCAAGGCGAAGTCGATGCAGGAGTACCGCGACTTCGCCGGCGTCGACGAGGCCATGACCGGACTGTCCACGCGGTTCGCCTACAAGGTGCTGTCGAAGGTCTTCAACTTCGATCACAGCGAGATCGCGGCCAACCCGGTGCACCTCCTCTACGTGCTCGAGCAGCAGATCGAGCGCGAGCAGTTCCCGGCCGACAGCGAAAAGAGGTACCTCGCGTACGTCAAGGAGTATCTCGCGACGCCGTACGTCGAGTTCATCGGCAAGGAGATCCAGACGGCGTACCTCGAGTCCTACTCCGAGTACGGCCAGAACATCTTCGACCGCTACGTCACGTTCGCCGACCTGTGGATCCAGGACCAGGAGTACCGCGACCCGAACACCGGCGAGATCCTCGATCGCGCGGCGCTGAACGACGAGCTGGAGAAGATCGAGAAGCCGGCCGGCATCTCGAACCCGAAGGACTTCCGGCACGAGATCGTCAACTTCGTGCTGCGGGCCCGCGCCGCGAACCAGGGCAAGAACCCGTCGTGGACGAGCTACGAGAAGCTGCGCACCGTGATCGAGAAGAAGATGTTCTCGACCACCGAGGACCTGCTGCCGGTCATCTCGTTCAACGCCAAGGCCTCGGAAGACGAGCGCAAGAAGCACCAGAACTTCGTCGACCGCATGGTCGCGAAGGGCTACACGCCGAAGCAGGTGCGCCTGCTCGTCGAGTGGTACCTCCGGGTGCGGAAGTCCTCCTGAGCGTGCCGATCCGCGGCTCCGGCCCCGGCCGAAGCGCGCTTCCCGCGCCCCGCAAGGTCCAGCGCCGCGCGCCGCCTGCCGACTAGCGCATGAGCGAGATCATCGACCGCCGCGAGAACCCGCGCCACAAGAGCGCGGTGAACGCGCAGCGCTTCCTGAAGCGCTATCGCGCGCAGGTGCGCGAGGCCGTCGCCCGCGCGATCGGCGGCCGCAAGATCGCCGAGGCGGATCGCGATGCCAGCATCTCGATTCCGGCGCGCGACCTGAACGAGCCGACGTTCCAGCACGGCGCCGGCGGCAAGCGCGAGGGCGTACTCCCGGGAAACAAGGAGTTCGTGACCGGCGACGAGATCGCCCGTCCGCCCGGCGGCGGCCGCGGCTCCGGCGGGAGCGCCTCGGACGACGGCGAAGGCGAGGACGCGTTCCGCTTCCGCCTCTCGCGCGAGGAGTTCCTCGACTTCTTCTTCGAGGACATGGCGCTGCCCGACCTCATCAAGACGCAGCTCGCCTCGATCACGCACCACCAGCGCCTCCGCGCCGGCTACCGCACCGACGGCACGCCGTCGAACCTCGCGGTGATCCGCACGATGCGCGAGTCGCTCGCGCGGCGCATCGCGTTCCAGGGTCCCTACGCCGCGCGGCTCGCCGAGCTCGAGCGCGAGCTCGAGGCGCTCGGCGGGGAGACCGCCGACCCGCGCGACCCGCGGGTCGCGGAGCTCACGGCCGCGCTCGAGAGCCTGCGCCGCAAGATCGCGGCGATCCCGTTCATCGACACGTTCGACCTGCGCTTTCGCAACCGCATCGTCCAGCCGCTGCCGATCGCGCAGGCGGTGATGTTCTGCATCATGGATGTGTCGGGCTCGATGGACGAGACCCGCAAGGATCTCGCGAAGCGGTTCTTCATCCTGCTGCACCTCTTCCTCAAGCGGCACTACGAGCGCATCGAGATCGTCTTCATCCGCCACCACACCACCGCGAAGGTCGTCGACGAGGAGGAGTTCTTCCATTCGACCGAGACCGGCGGCACGGTGGTGTCGAGCGCGCTCGCGGCGGCGCTCGAGGAGATCAAGGCGAATTTCCCGCTCGACCAGTGGAACATCTACATCGCGCAGGCCTCCGACGGCGACAACTGGGAGGGCGACTCCCCGCGTTGCCTCGAGCTCCTCGTGAACGACCTGCTGCCCCTGGTTCAGTACTTCACCTACGTCGAGATCACGACCGGGGAGCCCCAGAACCTCTGGGTTCACTACGAGCAGGCGAAGGCCGCCCGCCCGAACCTCGCGCTCGGACGGATCCGGGACCGCACCGACATCTATCCGGTGCTGCGGGAGCTGTTCACCAAGAAGGAGAAGGTGGCCGCGTGAGACCCCCGCTGAAGCCCACCGTGAAGCGGAGCCAGGCGGACGGGGCGAGGCCGCTCGACGAGCGGCGCCGCCACAAGGAGCCGCTCCCGTCGGGTTCCGAATGGCGCTTCGATCTGGTCGAGCGCTACGACCGCGAGATCGCGCGGGTCGCCGAGCGGTTCGGCCTGGACACCTACCCCAACCAGATCGAGATCATCAGCGCCGAGCAGATGATGGACGCCTACGCGTCGAACGGCATGCCGATCGGCTACTACCACTGGTCGTTCGGCAAGCGCTTCCTCGCGACCGAGCAGGTCTACAAGCGCGGCGCGATGGGTCTCGCGTACGAGATCGTCATCAACTCCAACCCCTGCATCGCGTACCTCCTGGAGGAGAACACGATGCCGATGCAGGCGCTCGTCGTCGCGCACGCCTGCTACGGTCACAACTCGTTCTTCAAGGGCAACTACCTCTTCCGCACCTGGACCCAGCCCGACGCGATCATCGACTACCTGCTGTTCTCCAAGCAGTACATCATCCAGTGCGAGCAGCGCTACGGCGAGGAGGAGGTCGAGCGGGTGCTCGACGCCTGCCACGCGCTCGCGAACTTCGGCGTCGACCGCTACAAGCGCCCGCCGAAACGGACCCTCGCGCAGGAGCGCCTCCGGCTGAAGGAGCGCGAAGAGCACCTGCAGCAGCTGGTGAACGACCTGTGGCGCACCCTGCCCCACGCCGCCGACGACGACGCCGAGGCCTCCGAGCAGCGCTTTCCGTCGGAGCCGCAGGAGAACCTCCTCTACTTCCTGGAGAAGCACGCGCCGCTGCTCGAGCCGTGGCAGCGGGAGATGGCACGCATCGTCCGCAAGCTCGCCCAGTACTTCTACCCGCAGCGCCAGACGCAGGTGATGAACGAGGGCTGGGCGACGTTCTGGCACTACACGATCATGCAGACGCTCTACGACGAGGGCCTGCTCGCCGACAGCTTCCTGCTCGAGGTGCTGCACTCGCACACCAACGTCCTCACCCAGCCGGGGTTCGACAGCCCCTACTTCGGCGGCATCAACCCCTACGCGCTCGGCTTCGCGATGTACCGCGACATCCGCCGCATCTGCGAGGAGCCGACCGACGAGGACCGCCAGTGGTTCCCGGACATCGCCGGGAGCGACTGGCTGAAAACCCTCGACTTCGCGATGCGCAATTTCAAGGACGAGAGCTTCATCCAGCAGTTCCTCTCGCCGAAGGTGATCCGCGACCTGCGGCTCTTCTGCCTGCTCGACGACGACGAGGCTCCGAACCTCCGGGTCGGCGCGATCCACAACGACCAAGGCTACCGCGAGGTGCGCGAGACGCTCGCCCGCCAGTACGCGCTGACCGAGCGCGAGCCCAACGTCCAGATCCTGAACGTCGACGTCGGCGGCGACCGCTCGATGACGCTGCGCCACTACCGCGCCGACCGCCGCCCGCTCCATCCGATGTTCAAGGACGTGATGAAGCATCTCGCGCATCTCTGGGGTTTCACGGTGCGGCTGGAGACGGCGAACGAGGACGGCACGATCGAGCCGACCCACGAGATCAAGGTCGACAAGCGCCGCCGGCCCGAGCTCACGCTCGCCGCGGCGCTCCGCACCCTGCCCTGAGGCCCGCGTCCCTGCGGCGGAGGGGCTATCCTTCGCCCGAACTACCGGGCTCCCGCCCGTCCGGTGCTCTGGAGGACCCCATGACCGTCCGCCCCGCAGCGCTCGTCTTCGACGCCTACGGCACGCTCTTCGACGTCCACTCGGTCGTCGCGCTGTGCGAGGCGCTCTGGCCGGGCCGGGGCGCACAGCTCTCGCAGCTCTGGCGGACGAAGCAGCTCGAGTACACGTGGCTCCGCAGCCTGATGGGACGGTACGAGGACTTCGCCCGAGTCACCGAAGCGGGGCTGCGCTACGCGTGCGCCGCGTTGCAGCTTCCGTACGACGACGCCAAGCGCGACCGGCTGATGCAGGCCTACCGGCACCTCGGAACGTTCCCGGAAGTAGCGGACACCCTGCGCAAGCTCCGCGGGATCAAGCTCGCGATCCTGTCGAACGGCGCGCCGGCGATGCTGCGGGACGTGGTCTCGAACAGCGGTCTCGGGGGGCTGATCCCCGACGTCCTCAGCGTCGACGAGTTGCAGATCTACAAGCCCGCGCCGCAGGTCTACCAGCTCGCGGTCGACCGTCTCGGCGCGCCGGCGCAGGCGATCGGCTTCGTGTCCTCGAACGGCTGGGACGCCGCCGGCGCGAAGTCCTTCGGCTTCCGGACGTTCTGGGTGAACCGCGCCGGCGCGCCCCGGGACGGGCTGGGGTTCGCGCCCGACCACGAGCTCGGCTCGCTCGCCGAGCTGCCGACGCTCCTCGGCTAGACCGCGGCGCACCGGAGCGTTTCGAGACCCGATGAAGTTCTGCTCCAACTGCGGCGCGCCGGTGGTGCTCAAGGTTCCGGCCGGCGACAACCTGCCGCGGCACGTCTGCGACGCCTGCCTCACGATCCACTATCAGAACCCGCGGATGGTGATCGGCTGCATCCCGGAGTGGGAGGGACAGGTGCTGCTCTGCCGGCGCGGGATCGAGCCGCGCTACGGGCTGTGGACCCTGCCCGCCGGCTTCATGGAGAACGGCGAGACCGTTGCCCAGGCGGCGCAGCGGGAAACGCTCGAGGAAGCGCGGGCGCGGGTCGAGCTCACCGACATGTTCGCGGTGCTGTCGGTCCCGCACGTCGATCAGGTGCACATCTTCTACCGTGCGCGGTTGCTCGATCTCGACTTCGGGGCCGGCACCGAGAGCCTCGACGTGAAGCTCTTCTCCGAGGCCGCGATCCCGTGGCAGGAGCTCGCGTTCCGGACGGTCTCCACGACGCTGCGCCACTACTACGCCGACCGGAAGGCCGGCGGCTTCACCTTCCACGCCGGCGAGATCCTGCCGGTCAAGTGACCCCCGCCGCGGGCCGCCAGCCGCGGCCTCCGGCGCCTTTTGTGTTTTCGGCTTCGGCGGGGTAGATTGGCGCGCCAATGCACCCGCAAGGGGCATCCGCGCCGGCCCATCGCGCCATTGAAGTGCGAGGCCCGCCGGGCGGAACCCATAAGACGAAGCTAGACCGGAGGAGACCCGCTCATGACCGCGCACAACTTCAAGTGGCTGGTTGGCTTGTTCCTGCTGCATGCCCCGCTCGCGCTGGCTGCCGATCCGCCCAAGCTCGACGGGGCGAACACGGCCTGGATGATCGCCGCCTCGGTGCTGGTCCTGTTCATGACGCTCCCCGGGCTCGCGCTGTTCTACGCCGGTCTCGTGCGCACCAAGAACGTACTTTCCGTCCTCATGCAGTGCTTCGCCATCACCTGCGTCGTCACACTGGCATGGGTGGTGGTCGCTTACAGCATCGCGTTCGGCGACGGCGGCGCCGCCAACGCATGGTGGGGCGGGCTCTCCAAGTCCTTCCTCTCGGGCGTCGACGTCAAGGCGGTGAAGGGCACCATCCCGGAGACCGTGTTCGCGATGTTCCAGCTCACTTTCGCGATCATCACGCCGGCGCTGGTGATCGGCGCCTACGCCGAACGCATAAAGTTCTCCGGGATGCTGCTCTTCTCGCTCCTGTGGCTGCTGTTCGTCTATGCGCCGATCGCCCACTGGGTGTGGGGCGACGGCTGGCTCGCCAAGATGGGGCTCATGGACTTCGCCGGCGGTACCGTGGTGCACCTTAACGCGGGCATGGCGGCGCTCGTCGCCGCGCTCGTGCTCGGCCGGCGCAAGGGCTTTCCCGACGCGCCCATGCCGCCGCACAACCTCACCCTGACGGTCGCGGGCGCCTCCATGCTGTGGGTCGGGTGGTTCGGGTTCAATGCCGGAAGCGCGCTCGCCGCCGACGGCGCCGCCGGGATGGCCATGCTCGTGACCCACATCGGCGCGGCCACCGGCGCGTTCGCCTGGATGGTGTGCGAGTGGGTGCGCTACGGCAAGCCGTCGGTGCTCGGCATCGTGACCGGGATGGTCGCGGGGCTGGGCACGATCACGCCGGCCTCGGGCTTCGTCGGGCCGCTCGGCGCGCTCGCGATCGGCGCCGCCGCGGGGGTGCTGTGCTTCTACGCCACGAACCACATGAAGCGCAGCCTCGGTGTGGACGACTCGCTCGACGTCTTTCCGGTGCACGGGGTGGGCGGCACGCTCGGCACCGCGCTGACCGGGGTCTTCGCCGCGACCGCGCTTGGCGGCGTGGGCTATGCGGAAGGACAGACGATGGGCGGCCAGGTCCTGGTGCAATTCGCCGGTATCGCCGCCACCGCGCTCTGGTCGGGGGTGATCACCTACGTGCTGCTCAAGGTCACCGACGCCGTCCTCGGCATGCGCGTCACGTCGGAGGAGGAAACCGAGGGGCTCGACACGGTCCTCCACAACGAAAAGGGATACAACCTCTGAGCCCGCCGGGCCGCCCCAAGCGCGCGAGCCGCGAGGGCCATCCAACGAGTCGCACGCCCTTCGCCACGATCCGGCCCCATTGACAGCGGCCGAAGCGGTCGCTAGCTTCAGGGCGAACGGAGGGCTTCATGGATCGAAGGGATTTCGTCCGCGCCTGCGGCCTCGCCGGGGCGGCAGCGTCGCTTCCGGAGCTGGTCGGGCAGGCTTGGGCTCAAGGGAGCGCCAAGCCGCGCCTCTACGGCCGCGCGCGCCTCGTCGCGGCGGGCGGCGCGCCGATCAAGTCCAGAGCGCTCCCCGTCGGCCGCAACCTGATCTTCCACTACCCGTACGCCGGAACGCCCTGCTTCCTGCTCAATCTGGGCAAGCCGACCAAGACGAGCGCGCGCCTCGCGACCGTCGACAACCGCGCGTACGAGTGGAGCGGCGGCACCGGGGCGGGCGGAGGCGTCGTCGCGTATTCGGCGATCTGCGCCCACCGGCTCACCTACCCCACCCGCGACATCAGCTTCATCGCCTACCGCGCCGAGCGGACGCCCGGGAACCGCTACGCCCAGGTCATCCACTGCTGCTCCGAGCACAGCCAGTACGACCCGGCCGAAGGCGGCCGCGTCGTCGCGGGCCCGGCGCCGCAGCCGCTGGCGGCGATCCTGCTGGACTACGATCGCTCGACCGACGAGCTCTACGCAGTGGGGACCATCGGCGGCGAGCTGTTCGACGACTTCTTCGCGAAGTACGAGTTTCGCCTCGCCCTCGAGCACGAGGGGCGCGCCAAGGCCGCGGTCGAGGGCACCTGCGTCGTCGACGCGCTCGAACGGTACTGCAAGCAGCAGGTCAAATGCTGACGAGTGATGAGTAATGGGTGGCGGGCGTCGCGCCCGCTCTTCACCCCCCAGCCATTCGCCATTGCCCTTGACCCCGTCGTGATCGCCTGGCTCGGCGTCGATACCCCTTTCCCGTCCCTCGCGTCGGCGCTGCAGGAGCCGAACGGCCTGCTCGCGGTCGGCGGCGACCTCTCGCCGCGCCGGCTGCTCGATGGGTACCGCCGCGGGATCTTCCCCTGGTACTCGGAGGGCGACCCGATCCTGTGGTGGAGCCCGGACCCGCGGATGGTTCTCTTCCCGCGCGAGCTGCGCGTCACGCGCTCCCTCGCCAAGACGCTGCGGAACAAGTCCTACGAGGTCCGCTTCGACACCGCCTTCGACGAGGTGGTACGCGGCTGCGCCGCGCCGCGGCCGAAGCAGCCCGGCACCTGGATCAGCGCGGAGATGCGGGCCGCGTACCGCCGCCTCCACGAGCTCGGCTATGCGCACTCCGTGGAGACCTGGGTCGACGGCGCGCTCGCCGGAGGGCTGTACGGCGTCGCGCTGGGCCGCGTCTTTTTCGGCGAATCGATGTTCGCCCACGGGCGCGACGCGTCCAAGATCGCGTTCGTCCACCTCGTCCGGCGGCTCGCCGGCGAGGGCTACCTCCTGATCGACTGCCAGATGCATACCCCCCACCTCGCCTCGCTCGGCGCACGGGAGGTCCCGCGGTCGGGGTTCGCCCGCCGCCTCAAGGACTTGGTAGACTACCCGCGGCCGCCGGGTCGCTGGGCCGCGGGGGGCGAACGGAGCGCGAAGATCGAAGCATGTCGCAACTGAACGACCTGCCGCATGCGGTCCTGCAGTTCTACGTGACCGCGCCCTACCCGTGCAGCTACCTGCCCGGGCGGATGGCGCGGTCGCAGGTCGCGACGCCGTCGCACCTCATCGGCAACGATCTGTACGGCGAGCTGGTGCGGCTCGGCTTCCGCCGCAGCGGGATCTTCACCTACCGTCCGTACTGCGACGCGTGCCGCGCCTGCGTCCCGGTCCGCATCCCGGTGCGGGAGTTCGAGACCTCGCGCTACCAGCGCCGGGCGGCGAAGAAGCACGAGCACCTCCAGGCAACGGCGCTCGGCCTGCGCTTCCGCGTCGAGCACTACGCGCTCTACCTGCGCTACCAGGCGGCGCGCCACGCCGGCGGCGGCATGGACCAGGACAGCCGCGACCAGTACTCGCACTTCCTGCTCCAGAGCCGGGTGAACACCCGGCTGGTCGAGTTCCGCGACGAGTCGAAGCTCGTCATGGTGAGCATCGTCGACGTCCTCTCCGACGGCCTGTCCTCGGTGTACACGTTCTTCGACCCGGAGCTGCCGGGAACGAGCCTCGGGACGTACAACATCCTCTGGCAGATCGAGCAGTGCCGCGCGCTCGGGCTGCCGCACCTCTACCTCGGCTACTGGATCCGCGACAGCCGGAAGATGGCCTACAAGGCGCGCTTCCGGCCGATCGAGGGCCTCGTCGACAACGCGTGGCGGCGACTCGCCGACGCCGAGATCGACGGCTGAGCCGGAGGCCGGAGCCCCGGCCTGGAGGGTAGCGCGCCGTGCTGTATGAGCTCGCGCGCCCGTTCCTCTTCCACCTCGACCCGGAGACGGCGCACGGGCTCGCGCTCCCGTCGTTGAAGCTCGTTCACCGTCTCGGTCTCGCCGGCCTGCCCGGCCAGGCGATCGCCGGCCGCCGCGTCCGCGCCATGGGGCTCGAGTTCCCGAACCCCGTCGGGCTGGCCGCCGGGCTCGACAAGGACGGCGAGTTCATCGACGCGCTGGCGGCGTTCGGCTTCGGCTTCCTCGAGGTGGGTACCGTGACGCCGCGCCCGCAGCCCGGCAATCCACGTCCCCGCATGTTCCGGATCGTCGAGCGCGAGGCGATCATCAACCGGATGGGGTTCAACAGCGCCGGCGTCGCCCGCCTGGTCGAGAACGTCCGGCGCGCGCGCTACGACGGCATCCTCGGCGTCAACATCGGCAAGAACTTCGACACGCCGATCGAGCGCGCCGCCGAGGACTACGTCGCGTGCCTGGAGCAGGTCTACGCGCTGGCGAGCTACGTGACGGTCAACATCTCTTCGCCGAACACCAGCGGCCTCCGGCAGCTGCAGCAGGCGGACAGCCTCGGCGCGCTCCTCGCGGCCCTCACGAAAACGCGCGACCGGCTCGCCCGCAGCCACCAGCGGCGCGTGCCGCTTGCGGTCAAGGTGGCCCCCGATCTCGACGACGAGGAGATCGCCGCGATCGCGCGCGCGCTCGTCGATTCCGGGATCGACGCCGCAATCGCCACCAACACGACGGTGTCCCGCAAAGGTGTCGAGGGTCTGCCGCACGCCGAGCAAGCGGGCGGGCTTTCCGGCGCGCCGCTCCGCCCGCTGGCGACCGCGGCGATCCGCAGGCTCGCCGCGGCGCTCAAGGGGCGGCTCCCGATCATCGGCGTCGGCGGGATCATGAGCGCCGCGGACGCAGGCGAGAAGCTCGATGCCGGGGCGAGCCTGGTGCAGGTCTACACTGGCCTCGTCTACCGCGGGCCGGCGCTCGTGCAGCACATCGTGGACGGGCTGGCCGCGCCGGCCGCGCGCGTCTGAGCGGGTGACCGGGCGATGAACGGGGAGATCCTCGCGCGGCTCGAAGCCGAGATCGACGGCGTCCTGCCGCAGACCCAATGCACGAAGTGCGGCTACCCGGCGTGCCGGCCGTACGCGCATGCAGTTGCGACGGGCGAGGCGGACATCAATCGCTGCCCGCCCGGCGGCGACTCCGGAATCCGCCGGCTCGCGGCGTTGACCGGCCGCGCCTACAAGGCGCTCGACCCGGCGTGCGGCCGCGAGCAGCCCCGCCACGCTGCACTCATCGAAGAAGCGCTCTGCATCGGCTGCACCCTCTGCATCGACGCCTGTCCGGTGGACGCCATCGCCGGCGCGCCGAAGCAGATGCATACCGTGATCGCCGAGCTGTGCACCGGGTGCGAGCTGTGCCTTCCGCCCTGCCCCGTCGACTGCATCGCGATGGTGCCGGCGACGGGCGCCGACGCGGCCTGGGATGAGCGCCGGGCCGATGCCGCGCGTGAGCGCTACGAGCGCCGTCAGGCGCGCCTCGGGCGTCGGCAAGCCGAACGCACGGCGCGGCCGGCGGCACGTGGGGCGCGGTCCGGCGCGGGCCTCGCGTCACCCCAGGCGAAGCGGGCGGCGGTCGAGGCTGCGCTCGCGCGCGCGCGGGCGAAGCGCGCGACCCACGGCGGCAAGCGGTGAACCCGCAGAAGCGCGGCGAGATCTTCGCG
>DATEDA010000256.1:0-25191 GCA_035286595.1 Burkholderiales bacterium | reverse complement strand
TCCGCTCCCGTCCTCGAACGGATGGATGGTCTCGAACCACAGGTGTGCGATCCCCGCGCGCAGGATCCCGTCCTCCCGGGCGTGCGCGAGCCACTTCAGCAGCCGGTCGAGCTCTTTTCCGACGCGCGCTGCCGGAGGCGCTTCGAAGTGCACGCGGCGCCTAGCCACCGGGCCGCTCACCACCTGCATGGGCTCGATGCGTCTGCGCAGCCGGCCGATCTCGATCTTCTTCAACCCGGTGTAGCCGGTGGGAAACAGTGCGGCCTGCCACGCGCAAAGGCGCGCGCGCGTCATCGGCTTTTCCCACCCTTCGGCCGCATCGCCCAGGATCTCGACCAGGTTCTCGATGTTCCTCGGCACGGCTCCGGACGGTGACTGCAGACCAAGCTTTCGCGCCACCGACGACCGCACGGCCTGCAGCTCCAGCCGTTCCCCTTCGATGAGGGCCGTCGCCCGCGTCTCCTCGACCCAGATGTCGCTGAGTGCGGATTGCAGCCCGTCGAATCCGAGCACTCGGGCCATGCCGAGGACCTCGCCCTGCGCAAGCCGTGCGCGCTCGAGGGCGGAGCCAACGCGCGCCGGCTCGAACCGGAAGTTCGGCCAGTCAGGCAGCTGCCAGATCCAGCGACGACTCATCGTGCTCGGCTCGGAGTGAAGCGAGAGTGTAGCGCAATCGCTTCATCCTATGAAGCGATTAGGTGGTGGCATCGCCTCGCTGGCGGACCGGTGAAGGCCGATTCTTGCTGCATCGCGGCGTTGCGGGCCATCTCCCGAGACAACCGCCACGCCCCCGGAACGAGGCGGGTTGACCGCGGTCGAATGGCTTAGTAGATTGGTTCCACCGGACGGGAGAGCGCGGCAGTGCAACAGGGCCGCCGCCGAAGGCGCAAGCACCCGGAATCGCTCAGGCATCCGAACCGACCGGCGTGGGGCACTCTGGAGAGCGGCGGCGCGCGCGAGCGCGGTCCGCCCACCGAAGGGGCACACGGCGCGACGCCCGTAGCGTCGCCGCCGCAATCTCTCAGGTAAACGGACAGAGGGGTAGGGCGCGAGCCTGGTCCCTCTGTTTGCGTTTCCGGAGGTGCGATATGAGAGTCATTGTCCTCGGCGCGGGGGTCGTCGGCACCGCCAGCGCCTGGTATCTCGCCCGGGCCGGCCACGAGGTCACGGTGGTCGAGCGGCAAGGCGCGGCCGGGCTCGAAACGAGCTTCGCCAACGGCGGCCAGATCTCGGTCAGCCACGCCGAGCCGTGGGCGAACCCCGACGCGCCGGGAAAGATCTGGGAATGGCTGGGACGCGAGGACGCGCCGCTCCTGTTTCGCCTCCGCGGGGACGCTCGCCAGTGGGCCTGGGGCCTGCGCTTCCTCGTCGAATGCCTGCCGTTCCGCACGCGCGGCAACATCCGCCAGATCCTGGCGCTCGCGCTCTACAGCCGGGCGCAGCTCCAGCTGCTCCGACGCGACACCGGCATCCAGTACGACCAGCTCACGCGCGGCATCCTCCACTTCTACACCGACGAGGAGGAGTTCGAGCGCGCCGTCGAGCAGGCGACCCTCATGCGCCAGTACGGCTGTGAGCGGGACATCAAGACCGCGGCGGAGTGCATCGCCATCGAGCCGGCGCTCCGCCACGCCGCCGAGCGGATCGTCGGCGGCACCTACACCGCGAGCGACGAGTCGGGCGACGCGCGGAAGTTCACCGAGGGGCTCGCGCAGCTCGCCTCGGCACAGGGCGTCCGCTTCCTCTATGGGCGTTCGATCAAGCGGCTCGAAGCCGAGCGCCGCCGGATCATGAGCGTCGTGCTCGCCGACGCCGAGGGCGGCGACGACCGGATCTCGGCCGACGCCTACGTCGTCGCGCTGGGGAGCTACAGCCCGCTCGTGCTGCGCTCGGTCGGCATCTCGATCCCGGTCTACCCGCTCAAGGGCTACTCGATCACCGTTCCGCTGGAAGCGGGCGACGAAGCCCCGACCGTGAGCCTGACCGACGACAGCCACAAGCTCGTGTTCTCGCGCCTGGGCGAGCGCCTGCGCGTCGCCGGCACGGCCGAGCTCAACGGCTACAACACCGACGTGAACGACGTGCGCTGCCAGGCGATCGTCCGCCGCACCTTCGATCTCTTTCCGAGCGCGGGGCATCCGGAGCGCGCCGAGTTCTGGACCGGCTTGCGCCCGGCGACGCCGTCCAACGTGCCGGTCGTCGGCCGCACTCGGTACGCGAACCTCTTCCTCAACACCGGCCACGGCACGCTGGGGTGGACCATGGCGTGCGGCTCGGGCCACGCGATCGCGGACATCGTGAGCGGCCGGCAGCCCGAGCCGGACTTCCGGTTCGCTCGCCTCCCGGCGCGGGCGCGTGGTGTCCTCGTCGCGAAGCCTTCCACCGGCTGACAGGCGGGGCCGGGCGCCGGACGCCTCAGCGCAACCCCGCGGACATCTCCGCCACCACCGCATCGATCAGTCGCCGCGCGATGCTGATCGGCGCCGGCAGCTGCGGCAGGCTGCGGATCTTGAACCATCCTGCCGCCTCGATCTCAAGGGGATCCGCTCTGATTTTCCCGTTCTCCCAGTCGGCGACGAAGGCGATCATCAGCGAGTGCGGGAACGGCCAGGGCTGGCTGGCGAAGTACCGGAGGTTCCGGACCCGCACCCCGACCTCCTCGAGTACCTCGCGCTCGAGGCACTGCTCGAGGGTCTCGCCGGGCTCGACGAAGCCCGCTAGCGCGCTGTACATCCCCGGCGGGAAGCGCGGCGCGCGGGCGAGCAGGATCTCGTCGGGCAGCCGCCGCACCAGCGCCATCACGGCCGGCGCGAGCCGCGGGTAGGCGACGAGGCCGCAGGCGGGACACTCGCGCGAGCGCTCCGTCGTCCGCGGCGCCGTCGGCGTGCCGCAGCGGCCGCAGAACTGGTGCGTCCGGTCCCACTCGAGGAGCTGCAGCGCGCGGCCGGCGAGCGCGAACTGGGCGTCGTCGAGCACGGTGAAGAGCGCCCGCAGGCCGTGCCAGCCGAAGCCCGGGGGCGGGCTCGCGTCGGCGACCGCCGCGGCGGCGTAGCAGTGCGAGCCACCGAGCTGCCCGAGGTAGAGGGTGCGCAGCGGCTCGAGCCCGAGCGACCGCGGTGTCGTGGTCGCCGGCAGGCGGGCCCAGCTCGGCCGCGGCCAGGCGCGCGGGTCGTCGGGTGTGCCAGGCGCCGGCTCCCCGGCTTCGACGAGGAGCTTGTCGCCGCGAAAGACGAACCAGAGCGCCTCGACCGGCTCCGCCGGCGCCGGAACCGCGCCGACGTACCCGGCCGGCGCGGAGAACGGCATCTCGGTCATGCCTTGCGCAGTCTCCGGATTAGTGACGAGATGTCCTGCCGTCCCCCGCCGAGCTTCTGGACTTCGGCGAAGAAGCCGTCGACGAGCTTCGTCATCCCGAGCGCGGCGCCATTCGCCCCCGCCTCGGCCATGCAGATCCGGAGGTCCTTGCGCATCCAGTCGACCGCGAACCCGAAGTCGAACTTGCCGTCGATCATGGTCTTGCCCCGGTTCTCGAGGAACCACGAGGTCGCCGCCCCCTTCGAGATCACCTCCAGCGCGAGCGTCATGTCGAGCTCCGCGCGCAGCCCGAAGTCGATCGCCTCGGCGAGCCCCTGCGCGACCCCGATGACGCAGATCTGGTTGACCATCTTTGTGAGCTGCCCGGCGCCCGAGGGGCCCATCAGGGTCACCGCGCGGGCGAAATGCGAGATCACCGGCTTCGCCCGCTCGAACGCCTGCGGCTCGCCGCCGACCATCACCGTCAGCGCGCCGTTCTCGGCGCCCGCTTGCCCGCCCGAGACCGGCGCATCCAGGAACGCGATCCCGCGCTTCGCGGCCTCGCCCGCGACCTCCCGCGCGACCGCCGCCGAGGCGGTCGTATGGTCGATGTGGACCGCGCCCTTGGCCATCGACTGCAGGGCACCGTTGGTCCCCAGCGTCACGTCTCGGACGTCCGGGTCGTCGCCGACGCAGGAGAAAACCAGCTCGGCGCCTTCCGCCGCCGCGGCGGGCGTATCGGCGAGCCGGCCCCCATGCTTTGCGACCCAGCTCTCGGCCTTCGCGCGCGTGCGGTTGTAGACGGTGACGTCGTGACCGGCCTTCGCCAGGTGGCCGGCCATCGGGAAGCCCATCACGCCCAGACCGATGAATGCGATTCTTGCCATCTTTGCCCCCGTTCGGGATGAAAAAACCGGCCGTGGCCGGTTCGTCGACGAGGCCGATTATAGGGGCGCGCGCGTCATGCCCTTCGATTCGCGACGGCCGCTGCGGTACGGGACGTCCTGCCCCTCGAGGAGCTTGGCCGCCTCGCTGAGGAGGAAGCTCTTGAGCGCCTGCGCGACCGGCGAGAGCCGCTTCTGCGCCAGGTGCACGAGGTACCAGTTGCGCACGATCGGCAGCCCGCGCACGTCGAGCGTCACGAGCCGGCCGGCCGCGAGCTCGAGCCCGACCGTGTGGAGCGACAGGAGCGAGATGCCCATCTCGGCGATCACCGCCTGCTTGATGGTCTCGTTGGAGGCCATTTCCATGCTCACCCGGAGCGGCAACTCGTGCTCGGCGAACAGCCGCTCGAGCAGGCCCCGGGTGCCGGAGCCCGGCTCGCGGATGATGAACGTCTCGGAGGCGAGCCGCGCGAGCGGGGTGCGGCGCCGGCTCGCGAGCGGGTGGCTCGGCGGCGCGATGATGACGTGCGGGTGCCTCGCGAAGGGCTCCGCCACGGTATCGAGGTTCTGCGGCGGCCGCCCCATGATCGCGAAATCGACCCCGTTCGCCGCGAGCTGCGCGATCACGGCCTCGCGGTTGTCGACGGCGAGCTTCAGCGTCACGCCCGGATGCGCCTTCAGGAACCGTCCGAGCAGCGGCGGCGCGAAGTACTTCGCCGTCGAGACGAGCGCGATCGAGAGGCGACCCTGCGAGACCCCGCGCATCGCCTCGAGCGCCTCCTCGGCCTCGGTGAGCTCGCGCGCGATCGCATGGCTGCGGCGATGGAGCTCCTCGCCGGCCTCGGTCAGGAAGACCCGCCTCCCGATCTGCTCGAAGAGCGCGAGCCCGGCTTGACCCTCGAGGCTCTTCACCTGCATCGACACCGCGGGCTGGGTGAGGTGCAGCTCCGCGGCGGCGCGCGAGAACGAAAGGTGCCGCGCCACCGCCTCGAACACCTTCAGCTGCCGCAGCGTGACGTGCCGGATGGGCATGGGCTGAACCACATATCAGTGAGAGCTTATCACTCTGATAAGGGATCGTGACTATTACTTATGGTACGCGCGGGCTAGAGTGCGCCGCAAAGCCACCTCGCGACAGGAGCACGCCAATGGCCGCCAAGACCTACCTCGCCGGCGTCAAGGAATACCGGCAGACCTACTGGGAGCCCGACTACCAGGTGAAGGACACCGACTTGCTCGCCTGCTTCAAGATCACGCCGCAGCCGGGCGTCGGTCGCGAGGAGGCGGCCGCCGCGGTCGCCGCGGAGTCGTCCACCGGGACCTGGACCACGGTCTGGACCGACCTTCTCACCGATCTCGAGTACTACAAGGGCCGCGCCTACCGCATCGAGGACGTCCCCGGCGACCCCGGCAGCCATTACGCGTTCGTTGCCTATCCGATCGATCTCTTCGAAGAGGGATCGGTCGTCAACGTCCTCACGTCGCTCGCCGGCAACGTGTTCGGGTTCAAGGCGATCCGCGCGCTGCGGCTCGAGGACGTCCGCTTCCCGCTCGCCTACGTCAAGACCTGCGGCGGGCCGCCGCACGGCATCCAGGCCGAGCGCGACAAGCTGGACAAGTACGGCCGCCCGCTCCTCGGCTGCACGATCAAGCCGAAGCTTGGCCTGTCGGCCAAGAACTACGGCCGCGCCGTCTACGAGTGCCTGCGGGGCGGGCTCGACTTCACGAAGGACGACGAGAACGTCAACTCCCAGCCCTTCATGCGCTGGCGCGACCGGTTCGGCTTCGTCGCCGAGGCGATCGCGAAGAGCGAGGCCGAGACCGGCGAGCGCAAGGGCCACTACCTGAACGTCACCGCGCCGACGCCGGAGGAGATGTACAAGCGCGCCGCGTTCGCGAAGGAGCTCGGGATGCCCATCGTCATGCACGATTTCCTGACCGGGGGCTTCTGCGCGAACACCGGGCTCGCGAACTGGTGCCGCGAGAACGGCGTGCTGCTCCACATCCACCGCGCGATGCACGCCGTGATCGATCGCGACCGCCACCACGGCATCCACTTCCGCGTGCTCTTGAAGGCCCTGCGCCTTTCGGGCGGCGACCACCTCCACACCGGCACCGTCGTCGGCAAGCTCGAGGGCGACCGGCAGGCGACGCTCGGCTGGATCGATCTCCTGCGCGAGCGGTTCGTGAAGGAGGACCGCTCGCGCGGGATCTTCTTCGATCAGGACTGGGGCTCGATGCCCGGGCTGTTCGCGGTCGCCTCGGGCGGGATCCACGTCTGGCACATGCCGGCGTTGCTCGCGATCTTCGGCGACGACGCCGTGTTCCAGTTCGGCGGCGGAACGCTCGGCCACCCGTGGGGCAATGCCGCCGGCGCCGCCGCGAACCGCATTGCGCTCGAAGCGTGCGTGGAGGCGCGGAACCAGGGGCGCGATCTCGAGCGCGAGGGTACGGAGATCCTGACCGGCGCCGCCAGGTCGAGCCCCGAGCTCAGGGCGGCGATGGACACCTGGAAAGAGGTCAAGTTCGAGTTCGACACCGTCGACAAGCTCGACGTCGCCCAGGCCGCATAGGAGGAGACGATGAGCGCCATTCAGGACTACCGGTCGCGGCTGTCGGATCCCGCCAGCCGCAAGCTCGGCACCTTCTCGTACCTGCCGCCGATGTCGCCGGAGCGCATCCGCAAGCAGGTCGAGTACCTGGTTGCGCGCGGCTGGACGCCGGCGATCGAGCACACCGAGCCCGACCACGCGCGGGGCTCCTACTGGTACATGTGGAAGCTGCCGATGTTCGGCGAGCTGAGCGTCGAGCGCGTGCTCGCCGAGGCCGAAGCTTGTCACAAGGCGCACCCCGGCCATCACGTGCGCCTGATCGGCTACGACCGGCTGAGGCAGACGCAGGGCGCGGCGATGGTGATCCACCGCGGCAAGCCGGTCTGAGGAGGCGCGAAATGGCTCTCATTTCCATGCGCCAGCTCCTCGATCACGCGGCCGAGCACGCCTACGGCATCCCCGCGTTCAACATCAACAACCTGGAGCAGATCCAGGCGATCATGCAGGCGGCCGACGAGACCGCGAGCCCGGTGATCATGCAGGGCTCGGCGGGCGCGCGGAAGTACGCGGGCGAGGCGTTCCTGCGCCACATGGTGCTCGCCGCGGCCGAAAGCTTTCCCTACCTCCCGGTCGCGCTCCATCAGGACCACGGCGCAAGCCCTGCGGTTTGCCAAAGATCAATTCGCTCCGGCTTTACGAGCGTGATGATGGACGGCTCGCTGCTCGAAGACATGAAGACGCCAGCGTCCTATCCGTACAACGTCGAGGTCACCCGCCGGGTCGTCGAGATGGCGCACGCCGTCGGCGTGTCGGTCGAGGGCGAGCTCGGCGTGCTCGGGTCGCTCGAGTCCGGGCTGGCGGGGAAGGAGGACGGCTCCGGCGCGGAAGGAAAGCTCTCGCGCGCCGAGCTCCTGACCGATCCGGAGCAGGCGGCAGAGTTCGTCAAGCGGACCGGCGTCGACGCGCTCGCGATCGCCATCGGAACCTCGCACGGCGCGTACAAGTTCTCGCGGAAGCCGACCGGCGACATCCTCGCGATCGATCGGATCAAGGCGATCCACAGCCGCATCCCGAATACCCACCTCGTCATGCACGGCTCGTCGTCGGTGCCGCAGGCATGGCTCGACGTGATTCGCGAGTTCGGCGGGCAGATCAAGGAAACCTACGGCGTGCCGGTCGCGGAGATCCGGGAGGGGATCGCGAACGGCGTGCGCAAGGTCAACATCGATACCGACATCCGCCTGGCGATGACCGGCGCGATGCGGCGGTACCTCGCGGCGCACCCCGACGACTTCGATCCGCGGAAGCCGCTGAAGGAGGCGATGCTCGCCGCCAAGAGTATCTGCAAGGAGCGCTTCGAGCAGTTCGGCTGCGCCGGGCAGGCGCCGCGGGTGAAGCCGGTTTCGCTGGATGCCATGGCCGACCGCTACGCGCGGGGCGAGCTGGATCCGGTGGTGCATTGACGAATCGAGGGGAGACGGGTTCATGATGCTGGACGCGCTGATTTTCGACGTCGACGGGACGATCGCCGACACGGAGGAGACGCACCGTCAGGCCTTCAACGCGGCGTTCATCCAGTTCGGGTTGTGGTGGGACTGGAGCCCGCAGAAGTACGCCGAGCTGCTCGCGATCTCCGGCGGCAAAGAGCGGATCGAGCACTACATCGGCACGCTAGGCCTCCCGGCCGCGGAGGCGAGCCGGCTGAAAGGGCTCGTTCCGGGGATTCACGAGTCGAAGACGCGCCTCTTCACCGAGCTGATCGCCGACGGCCGATCGCCGTTGCGGCCCGGTGTCGCGCGGCTCATCGGCGAGGCCCAGGCGGCGGGCGTCCGCGTCGCGATCGCCTCGACCACGACCGGCGCCAACGTCGAGGCGCTGATCTCGGCCCACCTCGGCCGCGACGGCTACCGCAGGTTCGCGGTGATCGCGTGCGGCGACCAGGTCCAGGCCAAGAAGCCCGCGCCCGACATCTATCGGCTCGTGCTCGGCGCGCTCCGGCTCCCCGCCGCCGCGTGCGTCGCGTTCGAGGACTCGGAGAACGGCGTGCGCGCGGCGAAGGCTGCGGGGCTATATACGGTGGCGACCCCGACGATGTGGACCGCCGCACAAGACCTCGCCGGGGCCGATCTCTTGCTCCCGAGCCTCGGCGATCGGAGCTCGCCGCTCGCTCCGGCGAGCGCCGCTGCGATCGGCGGACCCGTTCTCACCCTGACCGAGCTGGCGCGGCGCCTGCACGCGGCGGCCCGCTTGCCCGACGCCGCCTGATCAAGGACCTCGCCATGCTGTGCGACCCCGAAAAGACGCTCACCGAGTTCATCATGGAGGAGCATCGTCGATTCCCGCAGGCGACCGGCGACTTCACTGCGCTTCTCAATCACATCCGGCTCGCGTGCAAGCGGATCGGCTTCATGGTCGGCGGCGGTGCGCTCGGGCGCGTGCTCGGCGCGGCCGGCACGGAGAACGCGCAGGGCGAGCGCCAGATGAAGCTCGACCTGATCGCGAACGAGCTCTTCATCCGCACGACCGAATTCGGCGGGCACCTCGCCGGGATGGTGTCCGAGGAGATGGCCGAGCCGTACTCGATCCCGCGCGCGTACCCGCGCGGCAAGTACCTGCTCGTGTTCGATCCGCTGGACGGCTCATCGAACATCGACATCAACGTCTCGGTGGGCAGCATCTTCTCGGTCCTGCGCTGTCCCGACGACGTCGACGAGCCGAAGGCGGAGCATTTCCTCCAGCCCGGGACCAAGCAGCTCTGCGCGGGCTACGCGATCTACGGCCCGACGACCATGCTGGTGCTGACCCTCGGCCGCGGCGTGCACGGGTTCACGCTCGACCGCGGCTTCGGCGAGTTCATGCTGACCCATCCGGACCTGCGGATCCCGGAGGAGGCGCGCGAGTTCGCGATCAACGCCTCGAACGAGCGGTTCTGGGAGGCGCCGGTGAAGCGCTACGTCGCCGAATGCGTCGCCGGCCGCAGCGGGCCGCGCGGCGCCGACTTCAACATGCGCTGGATCGCATCGCTCGTCGCCGAGGTGCACCGCATCCTCGTTCGCGGCGGGCTCTTCATGTACCCGAAGGACGCCAAGGACCCGGCGAAGCCGGGTCGCTTGCGCCTCCTGTACGAAGCGAACCCGATGGCGATGATCGTCGAGGCGGCGGGCGGGGCGGCCTCCACCGGGCGCGGGCGCGTCCTCGAGGTCGAGCCGAGGGAGCTCCACCAGCGCGTGCCGCTGATCCTCGGCTCGCGCGCCGAGGTGGAGCGAATCGAGCGCTACCACCGCGAGCACGAGCTCGGGATCGACCAGCCGTTCAGCTCGCCGCTGTTTCACGAGCGCTCCCTGTTCCTGCAGGCGTGAGGGTGTCGTTGGCATTGGAGGGACAAATGTCGGTCAAGCATCCGATCATCGCAGTCACCGGGTCCTCCGGCGCCGGGACGAGCTCGGTCACGCGGACTTTCCAATGGATCTTCCGGCGCGAAGGCATCAACGCCGCGGTCGTTGAAGGCGACGCCTTCCACCGCTACGACCGCGCGGGGATGAAGGCAGCGATGGCCGAGGCAGCGCGCGCCGGCAACGATCACTTCAGCCACTTCGGCCCGGAAGCGAACCTCTTCGAGACGCTCGAGGGGCTGTTCCGCGGCTACGGCGAGAACGGCAGCGGGCGGATCCGGAGATATCTCCACGACGAGGACGAGGCTGCGGCGTACAAGCAGGAGCCGGGCACCTTCACGCCCTGGGCCGAGATTCCGGGCGGCACCGATCTCCTCTACTACGAGGGGTTGCACGGCGCGGTCGCCACCGGCAAGGTCGACGTCGCAAGGCACGCCGACCTCATCATCGGCGTGGTGCCGATCATCAACCTCGAATGGATCCAGAAGCTGCACCGCGACAAGGCCGCGCGCGGCTACTCGACCGAGGCGGTCGTCGACGCCGTCCTGCGGCGCATGCCCGATTACGTGAACTACGTGTGCCCGCAGTTCTCGCGCACGCACATCAACTTCCAGCGCGTGCCGACGGTCGACACCTCGAACCCGTTCATCGCGCGCTACATCCCGGCCGCCGACGAGAGCTTCGTCGTCATCCGGTTCGCGAACCCGAAGGGCATCGACTTCCCGTACCTGCTGACGATGATCCACGACTCGTTCATGTCGCGGCCCAACATCATCGTCGTGCCGGGCGGCAAGCAGGAGCTCGCGATGCAGCTGATCCTGACCCCCATGATCCTCAAGCTGCTGGATGGCCGGCGTCGGGCGCTCGGGGTGGCGGCGCGCACCGCTGCGGCCGCGGTCTGAGCCGCGCGTCGGCGTGGCAAATCCCGCGGCGTTCCGCGATAATGACGCGCGTCCTCCGCTCGAATGCACCCCGCCCCGCCGATGAACCGCCCCGCCGTGAAGTCCGTGCCCGCGCGAAACGTCGAGCGGGACATGGCCAACGCGATCCGCGCGCTCGCGATGGACGCGGTGCAGGCCGCGAACTCCGGGCATCCCGGCATGCCGATGGGCATGGCGGAGATCGCGACCGCGCTCTGGAGCCGGCATCTCCGCCACAATCCCGCGAATCCGCAGTGGCCCGACCGCGACCGCTTCGTGCTCTCGAACGGCCACGGCTCGATGCTGCTCTACGCGGTGCTGCACCTGACCGGCTACGACCTGCCGCTGGCGGAGCTGAAGCGCTTCCGGCAGCTGCACTCGATGACGCCCGGGCACCCGGAGCACGGTCTGGCGCCGGGCGTCGAGACCACGACCGGCCCGCTCGGGCAGGGACTCGCCAACGCGGTCGGCATGGCGCTCGCCGAGCGGCTCCTCGCCGCGGAGTTCAACCGGCCGGGCCACGAGATCGTCGATCACTACACGTACGTCTTCGCCGGTGACGGCTGCCTGATGGAGGGCATCTCGCACGAGGCCTGCTCGCTCGCCGGGACGCTGGGGCTCGGCAAGCTGATCGTCTTCTACGACGACAACGGCATCTCGATCGACGGCCACGTGAAGCACTGGTTCACCGACGACACGCCGCAGCGCTTCGAGGCCTATGGCTGGCACGTCGTCCCGGGCGTCGACGGGCACGACATCGAAGCCGTCGACGCCGCGATCCAGGCGGCGCAGCTCGAGCGCCGCCGACCGACCCTCATCTGCTGCAAGACCGTGATCGCGAGGGGCGCGCCGACGAAGGCGAACACGCACGAGGCGCACGGCGCGCCGCTCGGCAAGGAAGAGGTCGTCGCGACGCGCGCGGCGATCGGCTGGCCGCATCCGCCGTTCGAGGTCCCGGGCCACGTGTATGCGGCGTGGGACGCGCGCGCGAAGGGCGCCGCGCTCGAGGCGGCCTGGAACGAGAAGTTCGCGGCCTATCAGCGCAAGCTCCCCGAGCTCGCCGCGCAGTTCCACCGCCGCATGGCCGGCGAGCTGCCGGGCGGCTGGGCGGATCTCGTACGCACGCTCGTCGAGCGCGCCAACGCGAAGGCCGAGACGGTCGCGACGCGCAAAGCCTCGCAGAACGCGCTCGAGGGCTTCGGGCCGATGCTGCCGGAGCTCTTCGGCGGCTCCGCCGACCTCACGTGGTCGAACCTCACCATGTGGTCCGGTTCCAAGCTCGTGAACGGCGCCGACGACGGCCGCGGCAACTACCTCTCCTACGGGGTCCGCGAGTTCGGGATGTGCGCGATGGCCAACGGCGTCGCGCTGCACGGCGGCCTGATCCCGTACGTCGGCACGTTCCTGACGTTCTCCGACTACGCACGGAACGCGCTGCGGATGGCGGCGATCATGAAGACGCGGTCGATCTTCGTCTTCTCCCACGACTCGATCGGGCTCGGCGAGGACGGCCCGACGCACCAGTCGATCGAGCACGCTGCCAGCCTGCGCCTCATCCCGGGCATGGACGTGTGGCGGCCGAGCGATACCGTCGAATCGATCGTCGCCTGGGCGGCGGCGATCGAGCGGCGGGACGGACCGACCGCGCTCCTCTTCACCCGCCAGAACGTGCCCTTCCAGAGCCGCGAGCCCGAGGCGATCGAGAGCATCCGCCGCGGCGGCTACGTGATCGGCGACGCGGCGCACCCGCGTGCGGTGATCATCGCGACCGGCTCGGAGGTGCCGCTCGCGCTCGGCGCGAAAGCGAAGCTCGCCGAGGAAGGCATCGCCGTGCGCGTGGTCTCGATCCCCTGCACGAGCGTATTCGACCGCCAGGACGCGGCGTACCGGGCGGCGGTGCTCCCGGCGGGCCTGCCGCGCGTCGCCGTGGAGGCGGGCGTCACCGACTACTGGCGCAAGTACGTCGGAGCGGTCGACAGCCCGCACGGCGCGGTGATCGGCATCGACCGGTTCGGCGAGTCGGCGCCGGGGGCGGAGCTGTTCAAGTTCTTCGGCTTCACCGTGGACAACGTCGTCGCCGCCGTGAAGCGCGTTCTGTCCTAGCCACGAATTCTCGCACGGATCTCCACCGTGGCCTGCCTTTCCCTGGAGTCGTCCCCATGACCATCCGAGTCGCCATCAACGGCTACGGCCGCATCGGCCGCATGATCCTTCGCGCCCACTACGAGTCGGGGAAGAAGCACGACCTCGCGATCGTCGCGGTCAACGACCTCGGCGACGCGAAGACCAACGCGCATCTGACCAGGTACGACACCGCCCACGGCCGGTTCCCCGGCTCGGTCGAGGTGGACGGCGATCACCTCGTGGTCAACGGGGACAAGATCCGCGTCTGCGCGCTGAAGGACCCGACGCAGCTGCCGTGGAGGGACCTCGGCGTGGACGTCGTGCTCGAGTGCACCGGGCTCTTCGCCAGCAAGGCCAAGGCCTCGGCCCACATCGCCGCCGGGGCGAAGAAGGTGATCATCTCCGCGCCCGGGGAGAAGGACGTCGACGCAACGGTCGTCTACGGCGTCAACCACAACGTGCTCAAGCCTTCGCACACGGTCATCTCCAACGCCTCCTGCACGACCAACTGCCTGGCGCCGCTCGTCAAGGCGCTGCACGACCGCATCGGCGTGGCGAGCGGGCTGATGACGACCATCCACGCGTACACGAACGACCAGGTGCTCACCGACGTCTATCACACGGATCTGCGGCGCGCGCGCGCCGCGACGATGTCGATGATCCCCACCAAGACCGGCGCGGCAGCCGCGGTCGGGCTCGTCCTGCCGGAGCTGAACGGCAAGCTCGACGGGTTCGCGATCCGGGTGCCGACGATCAACGTCTCGATCGTCGATCTCGCCTTCGTCGCCAAGCGGCCGACGACGGTCGACGAGGTGAACGCCGCCGCGAAGCAGGCCTCCGAGTCCGACCTCAAGGGCATCCTCGAGTACAACCAGGAGCCACTCGTCTCGATCGACTTCAACCATAACCCGGCCTCCTCGATCTTCGATGCGACCCTCACGAAGGTTTCCGCGGGCACGCTGGTCAAGGTGTGCTCCTGGTATGACAACGAATGGGGCTTTGCGAACCGGATGCTGGACACCACGGTCGCCTTCGTGAAAGCGGCCGCCACGCCGGCGAAGGCCGCGGCTTAGCGGCAAGGCGCGCCGCGGCCGCGGCCGCCACGAGGCGCTGATGGCTTTTCTCCGCATGACGGATGTCGACCTGCAGGGCAAGCGGGTCTTCATCCGCGCGGATCTCAACGTCCCCCAGGACGACGCCGGGAACATCGCTGACGACACGCGGATCCGCGCCGCGGTGCCGGGAATCAGGCACGCGCTCGACGCCGGCGCGCGGGTGATGGTCACGTCCCACCTCGGTCGGCCCAAGGAGGGGGAGTTCAGGCCGGAGGATTCGCTCGCGCCCGTGGCGAAGCGCCTGGCCGAGCTCCTCGGGGTACCGGCGCCGGTGAAGGCCAACTGGGTCGATGCCGGCGAGGTCGCGCCGCCGCCCGGCGAGCTCGTCGTGCTCGAGAACTGCCGGCTGAACCGGGGGGAGAAGAAGGACGACGAGCTGCTCTCGATGAAGATGGCGGCGCTCTGCGACATCTACGTGAACGACGCGTTCGGCACCGCCCATCGGGCCGAGGGGACCACGCACGGCATCGCGAAGTTCGCGCCGGTCGCCTGCGCGGGCCCGCTGATGGCAGCCGAGATCGATGCGCTCGCGACCGCGCTCGATCACCCGGCGCGGCCGCTGGTGGCGGTCGTCGGCGGCGCGAAGGTGTCGACCAAGCTCGCGATCCTCGCGTCGCTCGCGGACAGGGTCGACCAGCTGATCGTCGGGGGCGGGATCGCCAACACGTTCATGCTCGCGGTGGGCGGGAAGATCGGCAAGTCGCTCGCCGAGCCGCAGCTCGTCGAGGAGGCGCGCCGGATCGTCCGGCTCATGGAGGAGAAGGGCGGCGCCGTGCCGATCCCGATCGACGTCGTGTGCGCAAAGGAGCTCGCTCCGACCGCGCGCGCCGAGCTCAAGACGACCGAGCACGTCGCCGCCGACGATCTCATCCTCGACGTCGGCCGCCAGACCGCGCGCGCGTTCGAGCACTTCCTCAAGGCCGCCGGAACCATCGTCTGGAACGGGCCGGTCGGCGTGTTCGAATACGACCAGTTCGGCGAGGGCACCAAGACCGTCGCGCACGCGATCGCCGAGAGCCGGGCGTTCTCGCTCGCCGGCGGCGGCGAGACGATCGCTGCGATCCGGAAGTACGGCGTGGCGGACCGGATCTCCTACATCTCCACCGGCGGCGGTGCCTTCCTCGAGTTCCTCGAGGGCCGGAAGCTGCCCGCGATTGCGATTCTCGAGCAGCGGGCCCGAGGCTGAAGAAGCTCCGTTCATGCGCGTGCCTCCCTTGCCGAGGCGCGCGGTCCTGTCGTAACGTGGCGCCGTAACAATCCGAAAGAACCCGATGCTTTCCCACCAGGCCCCGGCCCGGCCCGACCGGCAGCGCAGCACCAAGATCGTCGCCACGCTCGGACCCGCCTCGAGCGACCCGCACGTGCTCGAGCGCATGTTCCGCGCCGGCGTGGACGTGGTGCGGATGAACTTCTCGCACGGCGCGGCCGAGGATCACGTCAAGCGCGCCGAGCTCGTCCGGGAGCTCTGCCGCAAGACCGGTCGGACCGTCGGCATCATGGCCGACCTGCAGGGGCCGAAGATCCGCATCGGCCGGTTCAAGGACGGGCGCGTCACGCTCAAGCCCGGCGACCGCTTCGTGCTGGACGCCGAGCGCGAGCTCGGCGACGAGACCGGCGTCGGCCTCGACTACCCGGAACTGCCGCAGGACGTCAGGGCCGGCGACGTGCTGCTGCTCGACGACGGCAAGATGGTGCTCGAGGTCGAGCGGGTGGAGGGTCCGCGGGTGCACGCGGTGGTGCGCCACGGCGGCGTGCTCTCCAACAACAAGGGCATCAACCGGCTCGGCGGCGGCCTCACCGCGCCGGCGCTCACCGCGAAGGACATGGAGGACATCCGCCTCGCCGCCAGGATCAACGCCGACTATCTCGCGGTGTCGTTCCCGAAGACCGGCAAGGACATGTACATGGCGCAGGAGCTGCTGCGCACCGCGGGCGGCAAGGCGCTGCTGATCGCGAAGATCGAGCGCGCCGAGGCGGTGAAGCGCGAGGCCTTCCTCGACATCCTCGCCGCCACCGACGGCATCATGGTGGCGCGCGGCGACCTGGCGGTCGAGGTCGGCGACGCTTCGGTGCCCGCGTTGCAGAAGCGCATGATCCACCTCGCCCGCGAGCACAACCGGCTCACGATCACCGCGACGCAGATGATGGAGTCGATGATCTCGAGCCCGGTGCCGACCCGCGCCGAGGTCTCGGACGTGGCGAACGCGGTGCTCGACGGCACCGACGCGGTGATGCTCTCGGCCGAGACCGCCGCGGGCCGGTACCCGGTCGAGACGATCGAGGCGATGAGCCGCGTCTGCGTCGAGGCCGAGAAGAGCTCGCCGGTCACGCTCGACCGGGAGTTCCTCGACCGCGTCTTCACGCGCATCGACCAGTCGATCGCGATGGCGGCGCTGTTCACCGCCTACCACCTCAAGGTGAAGGCGATCGCCGCGCTGACCGAGTCCGGGTCAACGGCGCTCTGGATGTCGCGGCTCAACTGCGGCGTGCCGATCTACGCGCTCACCTCGCAGACCGCGACCCGTTATCGCGTGAGCCTGTTCCGGGACACCTATCCGCTCACGGTTTCCTATCACGGCCACGACCGCGACAAGCTCCTCGAGGAGGCCGAGCGCGTGCTGGTGAAGACCGGCGTGGTCGGGAACGGCGACCTGATCGTGATCTCCTTCGGCGAGCCGATCGGCAAGGCCGGGGGGACCAACACGATGAAGATCGTGCGGATCGGCGAGCGTCGCCGAGCGTGATGATCTGGACGAGGCTAACTATGGTTAAGCGCAGCGGCCGAGGCCAAGATCATCACGGCGAGCGGCGGAAACCTTAGCTTTTCGTGCTGCCCGGGCGCTTCGAGTCGGTCGAACACCTCGAGGACGTGATGACCACGCCCCCGGCGGGGCTCGTCCGCGATCTCGCGCGCGTCCCGGGCGACCTCATCGTCCTCGGTGTGGGCGGCAAGATGGGCCCGACGCTCGCCCGGCTGGCGAAGCGCGCGGCGCCGGCGAAGCGCGTGGTGGGCGTTGCGCGGTTCTCGGAGCCGGGCCTGCGCGAGTCGCTGGGGCGCCACGGCGTCGAATGCATCCAGGCCGACCTCCTCGACCGCGGCGCGATCGCGCGGCTGCCGAAGCTGCCGAACGTCGTCTTCATGGCCGGGCGCAAGTTCGGCTCGACCGGCGCCGAAGCGCTGACCTGGGCGATGAACGTCCACGTGCCGGCGCTCGTCGCGGAAACCTTCGCCGGCTCGCGGATCGTCGCTTTCTCGACCGCGTGCGTCTATCCGTTCGTTCCCGTGGCGAGCGGCGGGGCGACCGAAGAGCTGCCGACGACCCCGCCCCCCGGGGAATACGCCAACTCGTGCGTCGGCCGTGAGCGGATGTTCGAGCACTTCTCGCGGCAGCACGGCACGCCGGGGCGGCTCATCCGCCTCTCGTACGCGATCGACATGCGCTACGGGGTGCTGCACGACGTCGCGCGGAAGGTCCTGGCGCGCGAGCCCATCGACCTTTCGATGGGTCACGTCAACGTAATCTGGCAGGGGGACGCCAACAGCCAGGCTTTGCGCGCCCTCGCGCATTGCACTGCGCCGACGAGCGGCCTCAACGTGAGTGGCGCGGACGTCACGAGCATCCGCGCGGTCGCCGTCGCGCTCGGCGAGCGTCTGGGGGTGAGCCCCGTCTTCACCGGCATCTCGGCGCCGACCGCGTGGCTCGTGAACACCGGCGCGGCGCAGCGGCTGTTCGACCCGCCCGCGGTGGCGCTCGAGGCGCTGATCGACTGGACTGCCGACTGGGTCGCGCGCGGGCTCCCGTCGCTCGGCAAGGACACCCACTACGACGTCCGCGATGGCAATTACTGACACCGACAGCTGGCGAGTGCGGGTGCTCGGCCCGGGCGACCTCGCCCCGGCGCGCTCGCTCTCCGCCGCGGCGGACTGGAACCAGGTCGACGCCGACTGGCGGGTCTTCCTCGAGCTCGGTCATCTGATCGGGATCGACGCCCCCGGCCACGGGCTCGTCGCGACCGCGGCGACGCTGCCGCTCGGCCACGAGTTCGGGTGGATCGGCATGATGGTCGTGCGCACCGACTTCCGCCGGCGCGGGCTCGGGCGCCAGCTCCTCGGCCAGTGCATCCTCGACCTCGCGGCGCAGGGCCTCGTCCCCGGACTGGACGCGACCCCGGCGGGCCGCGAGCTCTACCAGCGCCACGAGTTCCGCGACACGTGGGCGCTGACGCGCTGGAAGTGCGAGCGCCCGGGGATCGGCGCACCCGGCGGCGCGGCGCAGGGGCTCGAGGTCCGCCCGGCGACGCCCGCCGATCTCGACACCATCGCCGCCCTCGACCACCGCGCGTTCGGCAGCAGCCGGCGCAGCGTGCTCGCGCGGCTGCTCGAGCGCGCGCCGTGGCTCGCCGCCATTGCGATGCGTGCGGGCGAGCCGTGCGGATTCCTGCTGGCCCGCGACGGCCGCGAGGCGTTCCAGCTCGGACCGATCGTCGCGACCGATCCGGAGGCCGCGATCGCGCTGCTCGGGCGCACGCTCGTCCTCCTCGCCGGCGGCGCGTACGTCGACGTCCTCGACCGCCACCACGAGGTCGCCGCTTGGCTCGCGGCGCACGGGTTCGCGCCGCAGCGGCGGCTCACGCGCATGCTGTATCGGCGCGACGAACCGTTCGGCGACGCCCGGTTTGCGGTGGCGATCGCCGGGCCCGAGCTCGGCTAGAGAAATGAACCTCGTCCGCCACGTTCAGGACATCCCCGGCGACGTGCTGGCGGTGCTCCGCCGCGGCACGGTGATCCCGGCGCATCTCCTCGCGCTCGACGCCGGGCGGCGGCTCGACGTCCGCCGACAGCGGGCGCTGACGCGGTACTACCTGGACGCCGGTGCCGGCGGGCTCGCGGTTGGCGTGCACGCGACGCAGTTCGCGATCCGCGACGCGGGGCTCTACGAGCCGGTGCTCCGGCTCGCACGGGACGCCGTCGCGGACCACGCGGGGCGGCCGATCGTGCTGATCGCCGGACTGGCGGGACCGACGGCGCAGGCGCGGCGCGAGGCCGAGACTGCGCGCGGGCTCGGCTATCACGCGGGGCTGCTGTCGCTCGGGGCCATGCGCGGTGCCGGCGACGACGAGCTCGTCGCGCACTGCCTGGCGGTGTCGCGCGTGATGCCGCTCGTCGGCTTCTATCTGCAACCCGCGGTCGGCGGCATCGAGCTCTCCGCCGGATTCTGGCGGCGGTTTGCGCAGCTCGAGAACGTGATCGCAATCAAGGTCGCGCCGTTCAACCGCTATCGCACGCTCGACGTCGTGAAGGGTGTCGTCGCCGCTGGTGCCGAGGAGCGGGTCACGCTGTACACCGGCAACGACGACCACATCGTGCCCGACCTCCTCACGCCCTTCGTCGTGCGGCGCGGCGACGCCGGTGTAACGGTTCGGATCAAGGGGGGGCTGCTCGGCCACTGGAGCGTCTGGACCCGGAGCGCGGTCGAGCTGCTCGAGCGGCTGCATGCGGCGGTCGACCGCGGCGCGCTCGAGCCGGAGCTGCTGGCGCTGGACGCGAAGGTCACGGATGCGAACGGGGCGTTCTTCGACGTCGCGAACGGCTTCCGCGGCTGCATCGCCGGTTGCCACGAGGTGCTGCGCCGCCAGGGGCTGTTCGCCGGCGTGTGGTGCCTGGACCCGGATGAAGGCCTCTCGCCGGGCCAGGCCGAGGAGATCGCCCGCGTCATGGCGGCGTATCCGGAGTTCGACGACACGCCGTTCGTGCGCGCGGGCCTGGAGCGTTGGCTTGCCTGAGCGCAGCGGCGTTGTTTGTAGATCAAAACGCCGTCGGGGACGACGGCTGGAACGGACCGCGACGACGCGGCCGGCACGCGAGACCCGAGCTCCGCTAGCCGCGGAACTTGGCGACCAGCAGGCCGACGAGTGCTAGGAAGAGGACTATTAGGTAGTAATCGAGCCAACCCATGTTCTCGGTCCGGGTCGTGGTCGTGAGGCAGTATACCGATCCGCCCCCGGATTTCCAGGGCTTGAAACAAGGATTTGCACTCTTCTCCCGCCCCCCGAGCGTGAAATGGTGCACAAGTCCTGGCCGCTTCGCCCTTTTGAGGCCCGCCGTCAAGGCCCTCGCTCCCTCAGGCAGCGCGCTGGACGGTCCGCCCCTCGTAGAGATCCCGGCCGGCTGCCAGCGCGCGGATCTTGCCGTCCGCGATCGGCCGCTTGAGCATCCAGAAGCCGCAGTCGGGATGCACGTAGGTCACCCGGCCGGGCCCGATGATGCGCTCGGCGGCCTCGATCGCGCGCGCGACCTGATCGGCCGACTCCACCTCGGTCCGCTTGATGTCAACCACACCGACACCCATGCCGATCTCGGGCCGGAGGCTCCTGAACACCGCCAGCTCCTCGGGCGGGCGGTGCGCGCACTCCATGACGATGTGGTCGACGTGCAGCGTGTTCAGGTAGCTCATGAGCTTCGCCCAGGTGCCGCGCTGCACCGACTGGCCGCCGTAGTTGCCGAAGCAGAGATGGACCGCAGGCTTCGTTCGCACGGCGTCGAGGACGCGGTTGATCGCGGCCGCCGCCCACTCCCACTCGTCCGGATAGCCCGGGAGGTTGGCCTCGTCGAGCTGCACGACGTCGGCGTCGAGATGCTTCACCTGTCCGGCGAGCGCGTCGGCGATCGCCAGCGCGAGCTCGGCGGTGGACTTGTAGTGCCGGTTCACGAGCGTCTTCGCGAGCATGTGCGGCCCGGTGAGCGTGAACTTGAACGGCCGGCTGGCGAGCCGCTTCGCCTGCGCGCAGGCGTCCGGCAGCGCGAGCGTTCCGGCGCCGATCGGTCCGTCGACGACGCCGGGCGGCCGCCCGCGAAACCCCATCCGTCCCGCGCGGTACGCGACGACCTCGTCGAAGCTCATGCGGGTGCGGACCCCGTCCAGTGGCCGGACGAAGTACTCGATCATCCCGTTCGTCTCCGGGTGATTCACGTCGAAGCGGTAGAGCTCGCCGTCGCAGACGAGGTCGATGCCGGCCTGCTCCTGCGTATGGATCACGACGCGCGTCGCGTCGAGGAGCGCCTGCTCGGAGGGCGACGCGGCGAGCCAGTCGGGGACCGGGTATGAGCCGACGACGGTGGTCTTGATGCGCGCTGCTGCCATGGTGCCTCCTTCGCGGATGCGGGCAGTGTAGTCAACCGCGGTCGGGCGTTGCAATCTGTTAACGAGTCGGTTAAAAAGACAACTCTTCGGCAGTCACCCATTCAAGGAGGAGGAGCTATGAACGCGAAACGTTTCGCGCTCGCGCTGGCCCTCGCCCTCGCCGCATCGGGCGCCGCAGCGCAGTGGAAGCCGGAAAAGCCGATCACGATCATCGTGCCCTGGTCGGCGGGCGGATCGACCGATCAGGTGACCCGGATCACGGCCGCGGAGCTCGAGAAGGTGCTGGGGCAGAAGGTCGTGGTCGTCAACCAGCCCGGGGCCGCGGGCTCGATCGGGACCAAGAACGCCCTGGAGGCGGCGAAGGACGGCTACACCTGGACCGCCGGCGCTGCCCAGGACCTCGGCGTCTACCGCGCCCTCGGGATGCTCGACACCAATATCGGTGACTGGAACCTGTTCCTGCACGTCGCCAACGTCTCGGTCGTGGGCGTCAACGCGAACGCGCCCTACAAGACGCTCGCCGAGCTGCTGGCGGCGATGAAGGCGAAGCCCGGACAGATCGCGGTCGCCACGGCGGGCGTCACCTCGGGCGGGCACAATGCAATGGAGGCGATCTCGCGCGCGACCGGTGTCAAGTACCGCCACGTCACCTACGACGGCGGGAACCCGGCGGTGGTGGCCACTGTCGCGGGCGAGACCGAGGTCACGACGCAGCTTGCCGTCGAGCAGGCGGAGATGATCCGCGCGAAGCGGATCCGACCGCTCGCGGTGGTGAGCGACAAGCCGGTGGTGATCGAGGGCTACGGAACGATCGAGCCGATCACGAAGTGGGTGCCCGGGTTCAAGGCGGCGACGAACTACTTCGGGATCTTCATCCCCAAAGGTGTGCCGCCGCAGGTCACCGCGACCCTGGAGAAGGCCTGGGCGCAGAACATCGCGACCAGCGACGCGATCAAGAAGTACGCGGCGAGCCGGGGCGCGCTGTTCGCGCCGGTCGCGGGCGACGCGGCGCAGAAGGCCGCCTTCCCGGCGATCCAGGCGAACGCCTGGCTCATGTACGAGGCCGGCAAGACCAAGGTCGCGCCGGACACGATCGGCATCCCGAAACCTTGACGACTTGAGGCGGTTCGGCGCCGAGCCCGCTGTCCCCGGGGCTCGGCGCGCGAGGCCTTTGACGTGACCGGCGAAGTCGCACCCTGGGGGAAGCCGTCGCCGCGATCCGACCTCGTCTGGTCGCTCGTCTGGATCGCGGTGGGCGCCGCGATTTTCTATGGCGGCTTCGCGATGGACCGGCTCGACCGCCAGCACATCAACCCGTACACGGCACCGGGCCTCGTGCCGGCGCTGCTCGGCGCCGCGATCGCGCTGATGGGGGTAATCCTGCTCCTGCGCTCGGTGCGGGCGGGCGGGCTGAGCGCGGGCTCGCCCACGGCCGCGGGGCAGACGAACTTCCCGCGGCTCTTCCTCGCGCTCGCCCTTTGCCTCGCCTACGCGGCCGGGCTCGTGGGACGCGGCCTGCCGTTCTGGCTCGCGACGTTCCTCTTCGTGTTCGTCGCGATCCTCGCTTTCCAATGGTCGGAGCGCAGGGCGCGGAGCGAGGTCGGCAAGGGCATCGTCGTCGCGGCGCTCTGCGCCGCCGGCACCGCGGCGGGGGTCACGCTGGTGTTCCAGGAGCTCTTCCTCGTGCGGCTCCCTTGAGCCGCACGCACCGGCCATGCTCGACGGTCTCGTCCTCTTCGGCCGGTCGATCGCGAGCTTTGCCGACCCGCTGACGCTCGGACTGATCGCCATCGCGAGCCTCGCCGGGATCGTCATCGGCGCGCTGCCGGGGCTCACGGCCACGATGGGCGTCGCGCTCACGACGACGCTCACGCTCAAGATGCCCCCGGGCACCGCGCTCCTCGTGCTGGTGTGCGTCTATGTGGGTGCGATCTACGGCGGCTCGCGCTCGGCGATCCTGCTCAACATCCCGGGCACGCCGGCGAACGCGGCGGCCTGCCTCGACGGATACGTGCTCGCGCAGAAGGGGCTGGCGGGCCGGGCGATCGGCATCTCGACCACCGGTTCGGTGATGGGGACGCTCATCGGCATGTTCTTCCTGGCGATCGCCACCCCGGCGCTCGGCGAGGTGGCGCTCAAGTTCGGCGCCTACGAGTTCTTCTGGCTCGCGCTGTTCGGGGTCATCATCTCCGGCAACCTCACCGGCGATGACCCGCTCAAGGGGTGGCTCACCGGCTTTCTCGGGCTGTTCATCGCGCAGGTGGGACAGGACGGCATTCACGCCTACGAGCGGTTCTCGCTCGGCAACCGCGACCTTGCCGGTGGCTTCCAGCTCATCCCGGCGCTCGTCGGCGCGTTCGGGTTCGCCGAGGTGCTGAGCGTGCTCGCCGAACGGATGGCGCGGCCGAACATCCGCGAGTTCGGCTCGCACCTGCCGCGCCTCGGCGACGTGCTGAAGTACTGGCGCACGATCATTCGCTCCGGGATCATCGGCACCTTCATCGGCGTGGTGCCCGGGGTCGGGGAGGACGTCGCCTCGTGGTCGTCGTATGCGGCGGCGCGCCGGGTGAGCAAGGAGCGGGCGCTGTTCGGCAAGGGCTCGGTCGAGGGCCTGATGGCGGCGGAGACCGGCGACAACGCCTGTGTGCCCGGAGCGATGATCCCGGTGCTTGCGCTGGCGGTGCCGGGGTCGGCGCCGGCGGCGGTGCTCATGGCGGCGATGATCATCCACGGCGTCCAGCCCGGGCCGCTGATCATGGTTCAGAACCCGCAGTTCGTGTACGACATCGTGGCAATGATGCTGTTCGCGACCCTCGGCATCTTCATCTTCGGTATCGCGCTCGTGCGGCCGCTCCTCAAGGTGCTGCAGATCCCGCGCGAGATCATCATGCCGATCGTGTTCGTGCTGTGCGTGATCGGTTCGTACGCGATCTCGCAGCGGCTGTTCGACGTCTGGACCATGCTCGGCTTCGGCGTGATCGGCTTCGTGCTGCGGCGCTACGCCTACCCGATGGCGCCGTTCGTGCTGGGCATCGTGCTTGGCGACATCCTGGACAAGAATCTGCGCCGGGGGCTCGTGCTCTCGGACGGTGACCTCACGCCGTTCCTCACGCGCCCGATCAGCGCGCTGCTGTTCGCAATCTGCGCCGTGTCAATCCTCATGAATTTCGCCGCCGTGCGCCGCGCCGCAAGCCGCGCCTGGTCGATGGCGACCTCGTGGCGTCGCGCCGCGTAGACAAGGCCGGGATGAAAATCGCCCTCTGCAACGAAGTGCTCCAGCCGATGCCGTTCGTCCGGCAATGCGAGTTCGCGGCCGCGCTCGGCTACGACGGCCTCGAGCTCGCGCCGTTCACCCTGTCCGACAATCCGCATCTCCTCATCGCGCAGGAGCGCGCCGCGATCCGGCGCGCCGCCGAAGACGCGGGCCTGCGGATCACCGGCCTGCACTGGCTGCTGCTCGCCCCGAAGGGGCTCTCGATCACGAGTCCCGACGGCGCCGTGCGGTCGCGCACCATCGACGTCATGCGGCGACTGGTCGACCTCTGTGCCGATCTCGGCGGATCCGTGCTCGTCCATGGCTCGCCCGGCCAGCGGCAGGTGCCCCCGAACGAGAGCCGCGAGACGGCGGTCGCGCGCGCCCGCGACTGCTTCGCGGCGGTGGCGGACCACGCGCGCGAGCGGGGGGTCACCTACTGTATCGAGCCCCTCTCGCGGCACGAGACGCTGGTCATCAACACGCTCGCGGAGGCCGCGGCCGTGGTCGACGCG
>DATEDA010000255.1:0-6038 GCA_035286595.1 Burkholderiales bacterium | reverse complement strand
AACTTCTTGATGTCGGCGACGATGGTCTGGTAGTCGGCGTGGCCGAAGGGCGTGTACTTCTCGTCGATGTCCTTGTCGGCGACGCCCTTCGACTTGAGGAAGGCGCGCAGGATCTTGTTGGTCGTGCGCGGATAGACGTAGTCGGTGCCGAGCAGCACCCAGCGCTTGGCGCCGCCGCCATCCTTCGACATCAGGTACTCGACCGCCGGGATCGCCTGCTGGTTGGGCGCGGCGCCGGTGTAGAACACGTTCTTCGAGATCTCCTCGCCTTCGTACTGCACCGGGTAGAAGAGCACCCCGTTCAGCTCCTCGAACACCGGCAGCACCGATTTCCGCGACACCGAGGTCCAGCAGCCGAACACCACCGCGACCTTGTCCTGGGTGAGGAGCTGGCGCGCCTTCTCGGCGAAGAGCGGCCAGTTCGAGGCGGGATCCACGACCACCGGCTCGATCTTGTAGCCCATCACGCCGCCCTTGGCGTTGATCTCCTCGACCGCCATCAGCACGACGTCCTTGAGGACGGTCTCCGAGATCGCCATCGTCCCCGACAGCGAGTGCAGCACGCCGACCTTGACGGTCTTGGACTGGGCGCCGACGGCGCCCGCGAACGCGAGCGCCGCAGCGGCGACGCTTGCCTTGATGAAGAGCCTGCGAGACATGGTGGGATTACCTCCTGTTGGATGTTCCGGCCGGACCCTGTTGACGACCGACGGAAGCCTTAGCACCTCGTGTGCCAAAGGTGGCTCGCCGCTAAGTTTCTGTTTCGCATCGCGTTGAGCCGAGGCGGAGACTGAGGACCTGGCCGCGAGGGACGTTCGTGGGGCACGCGCGGACCATGACGCACCGGGGCGGTGCGCGCAGTCAATACACGTCCTTGCAGTACCGCCCTGCTTTCGCGAGCCCCGCGACGTACTCCGCCGCCTGCCCCGCACTCATCCCGCCGCGCTCGCCGACAAGCGCCTTGAGCGCATCGTCGACGTCCTTCGCCATCCGCTGCGCGTCGCCGCATACGTAGAAGCAAGCGCCGTTCTCGAGCCAGCGCCACAGCTCGGCGCCATGCTCGCGCATCCGGTCCTGGACGTAGATCTTGTGCGCCTGATCGCGTGAGAAGGCGGCGTCGAGGCGGGTGAGGAGACCCTTTCTGGCGTACCCCTCGAATTCGCCGCGGTAGAGGAAGTCGAGCTCGCGCCGCTGGTTGCCGAAGAAGAGCCAGTTCTTTCCGGGCGCGCCGGTCGCGGCGCGTTCCTGGAGAAACGCACGGAACGGCGCGATGCCGGTGCCCGGCCCCACCATGATGATCGGCGCCGCCGGGTCCGCAGGCAGGCAGAAGCCGTGCGCAGGCTGCACGTAGACCGGCACGCGCGCGCCGCGGCGGAGCCGGTCGGCGAAGAAGCACGACGCCACCCCCTGGTAGCCGCGGGCGTGCAGCTCGTACCTGACGACCGCGACGGTGAGGTGCACCTCGCCGGGGTGGCACGCGAGCGAGGAGGCGATCGAATAGAGCCGGGGTTGCAGCGCAGCGAGCGCCAGGACGAACTCGGGCGCAGGCGGCCGCGCCGAGCGGAACTTCACGAGCAGGTCGAAGACGTCGTGCCCCGCGGCATCTTCCCCTTCGGCCATCCGGGCGAGCCGCGTCGCCTCGATGTCGTCGCGGGCGTGGCGGGACAGGAGCATGAAGAGCTCGTCGCTCGGCTCGCGCAGGTTGCAGCGCCTGAGCAGCGCCTCGCGCACGGTCAGCGTCTGTCCGGAGGGCAGCGTCACCGCCTCCGATCCCTTCGCCCGCAGGATCGCGAGGACGAGCTCCACTTCTTCCCCGTTGTTCACCGGCCAGACCCCCAGCGAGTCGCCCGGCGCGTAGTCGAGGCCGGTGCCGGCGAGCGACAGGACCACGTTCTGGGTCTGCTTCTCCGCGCCGGGGCGGTTGAGCGGCTCGCTGCGCAGCAGGCGCGCCCTCGCGGGCTGGTCGCGCGTGACGGGCATGCTCGCCGGAGCGACCGCCGGGACAGCGGCCGGCGCCGGGGCGCGGGGCGGCGCCGGCGGCGGCGCTTCGCCGACCAGCACCTTCAGCATCTTCGCCGTCGGCTTGCCGCCGGGCACGCACTTGCCGAGGTCTTTCTCGACGCCGGAGGTGATCGCCTCGGCGTAGGTCTTGCAGAGGTAGCCGCACTGGCCGCAGTCGAGCTGGCCCATTGCGGCCATCATGCGGCGCGCCGGCGGCCGGCCCTCGGCGAGCTTGATCCGCTCCTCGAGCCCGAGCGTCGGGTCGTGCCACGGGAACGCCTCTTCCGGCTCGGGCGCAGGCACGGCGCCAGGCCCGGCGGCGAGCGCCTCGGCCGACAGCAGACCGGCGAAGAAGCCGTTCAACCACGCGCGCTGCGCGGTCGTGAACGGCGCGGTCTCGGGAATCACGGGGACTTCGCTCATGCCGCCGCGGGCTCCTTTTCCGCTTCGCACCACGCGCGCAGCGCCTCGACGGGTTGGCGCTGCGCGAAGGCGTGGAACGGCTCGTCCGGTCCCCGGCGATGCTCGAGGTACGCGGCGAGCAGCCGCTCCACGACCGCCGGCACCCGCTCGCCCCGCACGTCGCGCAGCACTTCGCGCGCGAGCGCCCGGTCGACGCCGTAGCCGCCGCCGGCATAGAGGTGATACCCCTCCACCTCCGCGTCTTCGCCCTGGCTCACCTTGGTCGCGAGCAGGCCGATGTCGCCGATGTAGTGTTGCGCGCAGGAGTGGTGGCAGCCGGTGAGGTGGATGTTCACCGGAACGTCGAGCGCGATCGTCCGGTCGCAGTGGTCCGCGATCGCCATGGCGTGGCGCTTGGTGTCGCTCGCCGAGAACTTGCAGCCGGTGTTGCCGGTGCACGCGACCAGGCCGGCGCGGGCGCTCGAGGATCGCCAGCCGAGCTCGAGCGCCTCGAGCTCGCGCTTGACCGCCTCGACGTTCGGCTGGTCGATGTCGGAGACGAGCAGGTTCTGCCACACGGTCAGGCGAATGGTTCCGCTCCCGTAGCGTTCGGCGATGCCGGCGAGGCCGCGCATCTGGGCGACGGTGAGCTTGCCGACCGGCAGCACGACGCCGGCATAGGCCTTCCCCGGCTGGGTCTGCGGGTGGAACCCGACGTGCGCGAGCCGGTCGACGCGCGGCCGCGGCGCGCAGTCCCCGAGCGGGAAGCGAACGAGCTTCCGGCCGAGATGCTTCTCCGCCTCCTCCAGGTACCGGTCGAGTCCGAGGCGATCGAGCACGTACTTCATGCGCGCTTGCTTCCGGTCGGTGCGGTCGCCGTGCTCGATGAACACGCGCACCAGCGCGGCCGCGACCGGCACGCACTCCGCGGGCTCGATCAGCACGCCCAGGTCGCGGGCGAAGTCGAGATGGCCGGTGATGCCGCCGACCGCGACGCGGAAGTACACCCCGGCGGCCGCGGCCCGCCCCGCCTCGACCCGCACCGCGCCGAACCCGATGTCGTTGGTGTCCTCGAGCGAGGCCACCTTCCCGCCGCCGTCGAAGGCGATGTTGAACTTGCGCGGAAGTCCATATAGCTCGCGGTGGTTGAGGATGTAGTGGTGCAGCTCCAGGCCGAGCGGCCGGGTGTCGTACAGCTCCTGCGGGTCGATGCCGGCGGTCGGGTTGCCGGTGATGTTACGGATGTTGTCCGCGCCCGCGCCGCGCGAAGTGAGCCCGGCGTTCACGACGCCCGTCACCACGTTCACCGCGTTCTCCGGGCGGATCTCGCGGATCTGCAGGTTGGCACGCGTCGTGACGTGCGCGTATCCGCCGCCGTATTTCTCGGCCAGCTCCGCGACCGCGCGGAACTGGTGCGCGTCGAGGATCCCGTTCGGGATCCGCAGCCGGCACATGAACGCGTCCTGCGCCGGCGCGACGTAGAACAGGCCGTGGAACTTGTACCGAAAGACGTCGGTGCCCTTCGGAAAGCGACCGTCGCGCGCGTTCGCCCGCAGCTCGTCCCAGAGGTCGAGCGGATTCTTCGTGCGCTTCGCCTTCTCCTCGGGGACGAGCTGCTTGCCTTCCGCGAGGAAGCGGCCCTGCGCGCGGAAGTGGATCGCCTCCGGTCCAGGGGGCTCGCCCACCCCGGTGCCGCCGGCTGCCGGGACCAGCGGCGCGAGCCCCTTCGCGGCGCGTGCGGCGGCCTGGCCGCTCGCGAAGCCCTCGAGGTAGCGCTTCTGCTCGTCGGTGAAATCGTCGGACGCGCTCATGGTCAGGCGACCATTCGCGCGGCCGGCGCCGCGGCGGGCGCGTCAGCTGGCGGTGCAAGCATCGCCGCGATGTCGGGCCCGAAGAGCAGCGCGTCGCGGATCGTCGACAAGTCCCGCCGCTCGGTCATGCGATCGAGCAACCAGGCCGAGCCCTCGGTATCGCCGTAGAGCACCGCGCCGATGAGACGCCCGTCCTTCACGACCACCTTCCGGTAGACGCCTGTTTCAGCATCGTGCAGGACGATCGGCTCGCTCGTTCCGCCCCCCAGGAAATCGCCCGCCGAGAAGAGATCGATCCCGGTGACCTTCAGCTTGGTCGACGGGATCGAGCCCTGGTAGCGGCCGATTCCGAAGCCGGCCAGGTGGGTCGCGCAGACGTTCGCCATCTCGTAGAGCGGCGCGACCAGGCCATAGGCCACGCCGCGGTGCGCGACGCATTCGCCGACCGCGTAGATGCGCGGGTCGTAGGTCTGCATCGTGTCGTTCACCACGATGCCGCGGCCGCAGTAGAGCCCGGCGGTTCTTGCGAGCTCGACGTTCGGCCGGATGCCGACCGCCATGACGACGAGATCGGCCGCGAGCTCCGAACCGTCCTTGAGCCGCACCGCGCCGACGCGGCTCTGCAGCCCGGGCAGGACCGCTTCGGTTTCGGCGCCGAGCCGAAAGGCGATGCCGCGTGCCTCGAGCGCGGCGCGCAGCATCCCCGCCGCGGTCTCGTCGAGCTGGCGCTCCATCAACCACGGCATGAGGTGGACGACCGTGACGTCCATCCCGCGGGCGCGGAGCCCGTTCGCCGCCTCGAGCCCGAGGAGCCCTCCGCCGATCACGACGGCGCAGCGAAACTGCGCGGCGGCGCGGATCATCGCGCCGGTATCGGCAAGATCGCGGTACGTGAGCACGCCGGGCAGCGCATTCCCGGGCACCGGCAGCATGACCGGCGTCGAGCCGGTGGCGATGAGCAGCCGGTCGTACGGCGCTTCGGTGCCATCGTCGGCGACGACGACGCGGCGCACGCGGTCGACCCGCGCTGCGCGCTTCCCGAGGTGCAGCGCGATCCCGTGTCGCGCGTACCAGTCGAGCCCGTTGAGCTCAATCTCCGCCGCCGTCAGCTCCCCGGCGAGCACCGGCGAGAGCAGGATGCGGTTGTAGTTGGGGTGCGGTTCGGCGCCGAAGACGGTGATGTCGTAACGATCGGGTGCGAGCTCGAGCAGATGCTCGAGGGTCTTCACCCCCGCCATGCCGTTGCCGGCGACGACCAGGCGCTGGCGCCCGCTCATGTGGCGAGGAGCAGCAGCCAGAGCATGCAGCATGGGCCCAGCTCGGCAGCGAGCCGCGCCAGCTCGAGCGCAAAGGCGGCGGCGCGGGGGTCCACGGGCGCGCCCTCAGGCGACCGCCCGGCCACGCGCCACGGACGCGGCACGCGAGCCGAGCGCGACGACGCGTCCGACGATCACGATCGTCGGACTCGCCAGCGCGGCCTCGGCGACCGCCGCGGGCAGCGTCGCGATGGACGCATGCACTGCTCGCTCACCGTCGAGCGTGCCCGACTGCACCGCCACGGCCGGCGTTGCCGGATCGAGCCCGCCGCCGACGAGCGCAGCGGCGATCTCTCCGAGCCGCGCGAGGCCCATGTAGATCACGAGCGTGAGCCCCGACCGCGCGAGCGCCGACCAGTCCGGTGCGTGGCGACCGACGACGTGACCGGTCACGAGGATCGCGCCGCGCGCAACGCCCCGGAGCGTCACCGGGATGCCGAGGGCCGCGGGCACGGCGATGCCAGCAGTCACGCCGCTCGAGACCTCGACCTCGATCCCCGCCGCGCGG
>DATEDA010000254.1:0-30191 GCA_035286595.1 Burkholderiales bacterium | reverse complement strand
GACGCGGCCGCTCGGCTCGAGCTGCGAGGACCCCGAGGGCGCGAAGCTCGAAGACGAGCTCTCCCGGGCGGTGAACCAGCTCGGCGTGGGCCCGCAGGGCCTCGGCGGCGACTCGACGGCGTTTGCCGTGCACGTCGAGCTCGCGGCGACGCACATCACGATGAATCCCGTGGCGGTCAACATGCAGTGCCATTCCGCCCGCCGTGCACGGGCGACTTTCACGCCGCGCGGCGTGGAGTACGGCTTCTAGGCGTGGCACACCACGACCTCACCCCGCCGGTGGCCGAGGAGCGGACGCGCAGCCTGCGCGTCGGCGACACGGTGACCCTGAACGGCACGCTCTACGGGATCCGCGACGCGACCCAGATCCACATGTTCGACCGCGGGCGCAAGACGCGCTTCGACCTGCGCGGGCACGCGGTCATCCACACCGCGCCGAACGTCAGGAAGGTCGAGCCCTCCGCCGCCCACCCTGCGGGCTACGCGCCGATCTGCGTCGGCACGACGACCAGCGCGCGCATGGAGCGCTTCACGCGACCGCTGATGCAGGAGCACGGCGTGCGGCTGATCATCGGCAAGGGCGGCTTCGGGCAGCCGTCGCTCGACGCGTTCCGCGACCTCGGCGGCGCGTACCTCGCGGTCATCGGCGGCGCGGCCGCCCTCGAGACGACGTGGATCGAGGCGATCGAGGACGTCGACCTCGACGATCTCAATCCGGAGAGCCTCTGGCGCTTCCGGGTCAAGGGGTTTGGCCCGCTGCTCGTCGGCATGGACAGCCGCGGCGGGAGCCTGTACCGCGACGTCCTGACGGCGGCGCGCGCCAGGCGCGACGCGGTGCTGGCCTCGCTCGGCGTCAAGAAGGCCTGACGAGCGGCGTGCAGGAGCTCAAGACCGATCTCCTGATCCTCGGCGCCGGGGGGGCCGGGCTGTTCGCCGCGCTCCACGCGCACGCCGCGAACCCGACGCTCGGCATCACGATCGCAGTCAAGGGCCTGCTCGGGAAATGCGGCTGCACGCGCATGGTCCAGGGCGGCTACAACGTCGCGCTCGCGGCCGGCGACTCGGTCGAGCGCCACTTCATGGACACGATCGAGGGCGGCGCGTGGCTGCCGGACCAGGAGCTCGCGTGGCGGCTCGTCGTCGGCGCGGTCGAGCGCGTGCACGAGCTCGAGAACGAGCTCGGCTGCTTCTTCGACCGCAACCCCGACGGCACGCTGCACCAGAAGGCGTTCGCCGGCCAGACCTTCGACCGCACGGTGCACAAGGGCGACCTTACCGGCATCGAGATCATGAACCGCCTCGCGGAGCAGGTCTGGGCGCGCGGCATCGGCCGGCTCGAGGAGCATCGCGCGATCGAGCTCGTGCGCGCGCACGACGGCGGGCGCATTGCCGGCGCGCTCCTCGTCGACGTGCGCACCGGCGAGCTCGTCCTGGCGCGCGCCCGCGCGGTGATCCTCGCCACTGGCGGCGGGCCGACGATGTACAAGTACCACACGCCTTCGGGCGACAAGTCCTGCGACGGCCTGGCGATGGCGCTCCGGGCCGGATTGCCGCTGCGCGACATGGAGATGGTGCAGTTCCATCCGACGGGTCTCCTCGCCGGGCCGCATACCCGCATGACCGGAACCGTGCTCGAGGAGGGGCTGCGCGGGTCCGGTGGCCACCTCCTGAACGGCGGCGGCGAGCGCTTCATGCTCGACTACGACCCGCGCGCGGAGCGCGCGACGCGCGACATCGTCTCGCGCGCCATGTTCGCGGAGATGCGCGCGGGCCGCACCACGCCGCACGGCGGCCTCTACATCTCCATGGCGCATCTCGGCGCGGAGAGTGTCCGCCGCGAGTTCAAGGGCATGGTCGAGCGCTGCGCCGACTGCGGGTTCGACCTCGCGCGCGAGCGCGTCGAGGTGGTTCCGACGGCGCACTACATGATGGGCGGCGTGGAGTTCGGCCTGGACTGCCGGACCGAGCTCGACGGCCTGTTCGCGGCCGGCGAGGACACGGGCGGCGTGCACGGCGCGAACCGCCTCGGCGGGAACGGCGTCGCGAACTCGACCGTGTTCGGCGGCGTCGCCGGCGAGGCGGTGGGCGAATGGCTCGCGACGCACGCCGAGTTCGCCGAGCCGGACCGCGCGGCGGTCGAGGGTGCGGTCGCCGCGGCGCTGCACCCGTTCGAGCGGCCCGCCGCCGACCTGCTCGCGATCCGCGAGGCGTTGCACGAGGTCATGTGGAACGACGTCGGCATCGTCCGCGACGGAGGGGGGCTGCGGCGCGGGTTGGGGGTGCTCGAATCGCTCCACGAGCGGCTGCTCGCGAGCGGCGTCTCCGATGCGACGTTCCGCTTCAACCTCACCTGGCACGACTGGCTGAACCTCGACAGCCTGCTCCGGGTGAGCCGGGCGATCGCGTACGCGGCGCTCGCACGCGAGGACTCCCGCGGCGCGCACTGGCGCGAGGACTTTCCGCAGCGCCCGGACCTCGGCGCTTCCGCGTTCACGCGGCTCCGGTTCGACGGCCGGGAGCACGCGCTCGAGTTCGTCCCGGTGGCGTTCACGCGCGTGCGGCCCGGAGCGACGCTCCTCACGAAGGCCGCCGCATGACCACTCGGTGGCGAGGCGCCGACGTCGTCGCGCGGACGCTCGTCACGGCGGGCGTGAAGCGCGTGTTCGCGCTGTCGGGCAACCACGTGATGTCGCTCTTCGATGCGGCGCTCGATGCGAAGCTCGAGATCGTTCACGTGCGGCACGAGGCAGCCGCCGTCCACATGGCCGACGCCTGGGGGCGCCTGACCGGTGAGCCCGGCGTCGCGCTCGTCACCGGCGGGCCGGGGCATGCGAACGCCGTGGGCGCCTTGTACACGGCGCTCGCCGCCGAGTCGCCCCTGGTGCTGCTGAGCGGGCACGCGCCGCTCGACGAACTGGGACGCGGCGCGTTCCAGGAGCTGCGGCAGGCCGACGTCGCGGCGCCGCTCGCGAAGGCGTCGTGGACGGCATCGTCGGCGGCCGCGGTCGCCGGCGAGCTCGCGCGCGCGCTGCGCACCGCGAAGGCCGGGCGTCCCGGGCCGGTCCACCTCAGCCTGCCGACCGACGTGCTCGAGGCGATCATCGCCGAGCCGGCCGGCCGCGAGGCGTTCGAGGCACCCGCGGCGACGCTGCCGGAAGCCGCCGCCGATGCGGTGCTGACGCAGCTCGCGGCCGCGGCGCGACCGGTCGTGCTCGTCGGGCCGCTGCTGTTGCGCGGCGAGGGTCGCGCCGCCGCGCGGCAGCTCGAGGCGGCGACGCGCGTGCCGGTCGTCGGCTTCGAAAGCCCGCGCGGCCTGAGCGATCCGACCATCGGCGCGTTCGCCGAGGCGCTCGCGCAGGCCGACCTCGTGGTGCTGCTCGGCCGGCACCTCGACTACACGCTGCGGTACGGTGCGCCGCCGACGATCGCCCCGGGCTGCCGGTTCGTGCACATCGATCCCGACGCGGAGGCGATCGCCCGCTCGGGGCGCGCGGTCGGCGAGCGACTCGTCTTCACGGCGGTTGCGGATGCGGCGGCGGCCGCGGAACGCCTCGCGGAGCACGCTTCGCGGTGTCCCTGGCCGCAGCGCGGATGGCAGGACGAAGTCGCCGCGGCGATCCGGTATCGACCGGCGGAGTGGGCGACGCTCGCATCCCCGTCCGACGGGCCGGTGCACCCGCTCGAAACCTGCCGCGCGGTGCAGAAGCTGCTGGACGGCGGCCCCGACGCCGTGCTCGTGTGTGACGGGGGCGAGTTCGGTCAATGGGCGCAGGCGACCCTCGCCGCCCGGCACCGCGTCACCAACGGCCCGGCCGGCGCCATCGGGGCCGCGGCGCCGTTCGCGCTCGCCGCGCGGCTCGCGTTTCCCGATTCGCCGATCGTGGCGATGTCGGGCGACGGTTCGTTCGGGTTCCACATGGCGGAGTTCGACACCGCGGTGCGTTGCCGGACGCCGTTCGTGGTGGTGGTGGGCAACGACGCCTTCTGGAACGCCGAGCGGCAGATCCAGATCCGCGACTACGGCGCCGAGCGGGCCGTAAACTGCGAGCTCGCGCCGACGCGCTACGATCGGGTCGTCGCGGCGCTCGGCGGTCACGGCGAGCACGTGGCGCGGGCGGCGGACCTGTCGGCGGCGCTCGAGCGGGCAGTTCGATCCGGTCGCCCCGCATGCGTCAACGTGACGATCGCAAGCCTGCCGGCACCGCGCCTCGCGCGCGCCGGCGTCGGCGAGTAGAGGAGAGCCAACCATGAGACTCGTTCTCGCAGTCGTTGCTGCGGCGCTGCTGCCGTTCGCAGCACCCGCAGCCGAGGTCGCCGGCGTCAAGCTCGACGACAAGGTCCGCGTCGCGCCGAACGCACCGGAGATCGCGCTCAACGGCGCCGGCGTGCGGACGCGGTTCTTCGTGAAGGTCTACGTGGCGGGGCTGTACGTGACCGACAAGAAGACCACCACCGCCGATGTGCTCGCGCTCGGCGGCCCGAAGCGGTTCGCAATGTCGATGTTGCGCGACGTGACCGCGCCGCAGCTCACCGACGCGTTGAACGACGGGTTCAAGGCGAACAACTCGCCTGCCGACCAGGAGCGCTACAAGGCGCAGCTCGGGGAGCTGACGGCGATCATGAACTCGCTCGGCGGCGCCAAGAAGGGGGAGGTGGTCGCTCTCGATTACCTCCCCGAGGTCGGTACGCGGGTGCAGCTGAACGGCGAAGCGAAGGGCAAGCCGATTCCGGACGAGGCCTTCTACCGGGCGTTGCTCCGGGTGTGGCTCGGGGAGAACCCGGTCGATGCGGACCTGAAGAAAGGCCTGCTCGGGCAAGGCTAGGGCGAGCGGCGACGCGGCCGGGCGGCGCCCGTATAGGGCGGTCGCCGCTTTCGGTATGCTTCGGCCGCCATGCAACGCCGCCTCGCACTGCTGCTCGCGCCGCTCGTCCTCGCCGTCTCCGCGTGCGAGCCGGCGAAACCGCCGGAACGCGTGGGGCCTGTCGAGCTCCCGGCGCACGCCGCGCCCGCGCCGCCCGCCGAGCCCGAGGTCCAGATCGAGCAGTCCGCCTTCGGCCTGTTCAACCGCTCGGCGGACGGCAGGATCGGCTTCAAGCCCACGAAGACCGTCCCGCTGACGCCGAACCAGGAGTTCGGCTGGATCATCGGCGTCACGACGACGAAGCCCACGGTCAAGTGGCGCGAGGAGTTCACCGTGCCCACGCCGCCCGAGACCTGGGGCCCGGTGGAAGGCAAGCACGAGATCTCGGCGGACCGGAGGGTCTCGGTCCTCGAGCGGGAGGTGATGCCTCAGCGGGGGTTCCTGTTCCATTCGTGGGTCGTTTCGCCGGGCGATCCGAAGGGCCGCCACGTCATCAAGGTGACGATCGAGGACGCGCCGCCGGTGGTGTTCGAGTTCGATGTCGACTGAGCGCCGGCCCCGCCCGGGGTACAGTAGGGTCTGCCAATGACGTTCGAGACCTGGCTCGCTTTCCTCGTCGCGGGGGTGCTCATCAGCGCGTCGCCCGGCGCGGGCGCGGTCGCGTGCATGGCGGCCGGGTCGCGCCATGGCTACCGCCTCGGGATCTGGAACATTCTCGGAATGCAGGTCGGCATTGCGCTGCAGCTCGCGATCGTGGGCGCGGGGCTCGGTGCGATCCTCGCGGCATCGACCGCCGCGTTCACCGCGCTCAAATGGCTCGGCGTCGGCTACCTGTGCTACCTGGGGTGGAAGCAGTGGCGCGCGCCGGCCGAGGCGCTGCGGGTCGAGGGGGGCAACGGACGCGGCGGCACCGCCCGCGCGCTCTTCCTCCAGGGGTTCCTGGTGAACGCCACCAATCCCAAGGCCACCGTGTTCTTCCTCGCGGTGCTGCCGCAGTTCATCGACCCGTCGCGCGCGCTGCTGCCGCAGTACCTGGTCGTGGTCGCCACGCTGACCGTGATCGACCTGGTGGTGATGAGCGGCTACACGGTCTTCGCCGCGCGGTTCCTGCGGCTCCTGCGCGCGCCGCGGCAGATCCGGTTCGTCAACCGTCTCTTCGGCGGGCTCTTCGTCGGCGCGGCGGCGCTGCTCGCGACGTTCAAGCGCGGCGCATAGGGCCGGTGGCGATCTGGTCTGATCTGGTCTAAACTGGCCGGATGGACCCGATCAATCTCTACCAAGCGAAAACCAAGCTCTCGGAGCTCGTTGACCGCGCCGCCGCCGGCGAGGAGATCGTGATCGCACGGCATGGGCGCCCGGTCGCCCGGCTCGTCGCCTATGCGCCGCCGCCCGGTAAGCGGCGCAAGCTCGGGGTGCTCGCCGGCAAGATCTGGATTGCGGACGACTTCGATGCGCCGCTGCCCGAGGACGTGCTCGCCGATTTCGAAGGCCGCGATTGAGGCTGCTCCTCGATACGCATGCGCTGCTCTGGGTGCTCTCGGCACCCGCAAAGCTTCCGGTCACTATCCGGGCCGCGCTCGAGGATCCAACGAACGTCGTATTCGCGAGCGCGGCGAGCGCCTGGGAGATGGCGATCAAGCAGGCGCGCGGAAAGCTCCGATACCCTGCCGCCGAGTTGACCGCAGCGCTCCGCCGCGTAAGCCTCCTCGAGCTTCCGGTGACGGTCCGGCACGCCGAGGCCGCGGCAGGGCTCCCGCTGCTTCACCGTGATCCCTTCGACCGCATGCTCATCGCCCAGGCGCAAGCCGAAGGCTTGGGCCTGGTGTCGCGCGACCCGGCGGTCCGGCAGTATCAGGTCACGGTCCTCTGGGGGCCAGAGCTGCAGGCGCCGCGCGCGACCTACCGGGCGAAGCGCAAGCCGCGGCGGCGCTGACGCCCCTCAGGCCTCGACGCCCGCGCCCCGGTCGGCGCGCTTGCGCTCGTGCGCCTTCAGGAACCGCTTGCGGATGCGGATCGACTGCGGGGTCACCTCGACCAGCTCGTCGTCGGCGATGAACTCGACCGCGTACTCGAGCGTGAGCTTGACCGGCGGGGTGAGCAGCACGTTGTCGTCCTTGCTGGCGGCGCGGATGTTGGTCAGCTTCTTCCCTTTGAGCGGATTGACGGTGAGGTCGTTGTCGCGCGAGTGGATGCCGACGACCATGCCCTCGTAGACCTTCTCGCCCGGCGAAACGAACAGCCGGCCGCGCTCCTGCAGGTTGAAGAGCGCGAAGGCGACGGCCTCGCCCGTCTCCTGGGACACGAGCACGCCGTTGCGGCGGCCCGGGATCTCGCCCTTGACCGGGCCGTACTCGTCGAACACGTGGGTCATGATCCCGGTGCCGCGCGTGAGGTTCATGAACTCGTTCTGGAAGCCGATCAGCCCGCGCGCCGGAATGCGGTAGTCGAGCCGCACGCGCCCGCGGCCGTCGGGCTGCATGTCGGCGAGCTCCGCCCGCCGCCCGCCGAGCGCTTCCATGACCGCGCCCTGGTGCGCGTCCTCGAGATCGACGGCGAGGGCCTCGAACGGCTCGCACGTCACGCCATCGATCGTTCTCGCGATCACCTTCGGCCGGCCGACGGCGAGCTCGTAGCCCTCGCGGCGCATGTTCTCGACCAGGATCGTCAGGTGCAGCTCGCCGCGCCCGTGAACGACGAAGACGTCGGTATCCGCGGTCTCCTCGACGCGCAGCGCCATGTTGGTGAGGACCTCCCGTTGCAGCCGCTCGCGCAGGTTGCGGCTGGTGACGTACTTGCCCTCGGTCCCCGCGAACGGCGAAGTGTTGACGACGAACTGCATCGTGAGCGTCGGCTCGTCGACTTTCAGTGGGGGCAGGCCCTCCGGCCGGTCGGCGTCGGCGATCGTCGCGCCGATCGCGAGCTCGTCGATGCCGGTGACGAGCACGATGTCCCCCGCCAGTGCCGCGGGGAGCGGGACGCGCTCGAGCCCCTGGAAGCCGAGCACCTGGTTGACCTTCGCTTTGCCGAGCTGGCGCTCGCCGAGCACGACCGCGACCTCCTGGCCGGGGACGAGCCGGCCGCGCCGCATCTTGCCGACGCCGATCCGCCCGACGTAGCTCGAGTAGTCGAGCGCGTGGAGCTGGAGCTGGAGGGTGCCGTCGACGTCGTTGTCGGCCGGCGCGGGCACCCGCTCGAGGATCGTGTCGAGCAGCGGCTTCATGTCGAGCCGGCGGAGCGCCGGGTTGGTCGAGACGGCGACACCGCTCAAGTCGGTCGCCGCCCACCCCTGCAGCGCCGAGGCGTAGACCACCGGGAAGTCGAGCTGCGCCTCGGTCGCCCCGAGCTTGTCGAACAGGTTGAAGGTCTGGTTCACGACCCACTCGGCGCGGGCGCCGGGGCGGTCGACCTTGTTCACCACCACGACCGGTTTCAGCCCGAGCGCGAGCGCCTTCTTCGTCACGAAGCGCGTCTGCGGCATCGGCCCCTCGACCGCGTCGACGAGCAGCAGCACCCCGTCCACCATGCCGAGGACGCGCTCGACCTCGCCGCCGAAGTCGGCGTGCCCGGGCGTGTCGACGATGTTGATGTGCACGCCGGCATAGTCGATCGCGCAGTTCTTGGCGAAGATCGTGATGCCCCGCTCGCGCTCGAGGTCGTTCGAGTCCATCACCCGCTCGGGCGGGCGCTCGTGCGCGGCGAAGGTGCCGGACTGCTGCAGCAGCCGGTCGACGAGCGTCGTCTTGCCGTGGTCGACGTGGGCGATGATCGCGACGTTGCGGATGGCGCGCGACATCTATTTCAGCGCCTCGAAGAACTTCGCGAGCCGCGGGCTGCCCGCGTAGGCGACGTGAAAGCGCATCCACGGCGAGCGCATCTGCGACGGGCTGAACAGGCTCCCGGGCGCGAGGATGATCCCCTGCTGCTCGGCGGCGGCGGCGAGCGTCTCTCCATCGCGCTGCTCGCCGGCGTGGGCCCACAGGAACATGCCCCCGGTGGGCTCGTGGAACAGCTTCAGACCGGCGCGCTCGAGATTGCGGATCGCCTGCTCGAGCGCGCGCCCGACGCGTCCCCGGAGGTGGTCGACGTGCTTGCGGTAGTAGCCGTCGGAGAGCACCTGGTAGACGAGCCGCTCGCCGAGCTCGGGCGTGGTGAGCGTGGCGAGCATCTTCTGCGCCGTGAGATCGCGCGCGAGATCCGGGTGCGCGGCGAGGAACCCCACCCGCAAGCCCGCGCCGAGCGTCTTCGAGAAGCTGCCGACGTAGATCACGCGGTGCAGCTGGTCGAGCGCGGCGATCCGGTGCGCCCGCCCCGGATGGAGGTCGGCGAGGATGTCGTCCTCGACGATGTGGAAATCGTGCGCCTCGGCGAGCCGCAGGATGCGGTGCGCGTTCGCCGCCGAGAGCGAGGTGCCGGTCGGGTTGTGGAGCACCGAGTTGGTCATGAAGAGCTTCGGCGCGTGCTCGGTCGCGAGCGCGTCGAGTCGTTCGAGGTCGAGCCCGTCCGCGGTGCGCGGCACGCCGATCGGCCGGATGCCCATCAGCGCGAGCCGGCCGAAGAGCACGTAGTAGCCGGGGTCGTCGACGAGCACCGTGTCGCCCGGCTGCAGGAAGTAGCGCGCGACGAGATCGAGCGCGCCGCTCGCGCCGGCGGTGAGCACGATGTTGTCGGACTGCGCGTTGATCTCCAGCTCCGCGAGGTGGACCTGGAGCAGGTCGCGCAGCGGCGCATAGCCGCGCGGTGTCCCGTAGCCGGTGAGCGCGCTCGGCTCGCGCCGCGCGAGCGCGCGCAGCCCGGCCTGGAGCATCTCCTCCTCGAGCCAGCCCTCCGGGAGGCAGCCCGAGCCGGCGAGGAGGACGTCACGCCCGTCGTTCCCGGCGTAGAGGTGCTGGAGCAGCCAGAACCCGTCGATCCGCGTCGCCGGCGGCTCCCGGCGCTCGGCGCGCCGCACCGGCTGCGGCCGCTCGCGGACGTAGAAGCCCGACCCGCGGCGCGACTCGAGATAGCCCTGGGCGACGAGCCGGTCGTAGGCCTCGACGACGGTGAACCGCGACACGCCGTTGTCCTCGGCGAACCGGCGGATGGAGGGCATGCGGGTGCCCGCCCGCAGATGCCGCTCGTCGATCCGGGTGCGCAGGAAACCGGTGATCTGCTCGACCAGCGGCAGCGGGGCGTCGTGCGAGAGCGGGCTGACGGTCACGTGCTGGATGCCTGTCATGGCCGCTCAACCTGTACAGATGCTTCGGTTTTCTGCATAGGTGTACATGTGGTGTATTGGAAGCGGCCGCTATTGTACAGGCCAGAACCCGGCGGACCACACTCATGCGCGGCCTCCTCCTCCTCGCTCTCCTCGCCCTGGCCGGCTGCAAGCCGGCCCAGGTCACGCTGAGCGTCCCGCCCGGGTTCTACCCGTCCGCGGTGGCGCACGACCCGATCAACGACCGCTTCTTCGTCGGCAGCCACGCGACCGGCGGGATCGCGATGATCCGGCGCGACGGCTCGATGATCGGGACGGTGCGGCCGGAGAGCGCGCCGCACCCCATTGTGCAGCTTGGCTATGACGCCAGGGCTCGGAGACTGTGGGCGCTTACTCCAAGGACGGTGGAGATGATCGACCTGGCCGCTCTGCCGGTCCGACGCACGGTGATTGCGCGTGCGGAACCCGGCGGACGCTTCGCCGATCTCGCCGCTGCCGGCGGACCGCTCGCCTTCGTGCTCGACGCCGCGGGCGGCGCGATCATCGCGGTCGACACGGGGCGGGGCACCGCGCGCGTCCTGGCGCGGCTCCCCGACGGGGGGGCTGAAGGGTCGCTGGCGCTGCTGCCCGACCGGTCGGCGCTCGTGGTCGCCCGGGCCGGCGGCCTGTGGCGCGTCGCGGTGGGGACGGGCACGGTCGAAAGGGTCGCGCTCGGCGCGCCGCTCACGGACGTGTCGCAGCTCGTCGTCGTCGCGAGCGACGCGACCGCCCATCACGTCGCCGCCTTCCGCGGGCGCGCGAACGAGATCGTCACGCTGTACCTGACACCCGACGCGCGGCGCGCGGTGGTCGATGCGGGGACGCGCATGCGCTTCGACACGCCGCTCCATGGCGTGGTCGAAGGCCGCGAAGTCGTCGTACTCCTCGGTCGGCTCCGGCATCACCCGAGCCTAGGCGGCGACGGGCGTCCGAACCTGCCGCCGCGGCTCGCGACCTACTTCCCGGGCGGGGCGAGCCCGGCTCGCCTGGCTCAGTCGCTTCCGGGCCCGGCGCTGGTACGCTGACGCCGGCTCCTGCACGGAGGTCGTTCATGACAGCGCTCCGTTTCAAGCAAGTCGATGTCTTTACCCGCCGGCCGTTCTTCGGCAACCCCGTCGGCGTCGTGCTCGACGGCGTCGGCCTGGATCCCGAAGCGATGCAGCGGATGGCGGCCTGGGCCAACATCTCCGAGACGACGTTCGTCCTGCCTCCGACCCAACCGGGAGCGGACTATCGCGTGCGCATCTTCGCGCCGCGCCGGGAGCTCCCGTTCGCGGGGCATCCGACCATCGGCACGGCGCACGCGGTGCTGGAAGCGGGCATCGTCCGCCCGCGCGACGGCCGGCTGCGGCAGGAGTGCGGCGCAGGGGTGCTCACGCTCGCGGTCGAGGGCGAAGGGAGCGACCGACGGATCACCGTCGAGGTGCCGCCGGCGAGGCTCGCCGAGGTCGCGCCCGCGGCGCGCGCGCGAATCTACGCTGCGCTCGGGCTAGCGACGCCGCCCGCGGGCGAGCCGAAGGTCGTGGATCTCGGGCCGCGCTGGATGGTGCTGGAGCTCACCGACGCGGCGGCGGTGCGGGCCCTGGCGCCGGATCTGGCGGCGATCGCCGAGGCGAGCCGGGCGCTAGGCATCACCGGCGTGACGGCGTTCGGGCGGGCGCGGGCCGCCGATCACGCGCTCGCGGTGCGCAGCTTCGCGCCCGCCGAGGCCATCCCCGAGGACCCGGTCTGCGGCAGCGGCAATGCCGCGATCGGCGTGCTGCTCGATGCGGCGGGCGCGCTCCCCGGGGCCGGGCGGGAGTTCGTCGCGAGCCAGGGGCGCGAGCTCGGTCGCGACGGCTACGTCACCGTTCGCGTCGACCCGGAGACGCGGCGGACGTGGATCGGCGGCCACGCGGTCACCTGCATCGACGGCACGCGCCCCGGGTGAGCCCGCGGCGGGCGTTGACGGCGGGCGCCGGCGCCGGTACGGTCGGAGGCATGGAGCACCGAGCGACGCAGGGCCGGCTGCTGTCCCCGGCCGAGCTGACGCGGTTCGACGCGGTGATGCGGACGCCGTTCGGCGCGGTCGGGGTGCGGACCGAAGCGGTCGGGACCGAGGACGAGTGCGTCGCGGAGATCGTCTACCTGGCGCACGGGGCACGCGAGATCTCGCCGAAGGACCGGCTCGCTCGCGCGGCGTGCGAGCAGGTCGAGCGGTACCTCGCGGAGCCGACGTTCCGGCTCGAGCTTCCCCTCAAGCCCGTCGGCAGCCGCTACCAGCGCCGCGTGTGGGAGAAGATCGCCGACATCCCCGCCGGTCGCGTGCGCTGCTACGGCGAGGTCGCGAAGGAGCTGCGCTCCGGTCCGCGCGCGGTCGGCCAGGCCTGCGGCGCCAACTTCTTCCCGCTCGCGATTCCGTGCCATCGCGTCGTCGCCGCCGGCGGCATCGGCGGCTTCGGGGGAACGAAAGGGGTCCCCCGAATCGGCAGCGCGCGGGGCGACGACGGCTTCCACATCACCATCAAGCGGTGGCTGCTCGCCCACGAGGGCATCGCCTTCCAGGGATGAACGCGCGGGACGCGGTGCTCCTCGACGAGTTCTGCGACCAGCTGTGGCTCGAGGACGGCCTGGCGAAGAACACCCTCGAGTCGTACCGCCGCGACCTTGCGCTCTTCGCGGACTGGCTCGCCGGCCGCGGGAAGACGCTCGACGCCGCCGCCGAGGCCGAGCTGCTCGGTTACTTCGCGTTCCGCCACCGCGGACCGAAGCGCTTCGGTGCGAGCACCCAGGCGCGGCTCGCGTCGAGCCTCAAGCGCTTTTACCAGTACCTCGTCCGGTCGAATCGCATCGCGGCCGACCCCACGCTGCGGCTCGAGACGCCGAAGCGGGCGCCGCGCTTTCCGAGGACGCTCACGGAAGCCGATGTCGAGGCGCTGCTTGCGGCGCCGGACGTCGATCGCCCGCTCGGGCTGCGCGACCGCGCGATGCTCGAGCTGCTCTACGCAACCGGTCTGAGGGTGTCCGAGCTCGTCCGGCTGAAGCGCGACGAGGTGAGCCTCGACATGGGCGTCGTGCGGGTGTTCGGCAAGGGCTCGAAGGAGCGGATGGTCCCGCTCGGCGAAGAGGCGGCGGCCTGGCTCACGCGCTACCAGGGCGAGGCGCGCCCGGCGCTCCTCAAGGGGCGCGGCGCCGACGCGGTGTTCGTGACCGCGCGCGGCGATGCGATGACGCGCCAGGCCTTCTGGCATCTCATCACGCGCTACGGCGCCCGCGCGGTGCCCGGGAAGCATCTCTCGCCGCACACGCTGCGGCACGCGTTTGCGACGCACCTGATCAACCACGGCGCGGATCTGCGCGTCGTGCAGCTGCTGCTCGGCCACGCCGACATCTCGACGACGCAGATCTATACCCACGTCGCGCGCGAGCGGCTGAAAGCGCTCCACCAGAAGCATCACCCGCGCGGGTGAAGGGCGCCGGCGAATGACGCCGGCCTAGCGCCGCGCCCGCTCGACCGTCACGCCGACGCGTCCGACGTCCTTCAGGATCCCGAGCTTCGCGATGCTCACGCGCACCCGCGGCGAGCCGAACTCCTCGAGCAATAGCCGCGCGATGAACTCCGCGAGCTCCTCGACCAGGCCGAATCGGCGCGCCTCGAGCTCGGTGCGGATGCGCGCGACCACCACCGCGTAGTCGATCGTGTCCGCCACCTTGCCGGTCCCGAACACGCGGTCGGTCGGGAGCTCGATCTCGAGGTCGAGCGCGATCGGCTGCGAGGTCACCCGCTCGCGCTTGTAGATGCCCACCTTGGCCTCGAGCCGGACGTCGCGGAGGAAGAGCTGGTTCATGGAAGGCGGCGGGCCGGAAGGATTACACTCACGCGCGCGATGGCGACGGTCGCGTTCATTGTAATCGCTTACCTCATCGGCTCGCTCTCGTTCGCGGTGATCGTGAGCAAGGCGTTCGGATTGCCGGACCCGCACAGCTACGGTTCCGGCAACCCCGGAGCGACCAACGTGCTGCGCACCGGGAACAGGCTCGCGGCGGTGCTCACCCTCGTCGGCGACGCGCTGAAAGGCTGGGTCGCGGTGGTCCTCGCGCAGCGCCTCGCGTGGCGCTACGGGGTCGACGACACGGGCATCGCCGCGGTCGCGCTCGCCGTGTTCGTGGGCCATCTTTTTCCCGTGTTCTTCCGCTTCCAGGGGGGCAAGGGCGTCGCGACGGCCGCCGGGATCCTGTTTGCGATCGACTGGCGCGTCGGGCTCGGTACGCTCGTGACCTGGCTCGTCATCGCGCTCTTCTTCCGGTACTCCTCGCTCGCGGCGCTCGTCGCCGCGGCGTTCGCGCCGTTCGCCACCGCGCTCGTTCTGGGGTTCAACGTCTATGCGGCGGCCGTCCTCGCGATCTCGGTGCTGCTCGTATGGCGCCACGCCGAGAACATCGGGAAGCTACTCGCCGGCACCGAGGGGCGCATCGGCGAGAAGAAGCGGCCCGCCGAAGGCTAGGGCGCGGGCAGCTCGCCAAGCTCCCAGCGCGGCCGCACCGTGAATTCGTAACCGGTCGGCGCCTTGCGGCGTCCGGCCTCCAGCCGCCGCGCCGCGGCATACGCGATCATTGCGCCGTTGTCGGTGCAGAGCTCGAGCTCGGGATAGAACACCTCGAAGCGCTCTGCCGCGGCGGCCGCGTCGAGCCGCTCGCGCAGCCGCCGGTTCGCGCCGACGCCGCCGGCCACCACCAGCCGGCGATGGCCGGTCGCCGCGAGCGCCGCGCGGCATTTCGCGACCAGCACGTCGACGATCGCCTCCTGGAACTCCGCCGCGAGATCGGCGCGCGCTGGGTCGTCCAGGCTGCGGCTGCGAGCGAGCGTCGCCACCGCGGTCTTCAGGCCGGAGAAGCTGAAGTCGAGATCGCCGCTCGCGATCACCGGCCGCGGCAGCTTGAAGCGGCCCGGCCGGCCGCGATCCGCGAGGTGCGCGAGCGCCGGTCCCCCCGGATAGCCGAGGCCGAGCAACTGGGCGGTCTTGTCGAACGCTTCGCCCGCCGCGTCGTCGGCCGTCTCCCCGAGCAGGGCATAGCGGCCGACGTCCTGCACCTCCATCAGCTGCGTGTGCCCGCCAGACACGAGCAGCGCGACGAACGGGAACGCGGGCGACCGGGCGGAGAGCAGTGGTGAGAGGAGATGGCCCTCGAGATGATGGATCCCGATCGCCGGCACGCCGAGCCCGTAGGCGATCCCGGTCGCGATGCTCGCGCCCACCAGCAGCGCGCCGGCGAGCCCGGGGCCTTCGGTGTAGGCGACCGCGTCGAGGTCTGCGAGGCGCGCGCCGGCGCGCGCGAGCACCCGCTCGAGCAGCGGCAGGGTTCGCCGGATGTGGTCGCGCGAGGCGAGCTCCGGGACGACGCCGCCGTACTCGGCGTGCAGCGCCGCCTGCGAGTGCACTTCGTGCGCGAGCAGCCCGCGCGCGCTGTCGTACAGCGCGACGCCGGTCTCGTCGCAGGACGTCTCGATGCCGAGAACGAGCATCGCCCGAGGGTAGCCGATTCGGCGGCGCGCGACTAACATTTCCGGCGTGCGCCTCCTGATCGTCGAAGACGACGCCATGCTCGCCGACGGGCTCGCACGGAGCCTGCGCCAGGCGGGCTACGCCGTCGATTGCGTCGACAGCGCCGAGCGTGCGCTGCTCGCCGTCCAGCACGAGATGTTCGACCTGGTCATCCTCGACGTCGGGCTGCCGGGCATCGACGGCTTCGAGTGGTTGCGCCGGCTGCGGCGCGCGGAGCGCTACGTGCCGGTGATCGTCGTCACCGCGCGCGATGCGGTGACCGACCGGGTCCGCGGCCTCGATCTCGGCGCCGACGACTACCTCGTCAAGCCGTTCGCGTTCGAGGAGCTCGAGGCGCGCGTCCGGGCGCTCATCCGGCGCGGCCGGACCCCGACGACCCCGCGGGTCGCCTACGGTGCGCTCGCCCTCGACCTCGTCGCCCGCGAAGCGCGCGTCAACGGCGAGGTGCTCGATCTGACCGCGCGCGAATGGGCCCTCATGGAGCTGTTCGTCACCCAGCCCGGCGTCGCGCTCTCCAAGGACCGCATCGTCCAGTCGCTGTCGAGCTGGGACGAGAAGCTGAGCCACAACGCGATCGAGGTCTACGTCTCCCGGCTCCGCACGAAGCTCGAGCCGGCCGGCGTGCGCATCCGCACCGTCCGCGGCTTCGGCTACCTCCTCGAGACGCAGCGTGGCTGAGCGCAGCATCCGTCGCCTCCTCCTGGGGTGGCTCGTCGCGCCGGTCGCGCTGGTGCTCGTCGCAAGCGAGGTCGCGAGCTACGTCACCGCGCTCACCATCGCCTCCGAGGCCTACGATCGGGCGCTCCTCGACCCCGCGCTCGCGCTCGCCCAGCGCCTCACCGCGACCGAGGGGCCGGTCGAGCTGGATCTCCCGGCCGCGGCGGTCGAGATGCTCCGGGTCGACGCGACGGACCGCGTGTACTTCGCGGTGAGCGCGCGCGGCAAGCTTCTCGGCGGGCAGGCCGAGCTGCCGTCCCCGCCGACGCTGCCCGAAGAGGGGTCGCCGGTGTTCTACGACGGGACGATCCGGGCCGAGCCCGTCCGCGTCGCCGCGATCCTGGTGCCGTTCGCCGAAGGACCGGTGCTCGTCCAGGTCGCCGAGACCCTCGTGAAACGTCACCGGCTCGTGCGCCAGCTCCTGCTGACGAACGCCGCGCTCGAGCTCCTGTTCTTCGTCGCCGCGCTCGCGGTCGTCTGGATCGGGGTGACGCGCGGGCTCGCGCCGCTCGACGCGCTCCGCGCCGAGCTCGCGGCGCGCTCGCCTCGCGACCTGCGCCCGGTGGCCGAGGCGAGCGCTCCCGCGGAGGTGCGGCCGCTCGTCCAGGAGCTGAACCGGATGCTCGGACGGCTCGCCGAGTCGATCGACGCGCAGCAGCGGTTCGTCGCCGACGCGGCGCATCAGCTGCGCACGCCGCTCGCGGCGCTGCAGGCGCAGGTCGAGGCCGCGCGCCGCGAAGGCCTTCCGGTCGAGCTCGCGGCCACCGTCGATCGCCTCTCCGCCGCAACCCGCCGGGCCGCGCATCTCGCACGGCAGCTGCTCACGCTGGCTGCGATCGCTCCGCCCGCGGAGCGGCCGTTTACCGCCGAGCCCGCGGATCTCGCGCAGGTGGCGCAAGCCGGTGTCACCGACTGGCTCGCCCGCGCGGACGGCAAGCAGGTGGATCTCGGTTTCGAGCTCGAGGCGGCGCCGGTCAACGGTGAGCCCCAGCTGCTCGGGGAGCTGGCCGCGAACCTGCTCGAGAACGCGCTCAACTACACGCCGGCCGGCGGCGAGGTGACGGTGCGCACCGGCCGCCGCGACGGGCAGTCGTTCCTGGAGGTGGAGGACAGCGGCCGCGGCATTCCGGAGTCCGAGCGGGACCGGGTGTTCGAGCGGTTCCACCGGGTGCGCGGGACGATCGGCGAAGGGACCGGGCTCGGGCTCGCGATCGTCCGTGAGATCGCGCGCCGGCACGGGGCCGGCGTCGACATCCGGACGCCGCTTTCGGGTGTCGGCACGGTGGTCGCCGTCTCGTTCCCGGCGCCGGGAACGCCGTGACGGAAGCCCGGAGTCGCGCCAAGCGGTCGTGCGGCGAGCGACCGAGTAAGCGTTTTGTCAGGCGGGCAGGCGTATGGTGATGCTGCTTCCTCTCAACTGGTCGAATCTTCTCCAGGCCCGGTCCGCCGGGCCGTTTCTTTTCTGGGCCGCCTTGTCCGCAACCCCCTGATTCGGCTATACTCCCGCGCCTTCGATCCGCCGGAGTTCCGATGCCGACTGTCCGCGTGAAGGAAAACGAGCCGTTCGAGGTGGCCCTGCGCCGCTTCAAGCGCACCGTCGAGAAGACGGGCCTCCTCACCGAGCTCCGCGCCCGCGAGTATTACGAGAAGCCCACCCAGGCCCGCAAGCGCAAGCTTGCCGCCGCGATCAAGCGGCACTTCAAGCGGCTGCGCAGCCAGCAGCTGCCCCCGAAGCTGTATTAGGCCGTCACCCAACGCGTGACCGCCTGATTCCGCGCGTTGAAGCCCCGCCGAGCGGGGCTTCAACGCGCGGTTTGCATCTGGTGGGCCCACACGCTCCTCGCGCACCAATGTCTCTCAAGGACCGCATCACCGAGGACATGAAGGCCGCGCTCAAGGCGAAGGACGCGCGGCGGCTCGGTGCGGTGCGCCTCGCGCTCGCCGCGGTCAAGCAGCGGGAGATCGACGACCGCAAGGCGCTGTCCGACCCCGAGGTCGTCGGCGTCGTGGAGAAGATGATCAAGCAGCGCCGCGACTCGATCGCGCAGTACACCGCGGGCGGGCGCCAGGACCTCGCCGACCAGGAGCAGTTCGAGATCGACGTGCTCGCCGCGTACCTCCCGCAGCAGGCGAGCGCGGCGGAGGTCGAGGCGGTCATCGCCGAGGCGATCGCATCGACCGGCGCGAAGGGCGCCGCCGACATGGGCAAGGTGATGGGCCAGGTCAAGGCGAAGCTCGCCGGCCGGGCCGACATGGGGCAGGTCTCGGCGCGCGTCAAGGCGAAGCTGTCCGCGTGAGCCCCGCGCCGGCCGGCTTTGCGGAACCGGCAAAATCGCCTATAAATGAATAAGCCCGGCTTACCCGCCTGGCACGAATAAGCCCGGCTTGCCCGCCGGGCGCGGAAGACACCCGGCACGAGACCGGGCCTCGAACAGGGTGCGTCAGAGGAGCGGCCGGAACGATTCTTGCAAGGCGATGAGGACTATGGCAATCGCGTTCCGGCAAGGCGAGTGATCCCGGATTCCTTCAAGCAGGATCTGCTCAACCGCGTCGACATCGTCGACGTCATCTCGGCCAGAGTCCCGCTCAAGAAGAGCGGCGCGAACTGGGTCGGGCTGTGCCCGTTCCACGGCGAGAAGACCCCGTCCTTCACCGTGAGCCAGACCAAGCAGTTCTATCACTGCTTCGGCTGCAGCGCGCACGGCAACGCGATCGGCTTCCTGATGGAGTACTCGGGGCTCGGCTACGTCGAGGCGGTGAAGGAGCTCGCCGAGGGCGTGGGACTGAAGCTGCCGGAACTGCGCCCGGACGAGCGGAAGCGAACGACCTCCCCGGACGAGCCCGATCTCTACGAGCTGCTCGCCCGCGCCGCCCGCTACTACCGCGAGCAGCTGAAGGCCTCGACGCGCGCGATCGACTACCTCAAGGGGCGCGGGCTCGCCGGCAAGACCGCGGCCCGGTTCGGTGTCGGCTACGCGCCGGCGGGATGGCAGAGCCTCGCGACGGTGTTCACCGAGTACGGGGCCAAGGCGCTCGTCGAGTGCGGGCTCGTGATCGAGAGCGAGGGCAAGCGCTACGACCGGTTCCGCGATCGAATCGTGTTCCCGATCCTGAATCAGCGGGGTCTGGTGATCGGCTTCGGCGGTCGGGTGATCGAGGGCGGGGACGAGTCCGCTCCAGGGGGAGGGAAGGGGTCCCCCGGCTCCGCCACGGGGGAAGGGAAGGGGTCCCCCGGCCCCAAATACCTGAACTCGCCCGAGACGCCGGTGTTCGAGAAAGGGCGCGAGCTCTACGGCCTGTCGCAGGCGCGCGACGCGGTGCGGGCCGCGAACCGCGTGGTCGTCGTGGAAGGCTACATGGATACGGTGATGCTCGCGCAGCATGGCGTCGAGAACGCCGTGGCGACGCTCGGCACGGCGACCACGCCGGCGCACGTGCAGAAGCTGCTGCGCCAGGCCGACGAGGTCGTGTTCTGCTTCGACGGCGATGCCGCCGGCCGCCGCGCCGCGTGGCATGCGCTCGAGGTGAGCCTCGAGTCGCTCTCGGACCACAAGGCGATCCGCTTCCTGTTCCTGCCCGCCGAGCACGACCCGGACAGCTACGTGCGCGCGTTCGGACGCGAGGCGTTCGAGCGCGAGATGGCGCAGGCCCAGCCGCTGTCGGCGTTCCTGCTGTCGAACCTCTCGTCCCGCGCGGACCTGCTGACGCTGGAGGGCCGCTCGCGGCTGATCGCGGAAGCGAAACCCCTGGTGCGGCGGGTGGCTGCGCCGGCGCTGCGCGTCCAGCTCGTGCGGGCCCTGGCGGAAGCCGCTGCAATGACGCCGCATGAGGTCGCGCGCCTGCTGGAGCTCCGCGACGGAACGATCGGCCGGACGGACCGCGCGGCCACCCCACGTCACGATCGCGCCCCGGTGCGGACTTCCGAGGTCTATCTCCTCCGGGGACTGCTGGTTGCGCCCGAACTGGCGTCGGAGCTCGCGGTCGAACAGCTGAACGACGACACCCCCGAAGCAAAAGTACTCCGCGCAGTCCACGAGCGGCTCGCCGCCGGCGAGGCGCTTCCAAGGCCCTTGTCCACCGCCTTCGAGGGGACGCCGTTCCTGGAGTATCTCCAGGCGCTCGAAGCAGAGCTGATGCGTCTCGGTTTCGACACCATCGAACAGGTCAAGCCCGAGTTCGACGGCGCAATTCAACACCTCAGAGAGCGAGAAAAAGACAAAGAAATCAGTGGGATGATTGCGAGAAACGAGCGTACCGGTCTGGTGGACCGGTTCAAGGAGCGCGAAGCGCTCCGGCAGCGAGGCGAGCCGATACCCTTGCCCGCGGGCGCGGAAACCCCATCTAACGACTTATAATCGCAAGTTTTTTTAACCAGGACTCCCGGGGATCACACCATGGCGAAACGCGACAAACCGAGGGCCAAGCCGCGCGGAACCGACAAGACGAAGCGCAAAGCCGCCGCGAAGGCGCGGCCTGCCGCCCGCTCGAAGCCCGTCTCGCACGCCAAGCCCGCGGCCGCGCGCAAGCCCGCGCCCGCGAAGGCGCGCCCGGGCGTCGCGGCGAAGGCGAAGGTCGCAGCCAAGCCCAAGGTACTCACGAAGCTGAAGGCCCTCGCCAAGGCCCGCGCCGAGCAGCCGGCCAAGCCCGCCGGGAAAGCGCCCGAAGCGCGCATCGACGGCAAGGATCTGCGCGGCAAGGGCAAGCTCCTCACGCCGGTCAAGGGCGAGCCGATCAAGCGTCTCAAGGTCAACCGCGCCAAGGCGCGCGAGGCCGAGCGGGCCCTGATCGCGGCCGCGGCCGCGCGGCCGGAGGACGCCGAGGTCCGCCGCACCCGGCTCAAGAACCTGATCAAGCTCGGCAAGGAGCGCGGCTTCCTCACTTACGCCGAGATCAACGACCACCTGCCCGACGTCGTCGACGCGGAGCAGATCGAGTCGATGATCACGACCTTCAACGACATGGGCATCCAGGTGTTCGACGAGGCGCCGGATGCCGAGGCGCTGCTGATCACCGAAGCGACGCCCCAGGCGGTCGCCGACGAGGACGCGGAGGAGGAGGCGGAGGCGGCGCTCGCGACCGTCGATCCGGAGTTCGGCCGGACCACCGACCCGGTGCGCATGTACATGCGCGAGATGGGCTCGGTGGAGCTCCTCACGCGCGAGGGCGAGATCGAGATCGCTAAGCGCATCGAGGACGGCCTCAAGCAGATGATCATGGCGATCTCGGCGCTGCCGACCACGATCGTCGAGATCCTCGAGCTCGCGGACAAGGTGAAGCGCGACGAGATGCGCATCGACGAGCTCGTCGACGGCCTGGTCGACCCGAACGCGAAGGACCAACCGCTGCCCGAGATGGCGGAGGAGGCCGAGATCGAGGAGGAGTCCGAGGAGGACGAGGACGAGCAGGCGAGCGCGCTGAGCGCGAGCCTGCTGCAGCTCAAAGAGGACTCGCTCGAGCGCTACGGCAAGATCCACCGCCTGTACGAGAAGCTGAAGCTGGCGCTCGTCAAGCACGGGCACAAGAGCAAGGAGTACGTCCGGGTCCGGGATCAGATCTCGACCGAGATGATGCACATCCGGTTCACCGCGCGCATCATCGAGCGGCTGTGCGACTCGGTGCGCGGCATGGTCGACCAGGTGCGCCGCCACGAGCGCAAGATCCAGCAGCTGTGCGTCGAGAAGGGCGGGATGCCGCGGCCGCACTTCATCAAGGTGTTCCCGGGGAGCGAGACCTCGCAGCGCTGGATCAAGAACGACATCGCCGCCGGCCGCCCGTACGGCACGCAGCTCGCGCGCTACGAGCCGGACATCCTCGAGGAGATCACCAAGCTCGGCGAGATCCAGCGCCGGATCGGCATCCCGCTGAAGGACCTGAAGGAGATCAACAAGCAGATGTCGACCGGCGAGGCGAAGGCCCGCCGCGCGAAGCGCGAGATGACCGAGGCCAACCTGCGGCTCGTGATCTCGATCGCCAAGAAGTACACCAACCGCGGGCTGCAGTTCCTCGACCTGATCCAGGAGGGGAACATCGGCCTCATGAAGGCGGTCGACAAGTTCGAGTATCGGCGCGGATACAAGTTCTCGACCTATGCGACGTGGTGGATCCGGCAGGCCATCACGCGCTCGATCGCGGATCAGGCGCGCACGATCCGGATCCCGGTGCACATGATCGAGACGATCAACAAGATGAACCGGATCAGCCGCCAGATCCTGCAGGAGACCGGCCAGGAGCCCGACCCGGCGACGCTCGCGCAGCGGATGGAGATGCCCGAGGACAAGATCCGCAAGATCCTCAAGATCTCCAAGGAGCCGATCTCGATGGAGACGCCGATCGGCGACGACGACGACTCGCATCTCGGCGACTTCATCGAGGACACCTCCACCGTGGCGCCGAACGACGCGGCGATGTACGCCTCGCTTCGCGAGGTGACTAAGGACGTGCTCGACTCGCTCACGCCGCGCGAGGCGAAGGTGCTGCGCATGCGCTTCGGCATCGAGATGAACACCGACCACACGCTGGAGGAGGTCGGCAAGCAGTTCGACGTCACGCGCGAGCGCATCCGGCAGATCGAGGCCAAGGCGCTGCGGAAGCTGCGCCACCCGTCGCGGTCGGAGCGGCTGAAGAGCTTCCTGGATAACAACTGATATTCCGTCAGCGGAGCTGACGGAATATCGGCGCGCGTTGGAGCGGACGCGAACGGCGCGCCGCTCAACGCGCGCAAGGAACGCCCCGGCGACGGGGCGTTCCTGTTTACACTGCGGACATGACTGAGTTCGACCACGATCTCCTCGTCATCGGCGCCGGCTCCGGCGGCGTGCGCGCGAGCCGGATCGCCGCGGGCTTCGGCGCGCGGGTGGCGATCGTGGAGCAGTACCGCGTCGGCGGCACGTGCGTCATCCGCGGGTGCATTCCCAAGAAGTTGCTCGTCTACGCCGCGCACTGCCGCGAGGACTTCGAGGACGCCGCGGGCTACGGCTGGACCCTCGGGGAGCCGGAGTTCTCCTGGCCGCGGCTCATCGCCAACAAGAACGCCGAGATCGCGCGGCTCGAATCGGTGTACGTCGGACTCCTCGAGAAGGCGGGCGTCGCCATCCTGCGTGGGACGGCGCGCATCGTCGATGCGCACGCGGTGGAGGTCGACGGGCGCCGGATCACGGCGAAGTACGTTCTGGTGGCGACCGGGGCGCGTCCGGCGCTCCCTCGCATCCCCGGCGTCGAGCACGCGATCACGTCGAACGAGGCCTTCGAGCTGCCGGCGCTGCCGCGCCGGATCCTCATCGTCGGCGGCAGCTACATCGCGGTCGAGTTCGCGGGGATCTTCAACGGCCTCGGGTCGCAGGTGACGCTCTCGTATCGCGGCGCGCAGATCCTGCGCGGCTTCGACGACGACGTTCGCCACCACCTCGCCGCCGAGATGGCGAAGAAGGGCGTTCGCATCTTGCTGCACAGCGCGGTCGAGCGGATCGATCGCCGGCCCGACGGCGCGCTCGTAGTGCGGTTCGCACCCGCCGGCTCGACCGTCGAGTGTGATGCCGTGATGTTTGCGACGGGACGCGTCCCCAACACCCGCGACCTCGGTCTCGAGGAGGCCGGGGCCGAGCTGGGCGAGAACGGCGAGGTGATCGTCGACAGGTTCTCGGCGAGCACGGCGCCGAGCGTGTACGCCGTGGGCGACGTCACCGACCGCGTCAACCTCACGCCGGTCGCGATCCGCGAAGGACAGGCGGTCGCGCTGACCTTGTTCGGGGGCTCGCCGACGCCCATCGACCACATCGACGTGCCGACGGCGGTGTTCAGCCAGCCGCCGGTCGGGACGGCGGGGCTCACCGAAGGCGAGGCGAAGGAGCAGTTCGCGGAGGTGGAGATCTACCAGGCCGTTTTTCGCCCGCTCAAGGCGACGCTTTCAGGACGCGACGAACGGACGCTCATGAAGCTCGTCGTGGATGCTGCGAGCCAGCGCGTTGTCGGTGCGCACATGGTGGGGGCGGACGCGCCCGAGGTGATCCAGGGCGTGGGGATCGCGGTGAAGGCGCGTCTGACGAAAGCGGAGTTCGACGCGACGGTCGGCATCCACCCGACCGCGGCCGAGGAATTCGTGACGCTGCGCGAGAAGCGCGTCGTGCCTGGCAACGTCAAGCCGCGGTCGCGCGCGGCGACATGAGCCGCGGGTCGCGACACCGCCCCCGACGGTGACGACGGCCGGCGCACCGCCCCGCCCGCTCGAGGGCGCGGGGATCAGCGCGGGGCTGATGGTCCTGCTTTCGGTCACGCTGCTCGCGACGGCGGGGACGATCCACCTTCACACGCCGATGCTCGTCGAGCTCGGGCGCCACTTCGGCGCGGATGCGGCCGACGTCGGCTGGGTCGCCACGCTGTCGTTCGCCGGGTACGTCGCCGGCACCATCGTGCTCGTTCCGATCGGGGATCGGGCCGACAAACGGCGCCTGATCATCAGCAAGATGGCGGTGCTGGTCGTCGCCCTGCTGGCGATGGCGGCCGCGCCGACGCTCACCGTCCTCGCCGCCGGGAGCTTCGTCGTCGGCGTCTGCGCCAGCGTGTCGCAGGACGTGATCCCGTTCGTCGCCGAGTTCGCGGCGCCGGCGGAGCGCGGGCACGCGGTTGGCACCCTGCTCTCCGGGTTGTTCGTCGGCATCCTGCTCGGCCGCATCTCCGGCGGCCTGATCGCCACCTATCTCGGCTGGCGCTGGGCGTATGTGCTGCCGGCGGGGCTGATAGCCGCGCTCCTGCCGCTCGTGGTCGCCCACGTGCCGAGCGCGCCGGGGAGGACGCGCCTCGGCTATGCGGCACTCATGCGCTCGCTCGTCCAGCTGTTGCGCGACCACCCCGAGCTGCGCCGCGCCTCGGCGATCCAGGCGCTGCTCGGCGTCGGGTACGGCGGCTTCTGGGCAACGCTGGCGCAGATGATGGCGACGCTCCACGGGCTCGGGCCCACCGCTGCCGGTCTGATCGCGATCCCCGGGGCGGCCGGAGCACTGCTCGCGCGGCCCGCCGGCCGGGCGATGGACCGTTACGGGGCGACGCCCACGGTGATCGCGGCGGCGTGTCTGGTGATCGCGGCGTATTGCGCGTACGCGCTGGTGTGGTTCTCGGTGGCGGCGATCGCCGTCGCCGCGGCGCTGCTCGACTCCGGAATCCGCTCGGCGGCGGTCGCGAACCAGACGCTCATCACCAACCTCGATCCCGCGGCGCGCAGCCGGTCGAACACGGTGTTCACTGCGCACACGTTCGGCGGCTACTCGGTGGGCGCCTTCATCGCCACGCTGGCGTGGGTACACGCGGGTTGGTTTGGCGTCTGCCTGAGCGGGTTAACCTTCGCGATCGCCGCACTCGCCGTGCAGCTGCGCGCGCGTCGCGCCTGAGGAGGGAACGCATGGACGTGCTCGGATTCATCGGCCTCGGCGTCATGGGCGAGGCGATGTGCCGCAACCTCGCGCGGAAGCGCGGCGGCGGTGTGATCGGCTTCGATCTCGCGGCCGCGCCGCTCGAGCGGCTCGCGGCCGACGGAGTGGCCCCGGCGCACAGCGTGCGCGAGGTCGCCGATCAGGCAGAAGTCCTCTTCCTGTCCCTGCCGAGCGGCGCCGAGGTCGAGGCGGTGTGCGCGGAGCTCGTTGCGACCGCGCGGGCCGGCCAGACGATCGTCGATCTCGGGACCTCGCCGGTCGCCCTTGCCCGGTCGCTCGCGGAGCGCTTCGCCGCGAAGGGCGCGCGATTCGCCGACGCCCCGGTCGCACGCACGCGCGAGGCGGCGGTCGCCGGGACGCTGTCGATCATGGTCGGCGCGGCGGAGGAGACGTTCCGGCGCATCCGTCCGCTGCTGGACGCGATGGCGAGGGACGTCACGCATTGCGGCGGGCCCGGCGCGGGACAGCTCGTCAAGCTCATGAACAACATGGTGCTCGCGCAGACGGTGGTCGCGCTCGCAGAGGCGCTTGCGACGGCGCGGCGCGCCGGCGTCGACCCCAAGCTCGTTTTCGAAGCGCTGGCGAAGGGCTCGGCGGACAGCTTCGCGCTGCGCAATCACGGGATGAAAGCGCTGCTGCCGGGCGTCTTTCCCGAGCGCGCCTTCTCCACCGAGTACATGCTAAAGGACGTGCGCTACGCGCTCGACACTGCGCGCGAGGCCGGGCTCGAGCTGCGCGGCGCGCGCAACGCGCTCGTGGTGCTCGAGGAGACGGTCGCGGCGGGGTACGGCGAGGCGTATTGGCCGGCGCTCTACAAGGTGGTCTCCAAACCCCGCTAGGCCGGGAAAGAAAAAGGCCCGGGTTTCCCCGGGCCTTCTCAACCGGCCCGCGAGCCGGCGCTTGTGGCGCCTCCCGCGGACCCGTCCGGCCGCTTAAACCGGCCTGATGTTCGAGGCTTGCTTGCCCCGCGCCCCGTCCGTGATCTCGAACTCGACGCGCTGGTTTTCCTTCAGGGTCTTGAATCCCTGCCCTTGAATCTGCGAGAAGTGCGCGAACACATCCTTCCCGCCGTCATCGGGCTTGATGAAGCCATAGCCCTTCTCTTCGCTGAACCACTTCACAACACCGGTCGTCATTCGTACGTTCCTTGCAAAAAATGAACAAATAGCCTTGCGGCCTACGTGCGAAGAACTTCAAGGGAAGAGCTTGAGGACCTGAGGTACCGCGGCTTGCGGCATCGACTTGACCAGCGACTTCGCTGCTTGAGAATTCTTGCGCGGCCTTTATACCCATGTCATGGGCACGGGTCAAGTGCTTTCAGCCGACGGCTGAGCCTGGCGCCCTGTCGAGGGGCGGGCAGTAGAATCCCGCCGCGGGCCTGTAGCTCAGGTGGTCAGAGCAGGGGACTCATAATCCCTTGGTCCCTGGTTCGAATCCAGGCGGGCCCACTTCGTTTTTCAATCACTTGCAGGCGACGTCCGCGGCATTCGTCGAGCGCGGAGTCTCGTGAGTCCCTCGGTTGGCCGTTCGCTCCCTGCACGCGGAGGCAGCGAATCAAAGGCTTGCGTCTTCAGCCGCAACTACGCGCGCGAGCTTGCGGGAGTCTTGCGGGACCTTGGTCCCTTGGTTGGCAAATGCGATTTGAGTGCGCGGTGATTTTCACCGCTTGCGCGGGCGCGAGGAGTGACGAGATAGGAGCGTACCGCGGTCGCTCTCGCCTCACGCCGCTAGCCGCACGCCGACCGGGATCCCCGCCTTAGCGCACAGCCCCACCAGGTAGTCGAGCGAAAGCAGCTCAACCTTGCCGCGCACAATTTCCGACACGCGTGGCTGCGAGATCCCCAGGCGCTTCGCAGCCCCCGCTTGGGTCAGTCTCTCGCGCTCCATCCAGACACGCAGAGCTTCCGCCAGTTTTGCGCGCAGTAGCATCACTTCTGCTTCGTGAGGCGGGAATCCCAGATCCAGAAAAATGTTGCCGCTTGATTCAGTCACTCTCTTAGCCACGGCTCGTACCTTTCGCGAGATCCTGTGCGTCCCGGTAGCGCTGTCTCGCCAGTTTCAAGTCCGAAGGGGAAGTCTTCCGGCTCTTCTTCTGAAATGCGAGTAAGACGTACACCCCGTCCTCGAACCTGGCGACATAGATCACCCGGAACGCCCCGGCTTGATCCCTCACCCGTATCTCGCACGCACCCGGCCCAACCGTGGGCATCGGCTTCCAGTCGTCGGGCTCGCGTCCGACTTGCACCATGAACAATTCATGACCTGCACGGATGCGCGCGGATTTCGGAAACGCGGAGAGATCGTCCTTCGCGCTTCCCATGAAGCACACCGGCTTCAGGGCCGTATTATACGAATATTCGTATGTACGTCAAGCGGCGCAGCGTTGCGGGAATGGATTGGGCACGGTGCTGAAAGTGACGCAGCGGGCGTCCTCGTAAGTCAGATGATTAGACCCCTACCGCTGAAGCGGGCCCGCACGCCCTCGAAGAGTCTGCGGAGCGCGCCCGTTACGCCGCGGTCGCGTCCTTCGCCGCGTCGGGCGGGACGACGTCCCTGAGCTTCTCCTGCATCGCCAGCGCTTCCTGGCGCATCGCGAGGTTCGCGGCTTCCGCGCGAAGGAGCGCGTCGTTGAGGCGGCGCACCAGCGACAGCACGTACACCGAGAGCGCGACCATGGTGAGCAGTAGCCCGATGCCCGCCCCCAGGTGCGCCTGCCAGAACGAGTTCGTGTAGAGGACGATCGAGAACCCGATGCTGCTCAACACGAGCGTGTTGAGCAGGTAGAACTTGCCGTAGCGGAAGCCGTTCCCGATGATGATCCACAGGTACACGACGTACAGCGGCAGCCCGTTCACGCCGGTCCGGGCCATGAAGTAGCTGGTGGCGGCGCTATCGACCATCGCTCCGAACACGCGGCGCACGGGCGAGATCCCGGGCGAGATCACGATCGCGGCGAAGATCCCGGCCGCGAGCGTCATTAACCCGAGCATCGGCAGGAACAGCGTTTTCTCCACGCTCCACGCGCCGGGCCCTTCCTGCACCGCCTCGGGAAGCAGATAGAGCAAGAAGGTCACGGAAAGGGCGACGCGGGTCAGCGCTTGCTCGTGCTCGCTGTCGGCTCGATTCCCGAGCCGTGCCCGCACGACGTTCAGGGGTCTGCCGAGCGTGCCGATCATGCCGCGGTCGCCTCCTTCCGCGCGTCGGGTGCGACCGCGTCCCTGAACTCTTCCTCAATGGCCAGCGCGTCCTCACGTACGTTGACCAACACGTCGACCAGCGCCGAGTCGAAGTGAACCCTGCCGCTATAGCCCACGAGATACCACCGTGCCAAACCAGAAGGTCGGAAGGCGCAAGTCGAGTTCAACGAGCCAAGCACGAAAATCCCTCCGGAGGATGAACTCTTCCGATAGCTTCTCGCGGGAGGGCGCATCGGCTCGATTGACGATCCCCAGCAGATGATCGAGGGCCGACGCCCGAAGCACGCACATCGGGGCTTTCGGATCCGCTCGGTACCCCACATAGGGAAACCCCTTGAACTCGACGGCGCGGTCATTGCCCTTGATCCAGCGGTCATCAATACTCTGAAGTCTCAGCCCGTCGCAGATGACTCCGCGGGCAAGCGCACTCGCAACGACACTCTCGTGTTCCACCCGCTCGCGGGCCCACAGCGTTGTGACGTCCCAGAAGCGATAGGACTCAACAAACTGAGTGAGCGGTCGGCGTGTGGCCATGGCGGGCTCTGATGTCGGGGTTGAACCGCGCGCCGCCTGTGGCGCGCAGCGCGTGGGGTTGAAGGCGTATGAAGGACGCTTCCACAGGTCCTCTCGGCGCACATAGTCGGGGTGTTGCTTGAGCTTGTTGCCGACAAACTCAACAATCTCGCCCGGAAGCCTGCCGCTCGCGGCGGCGAAGCGGTCGCAGACGCGATTGGCGTCGAAACGGCCGCCGGCGACGAGGATCGGTGTCGCCTTGTACCCCACGCCAACACCTTCGCCGTCGTCAACGGCCATGTGGAGGAACCCACGTTCGGGTGTCCACGTCAACGCGCGCTCAGAGCGGCGCTTGTCGTAGCAGAGCTGGAAGCTCGCCGGGGCACCGACCTCGTTGCACCAGACGATCAGGTCAAGATCGTCGGTCCGGAACCACCGGCGCGGGGGTTCACCGGGAATCTGCCGGACGGCCGAGATTTCGGTGAGCGTACCGATCATCGGAGAGGCTCACGCTCGTGTTGAGCTAGCGTCCCCGTGCGGGAACCGAGACCTGGCCTGCGAGTGAACGCATGGTCGTCCTCGACGCACGCTTCCCAGTCCGCGCGGGCAACGCGGGGGGCCGGTCGGCCGCCGGTGCCCGGGCGTGTGACGGACGATGATGGCCGAAGCTTCTACGGCGCTGCAACCGCCAGCGCGCCACGATG
>DATEDA010000253.1:0-35729 GCA_035286595.1 Burkholderiales bacterium | reverse complement strand
TCGGCGACGTTCATGCTAGAAGTTCACGTTGGTCTTGCCCTTGAGCTTCAGCATCGCGCGCGCATCGTCGGGCGTCGCGATCTCGAGGCCGAGCTCCTCCAGGATCCGTCGGACCTTGGCGACCTGCTCCGCGTTGGATCTCGCGAGCGCGCCCTTGCCGATCCACAGGCTGTCCTCGAGGCCGACGCGGACATTGCCGCCCAGCACCGCCGACATCGTCGCGACGTACATCTGGTTGCGTCCGGCGCCGAGCACCGACCAGAGATAGTCGGCGCCGAACAGGCGGTCGGCGGTGCGCTTCATGTGCAGCACGTCCTCCGGGTGCGGGCCGATGCCGCCGCGGATGCCGAACACCGACTGGATGAAGAGCGGCGGCTTGACGAGGCCGCGGTCGAGGAAGTGCGCCGCGGTGTAGAGGTGGCCGATGTCGTAGCACTCGATCTCGAAGCGGGTCGCGTTGCCGCTGCAGGACTCGAGGATGTGAGCGATGTCGCGGAAGGTGTTCTTGAAGATCCGCTCGTCGCTGCCGGCGAGATAGGGTACCTCCCAGTCGTGCTTCCAGTCCTTGTACCGCGGGATCATCTCGTAGAGGCCAAAGTTCATCGAGCCCATGTTGAGCGAGGCCACCTCGGGCTCGAGCCGGAGCGCCGGCTGCAGCCGCTCCTCGACGGTCATCGTCGGCGCGCCGCCGGTGGTGAGGTTGATCACGACGTCGGATGCGGCCTTGATCTTCGGCAGGAATTGCTTGAAGACCGCCGGATCCTGCGTCGGGCGGCCGTCGGTCGCGACCCGCGCGTGCAGGTGGACGATCGCGGCGCCGGCCTTGGCTGCGCCGATCGCGCCGTCGGCGATCTCCTCCGGCGTCACCGGCAGATGCGGCGACATCGTCGGCGTGTGGATCGCGCCGGTGACGGCGCAGGTGATGATGACCTTGCGTTGCGGGGCTGCCATGTTCCCTCCTCACACCAGGCGCTGGGCGTCACCGCACACCGCGAGCGCCTGGCCGGTGATGTGCCGGCCGGCGGGCGTCGCGAGGAACAGCGCCATGTTCGCGATATCCTGCGCGGCTACGAACGTCTTGAGGCTGACCGGTTCGAGCAGGCGCGCCTTCATCTCGTCGAACGTCACCTCGTGGGCCCGGGCCTTGGCGTCGATGACGCGATTGATCCGGTCGCCTTCGACCGCGCCGGGCTGGATGCAGTTGACGCGCACCTTGTCGGGGCCGGCCTCGATCGCGAGGCTCTTCGTGAAGCCGACGACCGCCCACTTCGCCGCCGAGTACGGCGATCGCAGCGCGAAACCGAGGCGTCCGGCGGCCGAGGACAGGTTGATGATGCTCCCGCCGCCCGCCGCCTTGATCATCGGCATCGCGAGCCGCGTGCAGTAGAACATTCCGTTCAGGTCGACGGCGATGCAGCGGTCCCAGTCCTCCGGCTTGATGTCTTCGACCTTCGCCGTAGGGCCGGCGATCCCGGCGTTGTTGACCAGAACGTCGAGGCCGCCCAGCTCGCGCCGGACGTCGGCGAAGAGCCGTTCGACATCGGCGAGAAGCGCGACGTCGGCGACGCTTTGCGTCACCGCCGGCAGAGCGCGCTTGGCCTCCGCGAGCGCGGTCTGGTCGACATCGCAGATGTGAACGCGCGCGCGGTGCTCGACGAAGGTCTCCGCGATCGCACGGCCGATCCCGGCGGCACCCGCGGTCACCAAGACGCGCAGACCCTGTGCGGACACGTTCATTCGGATCTCCCTGGTCGTTCCCCCGGCGGCCGATGCGGCGAGGCGGGCGGCACGGCGCGAAAGTGTAGCGCGTTCGGCACCGCTAGAATCGGTGCTCGATGAACGTCCTCGGAATCGAAACCGCGACCGAATGGCTGTCGCTCGCCGTCAGCGTGGACGGCGCGGTGCACGAGCGCTCGCTTCGCGCCGGACACCGGCACGCCGAGCTCGTGCTGCCCGAGATCGACGGGCTGCTCGCCCGGGCGGGGATCGGCGTCGGCGATCTCCACGGCATCGCCTTCGGCGCCGGCCCTGGATCGTTCACCGGGCTGCGGATCGCCTGCGGCGTCGCGCAGGGGATTGCAGTGGCGCGTCGCCTCCCGGTGCTGGGGGTCGGCACGCTCGCCGCGATCGCCGCGAGCACCGACGCGCCGCGCGTCGTCGCCTGTCTCGATGCGCGCATGCACGAGGTGTATCATGCCGCCTACGAACAGCGGCAGCACGGCCTGCACGAAGTGATTCCACCCGGATTGCACCGCCCCGGCGAGGTTCCCCTTCCCGAGGGGGATGGCTGGGTCGGCTGCGGCGCCGGTTTCGCGGTGCACCGCGCGCCGCTCACCGCGCGCTACGGCGCGCGCCTCACGGCGGTTCTTCCCGAAGTCTTCCCATCGGCGACGGCGATCGTTCGCCTCGCAACGCCGCGATTCGCCGCGGGCGAAGGCGACGAACCGGGGGCGGCGGCACCGCTCTACCTGCGCGACCGCGTCGCGCTGAAGACGCGCGAGCGATGAGCGCCGTTCTCCGCTCCGAGCCCTGGATCCAGCCGCTCGCCGAGCGCGACCTGGAAACGGTCGCGGCGATCGAGCGCGAGCTCTACGAGTTTCCGTGGACGCTCGGCAACTTCCGCGATTCCCTCGCGGCCGGATACAGCTGCTGGGGCGTTCACTCGGACGGCGGGCTCATCGGCTACGCCGTGATGACGCTCGGCGCCGCCGAGGCCCACCTGCTGAACCTCAGCATCGCCGAGCCCTGCCAGCGGCGCGGCTACGGGATGCGACTCCTCGAGCAGCTGCTGCAGGCCGCGCGCGCATACGGCGCGGACGTGCTCTTCCTCGAGGTGCGCCCGTCCAATCTCTCGGCGCGAGCGCTTTACGCGCGGCGCGGGTTCCGGCAGGTCGGGGTCCGCAAGGGCTACTACCCGGCCCGGAAGGGCCGGGAGGACGCGCTGCTGCTGAGCCTCGCGCTGTGAGCGCCCGGCGCGAGCGGATTCTCGCGGAGCTCGAGCTCGGACCGCGGTGGCGGCTGCGCGGGCGGACGCCATTCGCGGAGGATCGGGGTGTTGACAGGAGCTTCGGTGTCGACGATGCCGTGGCCGACGAAGCACCCGGCGCCCGACCGGAGCCCGCGTCCGGGTCCCTCGACCTCGACGATCGCGCGGCTCGCATCGCGCGCATGGACTGGGCCGAGCTCAAGGCAGCGGTGGGCGCGTGCGAGGCGTGCGCGCTGTGCCGAACGCGCACCAACACCGTCTTCGGCGTCGGCGACGAGCGCGCGGGCTGGCTGATCGTCGGCGAAGCGCCGGGGGCCGAGGAAGACGCGCGCGGCGAGCCGTTCGTCGGCCAGGCCGGGCGGCTGCTCGACAGCATGCTGGCGGCGATCGGGCTGCGCCGGGGCGAGGACGTCTACATCGCCAACGTGCTCAAGTGCCGTCCGCCCGGGAATCGGAACCCGGAGCCCTACGAAGTCGTGCAGTGCACGCCCCATCTCGTCCGGCAGATCGAGCTGATCCGGCCGCGGCTGATCCTGGCGATGGGCCGCGCCGCCGCGCAGACGCTGCTCAACACCGAGGCGAGCATCTCGAGCCTGCGTGGCAGGATCTTCCGCTATCAAGGCGTGCCGACGATCGTCAGCTACCATCCGGCCTACCTGCTGCGCAACCTGCCGGACAAATCGAAGGCGTGGGAGGACCTGTGCTTCGCCCGCGCGACGATGCAGGCGTTGCGCGCCGCGCCGCCGCAGTCGCTTGCTCAACCAGCAAAAGGGGAACCCCGATGAAAAGGCTATGGGCTGCAATCGTCGCGATCGTCGCGGTGGCGGTTTCCGGCTGCGGTTACAACGACATCCAGCGCCAGGACGAGGGCGTGACCGCGGCCTGGTCGGAGGTCGTGAACCAGTATCAGCGCCGTGCGGACCTGATTCCGAATCTGGTGGAAACCGTGAAGGGGTTCGCCCAGCAGGAGAAGGACGTGTTCATACAGGTGACCGAGGCACGCTCGCGCGCCGGGCAGGTCAAGGTGACGCCCGAGATGCTGAACGACCCGGCGGCCCTGCAGAAGTTCCAGCAGGCCCAGGGTGACCTTTCGAGCGCGCTGTCGCGCCTGCTGGTGGTGGTCGAGAGATACCCGGAGCTCAAGTCCGACAAGAACTTTCTCGAGCTCCAGGCGCAGCTCGAGGGAACGGAGAACCGCATCGGCGTGGCTCGCAACCGCTACATCAAGTCGGTCCAGGACTACAACGTGCTGGTCCGCGAGTTCCCGGTGAACCTCACGGCCATGGTGTTCGGCTACAAGACGAAGGCCAACTTCACGGTCGAGAACGAGCGCGCGATCCAGACCGCGCCGAAGGTCGATTTCGGCAAGCCCGGAGAGAAGAAGTAGCGCGATTCCCGCGGAATGGGCTACGTCCGCTCGCGCCTCGCCGCATTTCTTTGCGGGATCGCGCTGGCGCTCGCCGCCGCTGCGCAGGCGCAAGACCTCGTCCCGATCCCGCCGCTCAAGGCGCGGGTCAACGATCTCACCGGCACGCTGACCGGGCAGCAGGCGACTGACCTCGAGCGGCAGCTCGCCGCGTTCGAAGCCCGCAAGGGCAGCCAGATCGCGGTGCTGATCGTGCCGACGACGCAGCCCGAGGCGATCGAACAATACTCGATCCGGGTCGCCGACCAGTGGAAGGTGGGCCGCAAGAACGTCGACGACGGCATCGTCATCGTCGTCGCCAAGGGCGATCGGAAGCTCCGCATCGAGGTCGGATACGGCCTCGAGGGCGCCGTGCCGGACGCGATCGCGTCGCGCGTCATCCGCGAGGTGATCTCGCCCCGGTTCCAGGCGAACGACTTCTACGGCGGGCTGGACGCCGGGACCAAGGCCTTGATGCGGCTCGTCGACGGCGAACAGCTCCCCGCGCCAACCTGGCCGCCGCCCGGCGCCGGCCCGCGGCCAGACCTCGAGTCGCTGTTCATGGTCCTGCTCGTGGTCATCGTCGCCGCGGGCAGCATCCTCACGAAAGTGCTGGGACGCTTCGTGGGCTCGGCCGCGACCGGCGGGGTGGCAGGCGCGATCGTGAAGCTCGTCGCCGGGACGATGCTCGCGGCGGTCGCGGCCGGGCTGCTGGCGTTTCTCTTGACGCTGCTGATCGGCGCGGTCGGTCGGGGGCTCGCCGGAGGCCGGCGCGGAGGGTTGGGCGGTGGCCCCTGGGTCGGCGGCGGCGGCTGGTCCGGGGGCGGCGGCTGGTCGGGAGGCGGCAGCGGCGGCGGGTGGTCCGGGGGCGGCGGGGGATTCGGCGGCGGCGGCGCCTCCGGCCGCTGGTGACCGATGCGCTTCCTCCGCCATCTCCTCATGGACAGCTGGTCGGTGCGCCGGGCGTTTCCCCCGCACGCGATGAAGGCGGTCGAGCGCGCCATCGTCGAGCAGGAACGCCGGCACGACGGCGAGCTGCGCTTCGCGGTCGAAGCCGCGCTGCCGCTGGTGGACTTCGCCCGCGGGGTCTCCGCGCGCGAGCGCGCGATCGACGTGTTCGGCCGGCTACGGGTCTGGGACACCGAGCAGAACTGCGGCGTGCTGATCTACCTGCTGCTCGCCGACAAGCGGGTCGAGATCGTCGCCGACCGCGGCATTCACCTGAAGGTCGGGTCGGCCGCCTGGGAGGCGATCTGCGGCGCGATGCAACGGGAGTTCGCCGCCGGCCGCTTCGAGCACGGCGCGATCGTCGGGGTGCAAGCGATCAGCGATCTGCTTGCGACCCACTATCCGCCGCGCGGCGAGAATCCGGACGAGCTGGCAAACCAGCCCGTCGTCATCTAGCAGGCCACCCGACGCGGGTCCGGCGCGTCGGACCGTTCGCCGAATGCGGCGCTCAGCCGCGCGACCGTTCGGCCGCGGCGATCGGGAGTTCCAGCCGGCGCGAGCGCCGTAGCACTGCCACCGTCGTCGAGGTCCCGATCCGCTCGGCGGTGAGGAGGCGATGGAGGTCGTCGATGCCGCCGACCGGAGCGCCGTCGTAGCCGACGATCAGGTCGCCCGCTTCGAGCCCGGCGCGCTCGGCCGGCCCCCCCGGCTCGAGCGATTCCACGCGCACGGCGCGCTCGTTCGGCAGGGTGTGGTAGCGCACGGTGCGCCGACCGAGCGGCACGTTCGCCCCGGCAAACCCCAGGTAGCCGCGGCGGACCCGCCCGTGCTGCAGCAACTGGGTCACGACCCACTTGGCGGTGTCGATCGCGGTCGCGAAGCAGATGCCCTGGGCCATCGGGATGATCGCCGTGTTCACCCCGATCACCTCGCCGCGGGAGTCGACGAGCGGACCGCCGGAGTTGCCGGGATTGAGCGCGGCGTCGGTCTGGACGACGTCCTCGATCAGCCGGCCGTTCTCGGCGCGCAAGCTCCGGCCGAGCGCGCTGACGACGCCCGCGGTGACCGTGTGCTGGAACCCGTACGGGTTGCCGATGGCGATCGCCAGCTGCCCGACGCGCAAGCCCCTGGACGAGCCGAACGTGGCGGCCGGCAGTCCGGCCGCGCCGATCCGGATGACCGCGATGTCGGTGTCGGGGTCCTCGCCGATCACATCGGCGTCGTAGGTCGGGCCGTCGGCAAAGCTCGCGCGCACCGCGCGCGCGCCGTGCACGACGTGGCTGTTCGTCACCAGGAGGCCGTCGGGCGTGAACGCGAAGGCCGAGCCCGAACCGTGGCGCGCCTGCCCCCGTTGCTCGACCGCGAGGTGCGCCACTGCGGGTCCCACGCGCTCCGCAGCGCCCGCGACCGCTCTCGAGTACGCGTCGAGGAGGCCGTCGTCGCCGTCACCCGGCGGCGCGGCGGGTGCTCGATGGTCGCCCCGGTCGAGCAGGAATTCCGGAATCCGCCCCAGGTCGGGCTCCTGGCCGTAGCGCATAGCCGGGAAATGAGGGCGCCCGGCGACAAGTCAACCGGCCGGCGGCCAGCCGCCCGCTTCAGCCGTGATCGGGACGGACCGGCGGCTTCTCCATCCCGATGAGCTGGAGCGAGTCGCCTTCGCGCTGGTTGCGGAGGTGGCGGCGGCGCACCAGCAACATCGAGGCGCTGACGAACAGGCCGAAGAGCACGACGATGATGTAGATCGACAGGTCGACCCGGATCATGGTGGCGTAAAGGGCGAGCATCACGAGGATCGACAGGTTCTCGTTGAAGTTCTGGACCGCGATCGAGTGCCCGGCGCCCATCAGGATGTGGCCGCGGTGCTGAAGCAGCGCGTTCATCGGCACGACGAAAAACCCCGCGAGCGCGCCGATCGCCAGCATGAGGGGGATCGCGATCCACACCTCCCGCACGAAGTTCATGACGATGACGAGCAGTCCCATCGCGATCCCGACCCGGAGCACGTCGACCGCCTTCTTCAGCGGGATGAATTTCGCGGCCGCCACCGCGCCGACGCCGATGCCCACGGCCGTGATTCCCAGCAGCGCGGTCGCCTTCGACAACGGGTAGCCGAGGGCGACTCGCGCCCACTCGAGGACGATGAACTGGAGCGTCGCGCCGGCGCCCCAGAACAGCGTCGTGGTGGCGAGCGAGATCTGGCCGAGCCGGTCCTTCCAGAGCAGTCGGCAGCAGTGGTAGAAATCGTGGATCAGGTAGACCGGGTTCTTGCGCGGGAGGTGATGGTCGACGCCGGTGTCCGGGATGTAGAGGTTGAAGATCGCCGCAATCACGTAGCCGAACAGGATGATGGCGATCGCCGCCTCACCGGGCGTGTCGATGCCGGTGTCGATCCGCGGGACGTCCAGCCCGAGGAGGCCGCGCGAGACCGTCTCGCTGACGAGCGCTCCACCGAGGGCCGTGCCGAGGATGATCGAGCCGACGGTGAGTCCCTCGATCCAGCCGTTCGCGGCAACGAGCTGCTCGGGCGGGAGCAACTCGGTGAGGATGCCGTACTTGGCCGGGGAGTACGCGGCTGCGCCGAGGCCGACGACCGCGTAGGCCACGAGGATGCTGAGGTACGCGGGCGCGCCGGGCGGCGTGAGGGCGACGTAGAACAGCATCATCAGGCAGCCGGCGACCTTGATGGCGTTGGTGATGAACATCACCCGCCCCTTCGGCATCGAGTCGGCGAACGCGCCGACGAACGCCGCGAGCACCACATAGGAGATGGTGAAGAAGAACTTGAGCATCGGCACGAGCCAGGCCGGGCCCGCGAGATCGGTGAGGAGCTGGATGGCCGCGATGAGCAGCGCGTTGTCGGCGAGCGACGAGAAGAACTGCGCCGCCATGATGGTGTAGAAGCCGCGCTTCATGGAATTGCGGTCAACGCGGGCTCAGCGCCCGGACGGGGCCACCGCCTGACGGATGCCCTTGCTGATTGCCGTCACGCTCCGCCGGCGGGCGTCCCGGCGTCATAAGTTTGGTCCATGGAGGGTTTTATGGTTGAATAGCGGCGCGCAGGATAGCACTAAGGCTACGGCCAAGGCCATGGTGACGGCCGGGGTCGCGGCCACTCCCGAATCGCTCAACAGGGCCACCCCCATGGCGGATCGCCGGCTCCAGGTGTTCCACGCCGTCGCCAAACAGATGAGCTTCACCAAGGCGGCCGAGACCCTGTTCATGACCCAGCCTGCGGTGACCTTCCAGATCAAGCAGCTCGAGGAGCATTTCAACGCTCGCCTCTTCGAGCGCGGTCACGGCAAGATCGCGCTCACTCCGGCGGGCGAAGTCGTGCTCGAGTACGCCGAGCGGATCCTCGCGCTGTCCGCCGAGCTCGAGACGCGGGTGCGCGAGATGACCGGGCGGCTCTCCGGCCCGCTCCTCATCGGGGCGAGCACCACCATCGCGGAATTCCTGCTGCCGCGCGTCCTCGGCGAGTTCAAGTCGCTGCATCCCGACGTGCAGCCCAAGCTCACGGTGGCGAACTCCGAGACGATCGAGAATCGCGTCGCCGAGCACACGCTCGACCTCGGGCTGATCGAGGCGCCGTCGCACCTGCCGGCGCTGCAGACCGAGGTGTGCTGCGAGGACGAGCTGCAGGCGATCGTGACCGCCAGGCACCCGCTCGCCAAGCTGAAGAGCGTGACCCCGAAGCAGCTCGTCCCTTATCCCTACATCAGCCGGGAGACCGGGTCCGGCACCCGCGAGTTCACCGACCTCTACTTCCGCAAGGCGGCGATCGCGCCGGGCGAGCTCGACGTCGTCATGGAGCTCGGCAGCCCGGAGGCGCTCAAGGGGGTGGTCGGAACCGGGCTCGGGTTCGCGATCGTCTCGAAAGCGACGGTGGCGAAGGAGCAACGGCTCGGCGAGCTGGTCGCCATTCCGCTCGCGCCGCGGCTGATGCGCTCGCTCTCGCTCGTCTACCCGCGCGAGAAGTTCCGCTCGCGGCTGGTCAACACGTTCGTCGACTTCGCCAAGGCCCGGCTGAGAGAGGTCGTCGCGTAGCGCCTCGTGCTAGTGATTCCGTGCCTCGTCCGATCCGCGCCGTGTTCGACGTCGCCGCGTTCCGCGAGAACCTCGCGGTCGCGCGCGCCCGCGCGCCGCACGCGCGCGTCTGGGCCGTGGTCAAGGCGAACGCCTACGGCCACGGCCTGGAGCGCGCGGTGCGCGCACTCGAGGCCGCCGACGGTCTTGCGCTCCTCGATCTTGCGGATGCCGTCCGGCTGCGCGAGAGCGGGGTCACGAAACCGATCCTCCTGCTCGAGGGGGTATTCGCGGGAGACGATCTGCACGCGGTCGCGGAGCACGGGTTGACGATCGTCGTTCACGACGCCGAACAGATCGCGATGCTCGAGGGGGCGGGCTTGCCGGCGCGCGTGGCGGTGTACCTGAAGATGAACTCCGGCATGAACCGGCTCGGCTTCGCGCCGGGCGAGTACCGGCAGGTCTTCGAGCGGCTCGCCCGCTCGCCGGTCGTCGCCGGGATCACGCTGATGACCCACTTCGCGGACGCGGACGAGACCCGCGGCGTGGCCGAAGCGCTGAAGCGATTCGAAGCGGCCAGCGCGCCCATCGAAGCGCCGCGCAGCCTCGCCAACTCGGCGGCGATCCTTCGCTATCCCGAGACGCAGGGCGACTGGGTGCGCGCCGGAATCATGCTCTACGGCTGCTCGCCGTTCGCCGACGTACCGGCGGCGGCGCTGGGCTTGAGGCCGGTGATGACGCTCGCCTCCGAGCTGATCGGGGTCCGGGTGCTCGAGCCCGGCGACCGCGTCGGCTATGGCGGCGCCTTCGTTGCCGATCGGCCCATGCCGATCGGCGTGGTCGCGTGCGGCTACGCCGACGGCTATCCGCGCCATGCGCCGACCGGCACGCCGGTGCTCGTGAACGGCCAGCGCACCCGCACGATCGGACGCGTCTCCATGGACATGCTCACGGTCGACCTCGCCGGTCTGCCGGAGGCCGGCGTAGGGACGCCGGTCACGCTCTGGGGCGAAGGCCTGTCGTGCGACGAGGTCGCCGTCGCCGCGGGTACGGTGAGCTACGAGCTGCTCTGCGGCCTCACGCCGCGCGTGACGCAGATCGAGCGCGGGTGACCATGAGCCCGCAGGGCCGCCCCAAGGGCGAATCCCGAGCGAGCGTAGCCGCGAGGGTAGTCCAATGAGCCCGCAGGGCCCCAAGGGCGAATCCCGAGCGCGGCTAGCGCGAGGGTAGTCCAATGAGCGCGCGACCGAAGTCGATCTACGTCTGCAGCGACTGCGGGGGCCAGACGACGAAGTGGCAGGGCCAGTGCCCGCAGTGCGGGGCATGGAACTCGCTCGTCGAAACGGCCGCCGGTCCGCCCGGCCAGCGTCGCCACCGGGCGACCGGAAAAGGCGCGGCGCTCACGCCGCTCTCCCGGATCTCCGCCAAGGAGTCGCCGCGGATGCCGACCGGCGTCGGCGAGCTCGACCGCGCGCTGGGCGGAGGGCTCGTCACCGGACAGGTCGTCCTGATCGGCGGCGATCCGGGCATCGGCAAATCGACCCTGCTCCTCCAGGCGCTCGCGTGGATGAGCGGCGCGCGGAGGAGCGTCTACGTCACCGGTGAGGAGTCGGCCGAGCAGGTCGCGCTCCGGGCGCAGCGGCTGCAGGTCGACACCGCCGGGGTCCAGCTCCTCGCCGAGACCCAGCTCGAGCGCATCGCCGCAACCCTCGAGTCCGAGAAGCCGGAGATCGTGGTGATCGACTCGATCCAGACGCTCTACACGGAGGCGCTCCAGTCCGCGCCCGGGTCGGTAGCGCAGGTGCGGGAGTGCGCCGCGCAGCTCACGCGGCTCGCCAAGCAGCGCGGCATCGCATTCTTCTTCGTCGGTCACGTGACCAAGGAGGGCGCGCTGGCCGGTCCCCGGGTGCTGGAGCACATCGTCGACAGCGTGCTGTACTTCGAGGGCGATCCGAACTCGAGCTTCCGTCTGGTCCGCGCCGTCAAGAACCGCTTCGGTCCGGTCAACGAGCTCGGCGTGTTCGCGATGACCGAGAAGGGCTTGCGCGGCGTCGCCAACCCGTCGGCGCTGTTCCTCTCGCAGCATCGGGAGCCGGTGCCCGGGTCGTGCATCCTCGTCACGAGCGAGGGCACGCGGCCGCTGCTGGTGGAAATCCAGGCGCTCGTCGATCGGACGCAAGCGCTGGCGCCGCGGCGCCTCGCGCAAGGCCTCGATCAGAACCGGCTCGCGATGCTGCTCGCGGTGCTTCACCGCCACGCCGGGATCGCGTGCTCGGACCAGGACGTGTTCGTGAACGCGGTGGGCGGCGTGCGGATCACCGAGCCGGCCGCGGACCTCGCGATCCTGCTCGCGGTCTTCTCGAGCTTCCGCGAGCAGCCGCTGCCCGGGAAGCTGGTCGTGTTCGGGGAGGTCGGGCTCGCCGGCGAGGTGCGACCCGCGCCGCGGGGCCAGGATCGACTGCGCGAGGCGGCGAAGCTCGGCTTCCGGCGCGCGCTCATCCCCAGAGCGAACGCGCCGAAGCAGCCGATCGACGGCATCGAAGTGGTCGCCGTCGAGCGGCTGGCGGACGCGCTCGCGGCCTTAGCCTGAGGCGAGCCGGGCCGCCGCGACGCCGCTGCGCACCGCGGCTTCGAGGGTTGCGGGGTAATCGCTCGCCGTGTAGTCGCCTGCCAGGAGCAGGTTCGGGATGGGGGTCGCGTTCGGCGGACGGTCGAGCCCGACCCGGCAGCTGAAGGTCGCGCGCTTCTCGGCGATGACCCGACACCACCTCGGGGCGGGCAGCCCGGGCAGGGCGTGCGCAAGCTCGGCGTGAAGCGCAGCGGCAAGCTCCTCCTGGGCGAGCGACTCGTGAGCGCCCGCGCCGCTCAGGACGCAGGCGATCAGACCCCGATGCCCCGACAGGCTGCCGCGGTCGAACGCCCACTGGGCGAGCCCGCCCTGGAAGCCGAGCATCGGAAAGGGCAGGGCGACCGGCTCGGGGTACTGCAGATAACAAGTGTGGATGGGCTCGTACTCCATCTGGGCGACGCGAGCCCCGAGCGGCTCGAGCCCGGGCAGGGTCGCGAGCAGAGGCCCGGCGTGCTGCGGCGCGCACGCGACGATGACGTGGGTGAAGAGCGCGCCGCCACCATCGAGCCGAAACCCCTCCGGCGCCTGTTCGATGCGGCGCACTGCGCTGCCGAGGTGAACGACTCCGCCCCGCGATTCCACCAGGCGCGCGGCCGGTTCGGGGAAGAGCGCGGTGAGGTCGAGGCGCGGGAGCAGCAGGTCGCTTGCGCCGCGGCCACCTTCGATCGTGTCGCGCAGGACGTTGAGAAAGACCTGCGCCGACGCCCGCGCGATCGGGGTGTTGAGCGCCGCCGTGCAGAGCGGCTGCCACAGGGCGTCGCAGACCACGTCCGGCTGACGGTAGCGATGGAGCCACGCCTCGACGCTCTCCTGGCGCGCCAGGCGATAGCCTCGCCGCCGGTGCGCCGCGACCAGCCGGGCGATGGCGATCCGATCGCCGAGTCCGATCCCTTCGGCGCGCAGCAGCCCGACGAGCAGGTGGAACGGCGGCGGCAGGTTCGCGGCGCGCAGCCGAAAGCCCGTCGCCGAGCGCAGCTCGAGCGGCAGCCGCAGGAACGCGCGCTCCGGATCGACGCCCACGGCGCGCATGAGCCGCAGCGTCTCGGCGTACGCACCGATGAGGATGTGCTGACCGTTGTCGAGCTCGAGCCCCGCGACGGTTACCCGCCTGGCCCGCCCGCCGAGGTGGCGCGAAGCCTCGAAGACCTGGACCGCGATGCCCTGGTCGACGAGGGAGACGGCGGCCGCGAGCCCCGCCCAGCCGGCGCCGATGACCGCTACGCGGCGACCCACAGGAACAGTAGAGATGTAGGACGTTCAGCGCGGCTTGCGCGCGGCCGCCGCTGCGACTCTGCCCATCCGCTTCGGCGTCGACGCGAACGCACGCTTCATCCTTGCTGCAGCGGCGGGCGTCTGCTGGCTCGCGAACAGCGCCTCGAGCTCCTCCCGCAGCAGGTCCAGCCGGTGGGCGACGGGCTTGCGAGCGGGGGTCGGAGGGCTGGACCTGCGCATGGCGGTTTCCCGGGAGGCTATCTCACCCAGCATAGACAAGAATGGCCAATTCGATCAAGTTGCACTTCCGATTTCTCCGACCGCTACGCGGCGATCCACGTCCGCCAGGCGATCCAGAGCTTGCGCAGCGGCGTCAGCGCGACGCGGTGCGCGAGCACGCGGTACCCGTCGCGGCGAATCTCGCCGAGCAGCGTGCGGTAGATCGCCGCCATCACCAGCCCGGGCCGCTGCGCCCGGCGATCCTCCTTGGGCAGCAGGGCGAGCGCGCGGTCGTAGTAGCGTTGGGCGCGCTCGGCCTGGAAGTCCATCAGCCGTCCGAACGCGTCCGTATGGCGACCGGCGAAGATGTCGCCCGGCGCGACCTCGAACCGCGCGAGCTCGTCGAGCGGCAGGTAGAGGCGGTTCTTGCGCGCGTCCTCCCCGACGTCGCGGATGATGTTGGTCAGCTGGAACGCGGTCCCGAGCGTCTCGGCGTAGCGGAGCGTCTGGGGGTTCGAGTACCCGAAGATTCCCGCCGCGAGCAAGCCGACCACGCCCGCGACGTGATAGCAATAGCGCTCGAGCGCTCCAAAGTCGGCGTAGCGCGCGTCGCGAAGATCCATCTCCATGCCATCGAGGATCTCGTTCAGGCGCGCCGGCGTGATCCCGAACTCGCCGGTGAGCGGCGCGAGCGCCCGGGTCACCGGGTGATGCGGCGCGCCCCCCGAGAGCGCGGCGACCTCGGCCCGCCACCAGGCGAGCTTGGCCGCCGCGACCGCGGGATCGGAGCACTCGTCGACGACGTCGTCGATCTCGCGGCAAAATGCATAGAGCGCGGTGATCGCGCGGCGCCGCGGCGGCGGCAGGAAGAGGAACGAGTAGTAGAAGCTCGACCCGCTCGCCGCCGCCTTCTGCTGACAGTACTCGTCCGGGGTCATCAAGGGATCCGGGAGAAGGCCGCGCGCCAGAGCATGAGCGGCCAGTCGGGAGCGCGCAGCGCCGGCCGGCGCCGAAAGACATCGCCGCGCACCCGGTCGATCCGCTCGAGGATCCGCAGGCCCCCCTGCACGACCATTCGGACCTCCCAGCCGATGCGGCCGGGCAACGTCCGGGCGAGCGGCGCGCCGGATTCTAGCAGCGCGCGCGTGCGCGACGTCTGGAACGCCATCAGACGCTGCCAGGCGTCATCGGCGCGCGCCTCCGCGACGTGCTTCTCGGACACCCCGAAGCGCGTCATCTCGTCCTCCGGCAGGTAGATGCGTCCTTTCCGCCAGTCGAGCGCGACGTCCTGCCAGAAGTTGACGAGCTGGAGCGCGGTGCAGATCGCGTCCGACCGGACCAGGTCCCCTGGCGCCGCGGCGCCGTAGAGATGCAGCATCAGCCGGCCGACCGGGTTGGCGGAGCGCCGGCAGTAGTCGAGCACCTCGTCGAACGTCCCGTAGCGCTGCTTCAGGACGTCCTGGCTGAAGGCGTCGAGCAGGTCGCGGAACGGCTCGATCGGGAGGTCGTAGCCGCGGATGACCGCGGCCAGCTCGACGAACCGCGGCGCTTGCGGCACGCGGCCCTCGGTGATGCGCGCGAGCTCGGTGCGATAGGCGTCCAGCCGGGCGAGACGCTCGGCAGGAAGGTGGTCGCCTTCGTCCGCGAAATCATCCGCCGTGCGGGCGAACCAGTAGATGGTGGCCACGGCCGGCCGGAGCCGCCGCGGCAGGAGAGCCGACGCGACCGGGAAGTTCTCGTAGTGGTCAACCGACATTCGCGTGCCTTTTCAATGAGATCGCGTCGTTTCTGCTGACAGTATAGGACCGGTCCGGTAGAATCCTCACCGCGCGCGAAGGTGGCGGAATTGGTAGACGCACCAGATTTAGGTTCTGGCGCCGCATAGGCATGGGGGTTCGAGTCCCTTCCTTCGCACCAGACGCGCCGGACCGATCCTCGCGAGAGCAGCACTGCATGCCAGACACAAACGCCATTGAGAACCTGAGCCAGCTCGAGCGCCGCCTGACGATGGCGGTGCCGGTGGCCGACATCGAGCGCCAAGTCGACGAGCGGCTGAAGAAGCTCGCGCGCAGCGTGCGAATGCCCGGCTTCCGGCCGGGGAAGGTCCCGCTCAAGATCGTCGCGCAGCAGTACGGCCCGCAAGTGCGGTCGGAGGTCACCGGGGACGCGGTGCAGAAGGCGTTCACCGACGCCCTGCGCGACCAGAACCTGCGCATCGCGGGCTACCCCCGGATCGAGCGCAAGGAAGGCGCGCCCGAGGGCGAACTCCAGTTCAGCGCCACCTTCGAGGTGTATCCCGAGGTCGGTGTGGGCGACCTGGCCGCCGTGACGATCGAGCGCCCGACGCTCGCCGTCGGCGACCCGGAGGTCGACCAGACGGTCGAGGTGCTGCGCAAGCAGCGCACCCGCTACGACGGGGTCGAGCGCGCCGCCGCGGCGGGCGACCGCGTGACGGTCGACTACACCGGGACCATCGACGGGGCCGAGTTCCCGGGCGGGAAGGGCGCCGACTTCGCGTTCGTGCTCGGCGAGGGGCGGATGCTGCCGGAGTTCGAGGCCGGCGTGACGGGGCGCGCGGCGGGCGACGAGCGCACGGTCGCCGTCACGTTCCCCTCGGACTACCAGTCGAAGGACGTCGCCGGCAAGACCGCAAGCTTCGCGATCCGCCTGAAAAAGGTCGAGGCCGCGAGGCTGCCGGAGGTCGACGCGGAGTTCGCGCGTTCGCTCGGGGTGGCCGACGGCGACCTTGCCAAGATGCGCGCGGAGGTCAGGGCGAACGTGGAGCGCGAGGTGAAGAAGCGGCTCGGGAGCCGGCTGAAGGCGCAGGTGTTGCAGGCGCTCGTCGACACGACCAGGCTCGAGCTGCCGAAGGCGCTGGTCGACCTCGAGCTCGAGCGGCTCGTCGCGGGCGCCCGCGCGGATCTGCAGGCGCGCGGCCTGAAAATGGAGAACGTCCCGATCGATCCCCAGCTGTTCGAGAGCCAGGCGAAGCGGCGCGTCGCGCTCGGGCTGGTGGTCGCCGAGCTCGTCAAGCGGTTCGACCTCGGCGCGAAGCCGGGCGAGGTGCGCCGCCTCGTGGAGGAGCACTCCGAGAGCTATGAGCAGCCCACCGAGGTGGTAAAATGGTTTTATACGCAACCGGAGCGTCTTGCCGAGTTCGAAGGGCTCGCGGTCGAGGAGAACGTCATCGATTGGGTGCTGAAGCGCGCGCGGGTCGTCGACCAACCGGTCGTGTTCGATCAGCTGATGGGTGGTGCAGGATGACACGGCGGGTTCAGGACGCGGGATCGGTCGAGCCGCAAGGGCTCGGACTCATCCCGATGGTGATCGAGCAGAGCGGACGCGGCGAGCGGGCCTACGACATCTATTCGCGCCTGCTGAAGGAGCGGGTCGTGTTTCTGGTCGGCCCGGTCAACGAAGTGTCCGCGAACCTCATCGTCGCGCAGCTCCTGTTCCTCGAGTCCGAGAACCCGGACAAGGACATCTCCTTCTACATCAACTCCCCCGGAGGGTCGGTGTCGGCGGGACTCGCGATCTACGACACGATGCAGTTCATCAAGCCCGACGTGTCGACGCTCTGCGTCGGCCAGGCGGCGAGCATGGGCGCGCTGCTGCTCGGCGCCGGCTCGAAGGGCAAGCGCTGCTGCCTGCCCAACTCGCGGATGATGATCCACCAGCCGATGGGCGGCTTCCAGGGACAGGCGTCCGACGTCGAGATCCACGCCAAGGAGATCCTGTATCTGCGCGCCAAGCTGAACGAGATCATGGCAAAGCACACGGGTCAGCCGGTGGAGCGGATCGCACGGGACACCGATCGGGACAATTTCCTATCAGCTGAGGACGCGATGCAGTATGGTTTGGTGGATCGGATCTTGACGTCGCGCAGCGAAGCGACGGTGGGCTGAAAGGCGGCGCATGGCGGGGATGTCCGACAAGAGCGGGAGCGAGAAGCTTCTCTACTGCTCCTTCTGCGGCAAGAGCCAGCACGAGGTGCGGAAGCTCATCGCCGGCCCGTCGGTGTTCATCTGCGACGAGTGCATCGAGCTCTGCAACGACATCATCCGCGAGGAGAGCGCGACCGACAAGGCCGGGCGACCCACGAAGTCGGATCTGCCGACGCCGAAGGAGATCTGCCAGATCCTGGACGAGTACGTCATCGGCCAGGAGCAGGCGAAGAAGATCCTGTCGGTCGCGGTCTACAACCACTACAAGCGGCTCAAGCACCTGTCGAAGAACGACGAGGTCGAGCTCGCGAAGTCGAACATCCTGCTCGTCGGGCCGACCGGCTCCGGGAAAACGCTGCTCGCCCAGACGCTCGCTCGCCTCCTCAACGTCCCGTTCGTGATCGCCGATGCCACGACTCTCACCGAAGCCGGATACGTCGGCGAGGACGTCGAGAACATCATCCAGAAGCTGCTGCAGAACTGCGACTACGACGTCGACAAGGCGAAGCGCGGCATCGTCTACATCGACGAGATCGACAAGATCTCGCGCAAGAGCGACAACCCGTCGATCACCCGCGACGTGTCGGGAGAGGGCGTGCAGCAGGCGCTGCTGAAGCTCGTCGAGGGCACGATCGCCTCGGTGCCGCCGCAGGGCGGCCGCAAGCACCCGAACCAGGATTTCGTCCAGGTCGATACCACGAACATCCTGTTCATCTGCGGCGGCGCGTTCGACGGGCTGGAGAAGATCATCCGGAACCGGTCGGAGAAGGCCGGCATCGGCTTCGGCGCCGAGGTCCGGAGCCTCAACAACTCCAAGGACATCAGCGAAACGCTGAAGGCGGTCGAGCCGGAGGATCTGATCAAGTACGGGCTGATTCCCGAGTTCGTCGGCCGCCTGCCCGTGGTCGCGACGCTGGAGGAGCTCGACGAGAACGCACTGATCCGGATCCTGACCGAGCCGAAGAACGCGCTGCTCAAGCAGTATCACAAGCTGTTCGGGATGGAAGGGGTCGAGCTGGAGGTGCGGCCGCAGGCGCTGACCGCGATCGCGCACCGCGCGCTGGCGCGCAAGACCGGCGCCAGGGGCCTGCGTTCCATCCTCGAGCACGTCCTGCTCGAGATCATGTTCGATCTGCCAACGCTCGAGAACGTGAGCAAGGTCGTCGTCGACGAGGCGACGATCGTCGGCGACGGGGTTCCCCTGCTCATCTACTCGGACCAGCCCAAGGTTGCCGGGTCCCACTAAGTCCTGCACTCGTGGCGGCACCGGCACCGGGCCGGGCGCTGCTGCCTTGAAGCCCGGGGGTTCGCCCCCCACATTCCCGGCACACCCTCCCGAGGGGTAACACCATGTCCGTCACCGAGCTCTCCACCCACCCCGTCCAGTTTCCGCTGCTTCCCCTCAGGGACGTCGTGGTCTTCCCGCACATGGTCATCCCGCTGTTCGTCGGGCGGCCGAAGTCGATCAAGGCCATGGAGATCGCGATGGAGGCGGGCAAGAGCATCCTGCTCGTCGCCCAGAAGTCCGCGGCCAAGGACGAGCCGACGCCCGAGGACATGTACGCGATCGGGTGCGTCTCGAATATCCTGCAGATGCTGAAGCTCCCCGACGGCACGGTGAAGGTGCTGGTGGAGGGCAGCCAGCGCGCGCGAATCCACGAGGTCGCGGATCAGCGTACGCACTACTCGGCGCTCGCCGCGCCGCTGTCCCCGGACGCCACCGACTCCACCGAGGTCGAGGCGATGCGGCGCGCCCTGGTCACCCAGTTCGATCAGTACGTGAAGCTGAACAAGAAGATCCCGCCGGAGATCCTCACGTCGCTCGCCGGCATCGAGGAGCCCGGCCGGCTCGCCGACACGGTCGCCGCGCACCTGCCGCTCAAGCTCGAGCAGAAGCAGAAGGTGCTCGAGATGATCGACGTCAAGGAGCGGCTCGAGAGCCTTCTCAGCCAGCTCGAAGCCGAGATCGACATCCTCCAGGTCGAGAAGCGAATCCGCGGGCGCGTGAAGCGACAGATGGAGAAGAGCCAGCGCGAGTACTACCTTAACGAGCAGGTGAAGGCGATCCAGAAGGAGCTCGGCGAAGGCGAGGAAGGCGCCGACCTCGACGAGATGGAGAAAAAGCTCAAGGCGGCGCGCATGCCGAAGGAGGCTCGCCACAAGGCCGAGAACGAGCTCAAGAAGCTGCGCCTCATGTCGCCGATGTCGGCGGAGGCGACGGTGGTGCGGAACTACCTCGACACCCTGGTCGGCCTGCCGTGGAAGAAGAGGAGCAAGATCTCGAAGGACATTCCGGCCGCGGAGAAGGTGCTGAACGCGGACCATTGGGGGCTCGAGAAGGTCAAGGAACGGATCCTCGAGTACCTGGCCGTGCAGACTCGTGTCGACCAGATGAAGGCGCCGATCCTGTGCCTCGTCGGCGCGCCGGGGGTCGGAAAGACCTCGGTCGGCCGGTCGATCGCGCGCGCGACCAACCGCAAGTTCATCCGCATGTCGCTCGGCGGCGTCCGCGATGAAGCCGAGATCCGCGGCCACCGGCGCACCTACATCGGATCGATGCCGGGCAAGATCCTGCAGAACATGACCAAGGTCGGGGTGAAGAACCCGCTGTTCCTGCTCGACGAGGTCGACAAGCTCGGCATGGACTTCCGCGGCGATCCGTCCTCGGCGCTGCTGGAAGTCCTCGATCCCGAGCAGAACCACACCTTCGTCGACCATTACGTCGAGGTCGAGTACGACCTCTCGGAGGTGATGTTCGTCGCAACGGCCAACACCCTCAACATTCCCCCGGCGCTGCTCGACCGGATGGAAGTGATCCGCCTCTCCGGCTACACCGAGGACGAGAAAATCAACATCGCGACGCGTTATCTGTTGCCGAAGCAGATGAAGAGCAACGGCGTGAAGCGCGACGAGCTGTCGGTCACCGAGAGTGCGATCCGCGACGTCGTCCGCTTCTACACGCGCGAAGCCGGGGTTCGCAACCTCGAGCGCGACATCTCGAAGATCTGCCGCAAGACGGTGAAAGACCTGCTCACCAAAGGCGGCAAACGGCGGGTTACCGTGACCGCGCGCAACCTCGACAAGTTCCTCGGAGTGCGGCGCTTCACGTACGGGATCGCCGAAAAGCAGAACCAGGTCGGCCAGGTCACGGGTCTCGCATGGACCGAGGTCGGGGGCGAGCTCCTGACGATCGAGGTCGCGGTCATGCCGGGGAAGGCGAAGACGATCACCACCGGCAAGCTCGGCGAGGTGATGCAGGAGTCGATCCAGGCGGCGCTCTCGGTGGTGCGCAGCCGCGCGCAGCGGCTCGGCATCGCCGAGGATGTGTTCCAGAAGAGCGACATCCACGTCCACTTGCCTGAGGGCGCGACGCCGAAGGACGGCCCGAGCGCCGGCATCGGCATCTGCGCCGCGATGGTCTCCTCGCTCACCGGTATCCCGGTGCGAGCCGATGTGGCGATGACCGGAGAAATCACCCTGCGGGGCGAAGTGCTCGTGATCGGCGGGCTGAAGGAGAAGCTTCTCGCGGCGCACCGCGGCCTGATCAAGACCGTGCTGATTCCCGAGGAGAACGTGAAGGATCTGGTCGACATTCCCGACAACATCAAGAACCGCCTCGAGATCGTTCCGGTGAAGTGGGTGGACCAGGTCCTCGACGTGGCGCTCGAGCGCAAGCCCGAGCCGCTCGCCGAGGGCGCGGCCCAAGCCGCCGTGCCGGCGGCGGTCCCGGAGGAAAAGCCGGGCGCGACCAGCGTCGTGACGCACTAGAGCGCGTCGCGTCGACGCCGAACGCCGATGGGGGCGCACCCCATCGGCGTTTTTGTTGGGCGGGGTGCGCCGGCCCCGCGGCGCTCAGTACGATGTCATTTCGACCTTGACACTGCAGAAGACGCATTGCTATAACGCCCTCAGAACTCGCGCCCGAGGAGGTTCGCGGCGCATGGGCTCACGGCGAGTCCGGCGAGCCGTCCAGGTCGACCCGACGTTCCCGCACGCGACGCGCTCGAAGGAGGGCTCCCAGTGAACAAGAGCGAGATGATCGATCACATCGCCAAGTCCGCAGATATCTCCAAGGCCGCGGCGCAACGCGCGCTCGACGCCGCAGTGGCGAGCATCAAGATGGCGCTCAAGAAGGGCACCATGGTGACGCTGGTCGGATTTGGGACGTTCTACGTCGGCCGGCGCAAGGCGCGCACCGGGCGCGACCCGCGCACCCAGGCGCCGATCAGGATCCAGGCGGCGCGCGTGCCGAAGTTCCGGCCTGGAAAAGCGCTCAAGGATGCGCTAAACTAGCGCCCCTTTTCGGGGTGCTTAGCTCAGCTGGTAGAGCGTCGCCCTTACAAGGCGAATGTCGGGAGTTCGAGCCTCTCAGCACCCACCACGGCTCAAGCGCCCGAATGCCGACAGCACGGAGTGGTAGTTCAGCTGGTTAGAATACCGGCCTGTCACGCCGGGGGTCGCGGGTTCGAGTCCCGTCCACTCCGCCAGGTTTCCCCGAAGGCGAGCCCCGGTTCGCCTTTTTGTTTGATGATCCATGAACGCGCTCCCGGCGACGGGAGCGGTCGGAGGCGAGAGCCCACATGTTCGAGTTCGTAGGCAAGCACAAGCGGCTGCTGCAGATCGCGCTCATGCTGCTGATCGTCCCGCCGTTCGCATTCTTCGGCATCCAGTCTTTCGACTGGGCCGGGTCCGGCGGGACCGATCTCGCCGACGTGAACGGCAGCCGGGTGACGGTGCGCGAGTTTGCCCAGGCCCAGGAGCAGCGGCGCGACCAGCTTCGCAGCGTGCTCGGGCGCAACTTCGATCCCGCCCTTCTCGACACGCCCGAGGCGCGCAAGCAGTTGGTCGATGCGCTCGTCGCCCAGCGCGTGCTCGGTCTTTACATGGCGCGGAACCACGTGGGGGTCACCGATGATCAGGTCCGCGAGCTGATCGCCGCGCAGCCCGCCTTCCAGGAAAACGGCAAGTTCTCGCGCCCGAGCTATCAGGCGTTCCTCCGGGGGCAGAACAAGAGCGAGGAGCTGTTCGAGGCCGAGCTGCGGAGCGACCTCGCGTTGCGGCAGCTCGCGAGCGGTCTCCTCGACTCGACCATCGTCGCGAGGACGACGGCGCGCCGGGTCGCGACCATTCTGGGCGAGAGCCGCGAGGTGTCGGAGTCGCTCGTGCCGGCGAGCCAGTTCGTTGCTCAGGTCAAACTTGCGCCGGACGCGGTCGACGCCTACTACCGGTCGCATGCCAAGGAGTTCGAGGTGCCGGAACAGGTGCGGGCCGAGTACGTTCAGCTCGCGCTGGATGCCTTCCTCGCCGAGGAGACGGTGAGCCCCGACGAGATCAAGGCGGCCTACGAGGCAGGCCTGGCCCCGAAGCGCGCCGCGTACCTGGAGGGGCGCAAGAAGGCCGAAGCTGCCCTCGCCGAGGTGCGCAAGGACCCGGCCAGGTTCGCGGAGATCGCCAAGGCGAGCTCCGCGGATTCGGGCTCGGCCGCCGCCGGCGGCGACCTGGGCTGGTTCGGGCGCGGCGCCATGGTCAAGCCCTTCGAGGACGCGGTCTTCCGGCTGAAGCCGGACGAGATCAGCCCGCTCGTCGCGAGCGAGTTCGGCCTCCACATCATCCAGGTCACCGGGATACGGAAAGCCGAAGGCGGGAAGGGCGAGCAGCGCCGCGCGCGCCACATCCTGATCAGCGCACCGGCGGAAGTGAAGGACTTCGACGCCGCGCGCGCCGAGATCGAGCGCGACCTCAAGCGCCAGAAGGCGCAGAAGAGGTTTCCGGAGTCGGCCGAGGCGCTCAGCAACCTCGCCTACGAGCAACCCGAGAGCCTGCAACCGGTCGCCGAGCGATTCAAGCTCAGGATCGCGACCACCGGCTGGTTCTCCCGTGCCACTGCGCCGGCGCCGCTCGGCAACGCGAAGCTGGTCGCGGCGCTCTTCGGCGACGACGCGATCCGCAACAAGCGCAACACCGAGGCGGTGGAAGTCGAGCCCGGCGGCATCGTCGTCGCGCGCGTGCTGGATCACAGGCCCGCCGCCGTGCGGCCGATTGACGAGGTGCGGGGCGAGATCACGAAGCGGCTCACGCAGGAGGAGGCGCTGCGGCTGGCCCGCGAAACCGGCGCCGCGAGGCTGAAGCAGCTCGAGTCGGGCCAGGATGCGGGCGTCGCTTGGGGCCCGGCGCGGGCCGTCAGCCGCGAGAGCCCCGCTGGACTCGACCGGCGCGTCGTGGCGCCCGTGTTTCGTGCCGACGCTTCGAAGCTTCCGGCCTACGTGGGCGTCGACCTGTCGCCGGCGGGGTACGCGATCTACCGTGTCTCGAAGGTGATCGAGGCGCGGGCTGCGGACGAGGCGAAGCTACGCGCGAATGAGACGGGGCTGACCCGGCAGGAGGCCCGTGAGACGTACGACGCGTTCGTCGACGGACTTCGCAGTCGCGCCAAGATCACGGTCTACGAGGCGAACCTGCAGAAGAAGGTGGACCGATAGTCCAGCAAGGACGACTGGCCGGAGCGGCGGAAGCCGGCCAATTCATTCCGCGACAGTCAGTCTTCGTCCTTGCCGGTCTCCATTCCCCCGGCCACGACGTTGAACCCGCAGTCGACGTAGGTGATCTCGCCGGTAACCCCCGCCGCGAGATCGGAGAGCAGGAACGCGGCGACGTTTCCGACGTCGTCGATCGTGACGTTCCGGCGCAGCGGCGCGTTGGCCGCGACGTACTTGAGGATCTTGCCGAAGCCGGCGATGCCGCTTGCGGCGAGGGTCTTGATGGGGCCGGCGGAGATCCCGTTGACCCGGATGCCGCGCGGACCGAGGCTCGCGGCAAGGTAGCGGACCGCGGCCTCGAGACTCGCTTTTGCGAGGCCCATGGTGTTGTAACCCGGCACGACGCGATTGGCGCCGAGATACGTCATCGTCAGGAGCGCCGCGTTGCGCCCCTGCATCAGCGGCAGCGCAGCGCGGGCGAGCGCCGGGAAGCTGTAGCTCGAAACGTCGTGCGCGATCCGGAACGCCTCGCGCGATGCGCCCTCGACGAAGTCGCCCGCGATCGCTTCGCGGGGCGCGTACGCGATCGCATGCACGAGGCCGTCCAGGCTGTCCCACCGCTCGCGCAAGGTGCGGAACAGCCGCCCGATCTCCTCGTCGCTCGCCACGTCGCACGGCAGGGCGATATCGCTTCCGAACTCGCGCGCCATCTCGCCGACCCGCTCCTGAAACCGGTCGCTCTGGTAGGTGAAGGCGAGCGTGGCGCCTTCGCGGCGGCAGGCGCGCGCGATGCCGTACGCGATCGAGCGGTTGCTGAGCAGGCCGGTGACGAGGATCCGCTTGTTGTCCAGAAGGCCCATGCGCGCCATTATATCCAGGCGTTCGCGCTGACACGCCGGGCAGCGTCCGCTACACTCGGTGCCGCCATGCGATTGCTCGCGCTCCTCTTCATCGCCGCGGGGGTCGCCGGTTGCGGCGAGGTGTGGAACGATCCCTACCCGGCCGCCGAGCGCGGCGGGAACATCCTCTACAGCTCGTTCATCGATCGCCCGAAGACCCTCGACCCCGCGCGCTCGTACACCTCGGACGAGTGGGGCTTCATCCAGCAGATCTACGAGCCGCCGCTTCAATATCACTACCTGAAGCGCCCCTACGAGCTGATTCCCGAGGCGGCGGCCGAGCTGCCGAAGCCACGCTTCTTCGACGCGCAGGACCGCGAGCTTCCCGCCGACGCGCCCGCCGAGCAGGTCGCCTACAGCGAGTACGAGATCCGCATCCGGCCGGGCATCCGCTATCAGCCGCATCCGGCGTTCGCGCAGGACGCGAACGGCAAAGCGCTCTATCTCGACCTTCCCGAAGCCGAGATCCGCGGCAAGTTCACGCTCACCGACTTCCCCCGCACCGGCACCCGCGAGCTCGTCGCCGAGGACTACGTGTACCAGATCAAGCGGCTCGCCCATCCGCGGCTGGTATCGCCCATCCTCGGCCACATGAGCGAGTACATCGTCGGCCTGAAGGAGCTCGCTGCCGCGCTCAAGGTCGAGAACGACCGGCTCGTGAAGGCGCACGAGGCGCGCTTCGGCAAGGCCGACAAGGGACTACCCTGGATCGATCTGCGGGCTTTCGTGCTGCCGGGCGTCGAGATCGTCGACCGGCATGCGTACCGCGTCCGCATCAAGGGCAAGTATCCGCAGTTCGCGTACTGGCTGGCGATGCCGTTCTTCGCGCCGCTGCCCGTCGAGGCGGATCGCTTCTACTCGCAGCGCGGCATGAACGACGGACGCAACCTGACGCTCGACTGGTTCCCGGTCGGCACCGGGCCGTACATGCTGGTCGAGAACGACCCGAATGCGCGCATGGTGCTCGCGCGCAACCCGAACTTCCGCGGCGAACGTTACCCGCAGGAAGGCGCGCCGGGGGACGCGGAATCGGGGCTCCTCGACGACGCTGGCAAGCCGGTGCCGTTCGTCGACCGGATCGTCTTCAGCCGGGAGAAGGAGGGCATCCCTTACTGGAACAAGTTCCTCCAGGGCTACTACGACCAGTCGGGGATTGCTTCCGACAACTTCGACCAGGCGGTTCGCGTCGACCTCGAGGGCGAGGCGAGCCTGACGCCGGAGATGGAAGCGCGGGGAATCCGGCTGCGCACCTCCGTCGGGACGAGCACGTTCTACCTCGCGTTCAACTTCCTCGATCCGGTCGTCGGCGGGCTGTCCGATCGGGGACGGAAGCTGCGCCAGGCGGTGTCGATCGCGATCGACTGGGAGGAATTCATCTCCATCTTCATGAACGGGCGCGGCACTTCCGGGACCGGGCCGATCCCGCCCGGGATCTTCGGTCACCGCGAGGGCCGCGAGGGCATCAATCCGGTGGTCTACGACTGGGTCGACGGCAGGGCCGAACGAAAGGCGATCGAGGTCGCGAAGAAGCTCCTCGCCGAAGCCGGCTATCCCGATGGGCGTGACGCGAAGACCGGCCAGCCGCTCGTGCTCTACCTCGACACCGTGCAGCGCGGCCCCGGCGACAAGCCGCGCCTCGACTGGTACCGGCGCCAGTTCGGCAAGCTCGACATCCAGCTCGAGATCCGCGCCACCGACTGGAACCGCTTCCAGGAGAAGGTCCGCACCGGGAACACGCAGCTCTTCTTCCTCGGCTGGAATGCCGACTACCCCGATCCCGAGAACTTCATGTTCCTGCTGAACGGCCCGCAGTCCCGGGCGAAGACCGGAGGCGAGAACACGGCGAACTACCAGAACCCGGAGTACGACCGGCTGTTCCTGCAGATGAAGAGCATCGACAACGGCCCCGAGCGCCAGGCGATCATCGACCGCATGGTAACGATCGCCCGCGAGGACGCACCGTGGGTGTGGGGGTTCCATCCGAAGGACTACGGCCTGGCGCACCTGTGGCTCGCGAACGTCAAGCCGAACCAGATGGCGCGCAACGGCCTGAAGTACCATCGCCTCGATCCGCAGCTCCGCGAGCAGCGGCGCGGCGAGTGGAACCGCCCGGTCGTGTGGCCGATCGCCCTCGCCGGGCTACTGCTCGCGCTTGCGTGCGTGCCGGCGGTGCTTGGGTACCTCCGCCGGGAGCGCGCGGCGGCGCGCCCGGCCGCATGAGCCCGCCGGGCCGTCCCAAGGGCGAATCCCGAGGCGCGCGAGCCGCGAGGGTAGTCCAATGAGCGCGCCGGGCCGCCCCAAGCGCGAATCCTTGTCGCGCAGCGACAAGGTAGCCCAGTGACCGCCTACGTCCTGCGCCGGATTCTGTACGCGATCCCGATCCTCATCGGGGTCAACCTGATCACGTTCCTGCTGTTCTTCGTCGTCAACACGCCGGACGACATGGCGCGCATGCAGCTCGGGGCGAAGCGGGTCACGCCGGAGGCGATCGAGAAGTGGAAGGCCGAACGCGGCTACGACCGGCCCATGCTCTTCAACGCGACCGCCGAGGGCGCAGGGCGGTTCACCGAGACGGTGTTCTTCCAGAAATCGGTGAAGCTCTTCGCGTTCGACTTCGGCAACGCCGACGACGGCCGGAGCATCGGTCACGAGATCCGCACGCGTATGCTGCCGAGCCTCGCGGTCGCGATCCCGGTGTTCGTCGTCGGCCTGGCGGTGAACGTCACGTTCGCGCTCGCGCTCGTGTTTTTCCGCGCGACCTATCTCGACTTCTGGGGCGTGGTGCTCTGCGTCGCGGCGATGTCGATCTCGATGCTGTTCTACATCATCGGCGGGCAATTCCTCGCCAGCAAGCTGTGGCACCTCGTCCCGATCTCGGGTTACGGCGGCGGCCTCGACGCGGGACGGTTCGTGATCCTCCCGGTCCTGGTCGGGGTCGTCGGCGGCATCGGCGCGGCCACGCGGTGGTATCGGACGATCTTCCTCGAGGAGGTCAACCGCGACTACGTTCGCACGGCGCGGGCGAAGGGGCTCGCGGAGACGGCGGTCATGTTCCGCCACGTGCTCAAGAACGCCATGATCCCGGTCCTCACCGGCGTGGTGGTGGTGATCCCGCTGCTGTTCATGGGCAGCCTGCTGACCGAGTCGTTTTTCGGGATCCCGGGCCTGGGCAGCTACACGATCGACGCGATTCAAGCGCAGGACTTCGCCGTCGTGCGGTCGATGGTGTTTCTCGGCTCGGCTCTGTACATCGTCGGGCTCATCCTGACCGACCTGTCGTACACGATCGTGGATCCGCGTGTGAGGTTCGAGTGATGCGGAGTGCCGCACGGCTTGCCGCAATGCTCCTCGCCGCCGGTGTCGGCAGCGCGTGGCTGATGCGTTGGGGGTTCGGCGTCCTGCCGGTGGCATTGTGGACCGACAGGCTCGTTTGGCTGCTGGTGGCGCTGGGCGTCATCTACTTCTGGTACGTCGGGCGGCAGGCTCATCTGCTCGTCCCGTGGCGCCGGGTGCTTCGCAGCGCACCGGGCGTGTGCGCGCTCGTGATGCTGGCGGTGTTCGTTGTCATCGGCCTGGTCGACTCGATCCACTATCGGCAAAGGCTGGAAGGCAAAGCGGCGGATGGTGCAGAGATCCACGGCGTGGAGGTGCTGAGCGCCCTCGATGCGGTGCTCGAGCCGCTGCGCACCCGTGTCGAGCGGACTTATTCCGCGCCGCTCGCGACCCGTGCGTACCAGCGCGAGACGACCGAGCTCCCGGGCGGGAAGATCGTGCGCGAGTTCCCGCGGCTCCGTTACGGCGGCGCGCATCTCAAGGACGAGCGGGATCGCAGCCGCGACGTTGCCGTAACCGTGCTCCAGGGCGTGGCGCTGGCGTTCGCGGCGTGGTGGGCCGTGGTCGGGCTTGCGACCGCGGCGATGGCGAGGCGGCACGGCAGCACGGTCGCGGCGATGTGGAGCGCAATCCGACGGCGTGAGACCGAAGTGCCGTGGCTCGCGGGTTTCCTCACGGTGCTGGCCCTCGTGGTGCTCGTCGTCCCGACTGCGCTGCTCGCTGCGAAGTATCACGTCCTCGGCACGGAGAAGGTGGGGCAGGACGTGCTCTACCTCGCGCTCAAGAGCATCCGCACCGCGCTCGTCATCGGCACGATCACGACGCTCGTCATGCTGCCGTTCGCGATCCTGCTGGGGATCATGGCCGGATACCTCAGGGGTTGGGTGGACGATGTGGTGCAGTACGTCTACACGACGCTCAATTCGATCCCGGGCGTGCTGCTCATCGCCGCCTTCGTCCTGATGATGCAGGTGTACATCGACAAGAACCCCGAGCTGTTCCCGACCGCGGCCCACCGCGCGGACCTGCGCCTGCTGCTCCTCTGCATCATCCTCGGCGTCACGAGCTGGACCGGGCTCGCGCGTCTCCTGCGCGGTGAGGCGCTCAAGCTGTCGGAGCTCGAGTACATCCAGGCCGCGCACGCGTTCGGGGTGCGTCGGGGCCGCGTCATCACGCGCCACCTCCTGCCGAACGTGATGCACATCGTGCTGATCGCGCTCGTGATGGACTTCTCGGGGCTGGTCCTGGCCGAAGCGGTGCTCTCCTACGTCGGCGTCGGGGTGGATCCGTCGATGACGAGCTTCGGCACGATGATCAACACCGCCCGACTCGAGATGGCGCGCGAGCCCATGGTGTGGTGGACGCTCGCGGCCGCGTTCGCGTTCATGGTGGTGCTGGTGCTCGCGGCGAACCTCTTCGCCGATGCGGTGCGCGATGCGTTCGATCCACGGGCGGCCGTCGGCGCACGGCCCGCGGCGGCGGTGGGGACCACCCAATGAGCGCGGTGCTGGAAGCGAAAGGCCTGAAGACCTGGCTCGACGCGAGCGACGGGCTGGTGCGCGCCCTCGACGGCGTGGATCTCGAGATCGCGCGCGGCGAGACCTTCGCGATCGTCGGGGAGTCGGGGTGCGGCAAGAGCATGACCGCGCTCACGCTGGCGCGGCTCCTCCCGGAGAACGGCCGGATCGTGGCGGGGAGCGTCCGGCTCGACGGCATCGAGCTCCTCGAGCTCCCCGAGGCGCGCATGCGCGACGTGCGCGGGCGGCGGATCGCGATGATCTTCCAGGAGCCGGCGACGAGCCTGAACCCGGTGCTCACCGTCGGCCGGCAGATCAGCGAGGTGCTGGTGCGGCACACCGGCTTGCGTGGGCGGGCGGCGCGCGAGCGGACGCTCGAGCTTCTCGACCAGGTCGGCATCGCCGACGGGACCCGCCGTCTCGACGAGTACCCGTTCCAGCTCTCGGGGGGGATGAAGCAGCGCGTGATGATCGCGCTCGCGCTCGCCGCGGGGCCCGACCTGCTCATTGCCGACGAGCCGACCACGGCGCTCGACGTCACGATCCAGGCCCAGGTGCTCGACCTCCTGCGGGCGCTGCAGGCGAGCCGTCGCATGTCGATCCTGCTCATCACCCACGATCTCGGGGTCGTCGCGGGGATGGCGCATCGGGTGGCGGTCATGTACGCCGGCGAGCTGGTCGAGGTCGCCGAGCGCAAGGCGTTCTTCCGTGCGCCGCAGCACCCTTATGCGATCAAGTTGTTCGCGGCGCTGCCCGGCCCCGACAAGCGGGGCGGGGAGCTCGACGTCATCCCTGGCCAGGTGCCGCCGCTGTCGGTGGAGTTCCGGGGGTGTCGCTTCGCGGACCGTTGCGAGCACGCCTTCGACCGCTGCCGCAGCGAAGCACCGCCCTGGTCACGGGTCGCCGAGGGCCACCTGGTGAGGTGTCATCTGCGCGAGCACGAGCCGGCGCCGGCGATGGTGGACGAAGTGCGCGTGCTCTCGGGATCCCCGCAAACGCCTGCGGGCCTGGAGCCGCTCCTCGATGCACGCGGCCTCACGGTCCACTTCCCCATTCGCCGGGGCATCTTGAAGCGCACGGTCGGTTACGTGCGGGCGGTGGACGGTGTGTCGTTCGCGATCGCGCCCGGCCGCACGCTCGCGCTGGTCGGTGAGTCCGGCTGCGGCAAGACCACCGTCGGCAAGAGCGTCCTGCAGCTGATCCGGCCGACCGGCGGTGAGGTGATGTTCGACGGCGCCGAGCTGACGCGCCTTCGCCGCAGCGCCCTCCGGCGACGACGCGCGGATCTCCAGATCGTGTTCCAGGACCCCTACGCCTCGCTCAATCCCCGGATGCGGGTGCAGGACATCCTGCTGGAAGGCATGACCGCGCTCGGCGTGCTCGCCGATCGGGCGGCGCGGGAACGACGCGTGGGCGAGTTGCTGGCCCAGGTCGGACTCCCCGTGGAGGCGCTCTCGCGCTACCCGCACGAATTCTCGGGCGGGCAGCGCCAGCGCATCGCGATCGCGCGCGCGCTGTCGGTGAACCCGAAGCTCGTCGTCTGCGACGAGCCGACCAGCGCGCTCGACGTCTCGGTGCAGGCGCAGATCCTCAACCTGCTCAAGCGGCTGCAGCGGGAGCTCGGCGTCGCGTATCTGTTCATCACGCATAACCTCGGCGTGGTCAGCTACGTCGCCGATGAGGTCGCGGTAATGTACCTCGGGCGCATCGTGGAGCATGGGACGGTCGAGGAGGTGCTCGCGGACCCGAAGCACCCGTACACGCAGGCGCTGCTCGACGCGGTGCCGACGCTGGAGGGCGGACGCGAGCAGCTCCACGTCAAGGGCGAGCTGCCGTCTCCGGTAGCGCCGCCGTCGGGCTGTCACTTCCACCCGCGCTGCCCGCATGCGACCGCGCAGTGCCGGATGGAATACCCCCCGGCGGTGCTGGTGTCAGCGACGCGCGAAGTGAACTGCTGGCTCTACGGGGATGAGGCGCCGGTCTCCTCGCCGTCGACGCGGCCCCCCCGCTTGCCGGGGACCAGGCGAGGCTAGTGAGACGGCCGTGCCGCCGCCGGCGCGGCCAGGCGAGGCGACGACGAGGCCGCGCTCGGACGCGAGGTGCCCGCCGGCCGCCGCTTCACGGGTTTTCGGACCGTCCGCTTCGGGGTGAGCTGGATCACCAGCGACTCGCCGGCGAGGAGCTCGGCGCCGTCGTTCAAGCGCTTGAGGTCGTCGACCCGCACGCCGAACGCCGCTGCGATCTTGGCCCAGGTATCGCCCTGCCGCACCAGATACGCCGCGAAGCGGGCCGGCGATGAGAAGATCGGCGGCAGGGGCTCGGAGGCCGCGGCGGTCCCCTTCTGGGGCAGGAGCAGCTGCTGGCCGATGACGACGACGCCCTTCGGCCCGAGGCCGTTGATCGCCTTCAGGCGATCCACGCTGACGCCGTGCTCCGCGGCAAGCTTGGCGAGCTTGTCGCCGGCCTTGAACGTGTACGTGTCCCACGACGACAGCGGCGCCTCGTGGCGCTCCAGGTTCTGGAGGAATGCCTCAGCGCGGTCGTTGGGCAGCACGAGCTGCGGCGCGAGCGCCGCGGCGACCACCGGGCGGTTGTGCCCGGGGTTGAGTGCGACGAGCTCCTCGACCGGCATCTCGGCGAGCTTCGCCGCCAGGTCGAGGTCGATGTCGCGGGTGAGGGTGACGGAGACGAAGTACGGCGCGTCGGGAATCGGGTCGAGCTCGACGCCGAACGCCGCCGGATTCGCGACGATGTTCTTCAGCGCCTGGAGGGTCGGGACGTAGCGGCGCGTCTCCCGCGGCATGGGGAGCGACGCGTAGTCGGTGCCGCGCTTCTTCGCCCGGTTCCGGTCGATCGCGCGCTGCACGCCGTTCTCGCCCATGTTGTACGCGGCGAGGGCGAGATGCCAGTCGCCGAACATGTCGTGGAGGCTCTGCAGGTAGTCGAGCGCCGCGCTGGTCGAGGCGACGACGTCGCGGCGCGCGTCGAACCACCAGTTCTGGCCGAGGTTGTAGTTCCGTCCCGTGGACGGGATGAACTGCCACAGCCCCGACGCATGCGCGCGCGAGTACGCCATCGGGTTGTAGGCGCTCTCGACCATCGGCAGCAGCGCGAGCTCGGTCGGGAGTCCCCGCCGCTCGAGCTCCGCGACGATGTGGAAGAGGTAGCGCCGGCTGCGGTCGACGATCCGCTGGATCTGGTCCTGCCGCTGGGCGTAGAACTTCTGCTGCTGGACGACGAGGGCGCCGTCGAGGTCGGCGATGGCAAAGCCGCTGCGAATGCGCTGCCACAGGTCGCCCGGCGGCTCGGCGGTAGGCGGTTTCGGGCCGAGGTCGCGGATCTCGCTCACTTCGACGTCGGCGAGGTCCTCCTCGGACGCGGCGACCGGCGCCGGAGGGCTCGAGACGGCGGGCGGGGGTTCGGGCTCCGGGAGGTCATGCAACAGCGGGTCGACCGCGAGCGCGAGCGAGGGCACGCCGGCAAGCAGCGCCGCCACCACCCACCTCGTTCCGCACGTCACCGCCACCATTCCCCCAAGAGTTGCGCGGATACTACGGAGCACCCGTGAGGGGGTCAAGGTAAGCCGGCGGATTAGGCGGAAATACGTCAAAGCCGCTTCTTCCACTGCCGGATGGCGGCGAAGACCTGGTCGGAGCTCGACGCCTGCGTCCCGAGGTACTTGTTGGCGGAAGCGACGATCGCCGCCTGGGGGCAGCCGAGGAAGGGGGTCGTCGCCTTTGCGCCATAATAGGCACACGCGTACGCACGTTTCGCAAGGGCAGGAGCATGGCCCCATCGTGTTGCAACCGCCGCAAAAATCGACGCTAGCCGACTGGTTCGAGACCCCGAAGGGGGCGTACGTGCTCGAGTGGGAGCGCGCGCAGTTCGACAGCGCGGTCGAGGACGTGTTCGGCTTCAGGTCGGTGCAAGTCGGTCTCCCGACGATCGACTGCCTGCGCGCGAACCGCATCCCGCTCCGCTTCACCATCGGCGCCGAGCCGGGCTGCGCCATCGCGGCGGACCCGCGCCACTGGCCGCTCGCGTCGCACAGCGTGGATCTCGTGGTCCTGCCCCATCTCCTCGAGTTCAACCAGGATCCGCACCAGATCCTGCGCGAAGCCGAGCGGGTCCTGATGCCCGAGGGGCAGATCGTGATTGCCGGCTTCAACCCGTTGAGCCTGTGGGGACTCAAGCGCTGGCTTGGCCTCAAGCGCGCCGATCATCCGTGGTGCGGCGAGTTCATCGGCCTCCTGCGGCTCCGCGACTGGCTGAAGCTGCTCGGCTTCGAGCTCAACGGCGGCCGGCTCGGCCGCTATGCGCCGCCCTTCAGCCAGACTAAGTGGCTGCAGCGGTTCGCCTTCATGGAGCGGGCGGGGGACCGCTGGTGGCCGATCTGCGGCGGCGTGTACGTCGTGCGTGCCGTGAAGCGGGTGCGCGGCATGCGCCTGGTCGCTGCGCAGTGGAAGAACGGGCGCGCGACGGCGAGAGCGCTCGCACCGGTCGCGCGCCGGGATCCCGCGGTTGCGCAGGCTGGTGCCAGCCACGGGCGGCGCGCCGCGGTGCGGCTGCGCTTGATCGTGGGCGGCACGGGTCGCGGCGGCCGCGACGGTGGCTGACGTCGTCGAGATCTACACCGACGGCGCCTGCAAGGGCAACCCGGGACCGGGGGGCTGGGGTGCGCTCCTGCGGTCCGGCCGGCGCGAGCGGGAGCTGTTCGGCGGCGAGCCCGACACCACCAACAACCGCATGGAGCTCACCGCAGTCATCCGTGCGCTGGAAGCGCTGAGGCGTCCCTCTCGCGTCGAGCTCTTCACCGACTCGGAGTACGTGAAGAAGGGGATCACCGAGTGGGTCGAGGCGTGGAAGCGGCGCGGCTGGAAGACGGCGGACCGGAAGCCGGTGAAGAACGAAGCGCTCTGGCGGCAGCTCGACGAGCTCGCCCGACGCCATCGCATCCGCTGGCACTGGGTCCGGGGCCACTCGGGACACGCCGACAACGAGCGCGCCGACGCGCTCGCCAACCGCGGCGTCGCGTCGCTGAAGGAACCCGTGTGAGCGCGGCCGATCGAGCGAGCATTCGCCGAGCGCTCTTCGTCGCGCTGCCGCTCGCCGGGGTCGTGGCCTTGGGCGCATACGCCTACTACCAGAATCACGGCCCGGCCGCGGTGCAGGGCAGCGCGCCGAAGGGTGCCGCCGGCGCCCAGGGCGCGGGCGGACCACCCCCGGGTGCTCCGGTTGCGGTCGAAGTCGCGGCGGTGAAGACCGCTCGCCTGCAGGAAGACGCCGCCGCCATCGGCACGCTGCGCTCGAACGAGTCGGTGGTGGTGCGACCGGAGATCTCGGGGCGGATCAGCCGGATCAATTTCATCGAGGGGCGTCCGGTCGAGAAGGGTCAGCTCCTGGTCGCGCTCGACGCCTCGGTCCACGCCGCCGAGGTGCAGCAGGCGAAGGCGAACCTCGCCCTCGCCGACACCAACTTCAACCGGGTCACCGAGCTCGAACGCGAAAAATTCGTGAGCCCGAACGCGAAGGACCAGGCGCTCAACGCGCTGCGCGTCGCGCAGGCCACGCTGGCGCTCGCCGACGCGCGGCTCGCCAAGACCGAGATTCGCGCGCCGTTCGCCGGCGTGATCGGGATCCGCCAGGTGAGCGTCGGCGACTACGTGAAAGAGGGGCAGGATCTCGTCACGCTCGAGGACATCTCCGCGCTGAAGGTCGACTTCCGGCTGCCGGAGCTGCTGCTCACCGATCTCAAGCGCGGTCAGACCGTCGAGGTCGCGAGCGACGCGCTGCCCGGGCGCACCTACGCCGCGACGCTCGACGCGATCGACCCGCTCATCGATCAGAACGGCCGCGCACTGATCCTGCGCGCGCGTCTCAGGAACACCGAGGGTCAGCTGCGCCCGGGCATGTTCGTGCGCACGCGCGTGATCCTGGCCGAGCGTCCCCGCGCGCTCACCGTGCCCGAGGAGGCGCTGATCCCGGTCGGCGCGGACCAGTACGTTTTCCGGGTGACGGCGGACAAGGCGGCGCGGGTGAAGGTCAAGACCGGCCTGCGGCGCGACACCCAGGTGGAGATCACCGAAGGCCTGCAGGCCGGCGACGTGGTCGTCACGGCGGGTCAGCTCAAGTTGCGCG
>DATEDA010000252.1:0-28176 GCA_035286595.1 Burkholderiales bacterium | reverse complement strand
CGCGCGCCCAGTGCCAGTGCGCTCGCACGCAGCCGGTCGAGGCTGCTCCGCGTGTCGATGGCCACTGCGAAGGTGCGTTCCGCAGCCGAGAGCGGCTCGGCGGCGAGAACCTGCCGCGACAGAACGTCGAGGGTGGCCTCCGACGCGTCCGCGCCGGCGCGGTTCCGCGCCGCAATTCGCTCGCGCAGCACCGGCTCCGGCGCCTCGCAGGCGGCGATCGCAAACGGGACGCCGAGCATGCGCGCGAGCGCCCGGAAGGCATCGCGATCGGCGCGCGCGAGGAACGTCGCGTCGACGACCGCGGGGAAGCCCGCCTCGACGATCGTCCGCGCCACCTCGCGCAGTCGCTCGTAGGTACCGCGCGTCGCCTCCGGCGTATAGATCCCCGCGCCGACCGCGGCGCCGGTCCGCTCGGCAGCGGCGAGCCCGTGCAGGCGCTTCCGCTCGACGTCGGACCGTACGCGAATCACGCCCAGTTCCTCGACGAGCAAACGGGAAATCACGGTCTTTCCCGAGCCCGAGAGTCCACGGGTCACGATGAGCGCCCGCCGGTCGAGAGCGGCGAACGCCTCCGCGAGGCACAGATACTCGCGGCACTCCACGGCGGCCTGCGTCCGCTGCGCCGCGCCCTCGGGCAGCTGCTGCGCGCGCATGCAGGCGATCTTCGCGCGCACCATGGCCCGGTACACAAGGTAGAAGCGTAGCACCGCGAGCCCGCCGTAATCGCCGGTCTCCGCTAGGTAGGCGTCGAGAAAGCGCCAGGCGTGTGCGGCGAGGCGATGATCGATGAGATCCATCACGACGAACGCGACTTCGGCGGCGACGTCGATCCAGCGCAACGCCGCGTTGAACTCGAGGCAGTCGAAGGGCAGGACGCGCCCCTCGAGGAGCACCAGGTTCCTCAGGTGCAGGTCGCCGTGGCACTCGCGCACGAAACCGTCTCGGCGGCGTGCGGCGAAGGCGTCGCAGCAACGGCCGAACTCGCGCTCGGTCCAGCTGGCGAGGCGTCGGAGCGCGGCCTCGCTTTCGAGGTCGGTGACGAGCGGTAAGATCTGGGCGAAGTTTTGGCGCGCCGGGTCGATCACCGCGTGCTCCGTCCCGAACTCGCTCTGCGGCTCGGCGCGATCAACGCGCGCGTGGAACTCGGCGATCGTGCCGGCGAGCTCGTCCATCTGCTCGGACGACAGCTCGCCGCGCGCGGCGACGCGGTCGAGGAGCGCACTCTGCGGGAACTCGCGCATCTTGACGGCATAATCGATCGTTGGCCCCTCGCCGCCGATCAGGGGGTCGGCCTCGGTGCCGGTCACCGGCACCACCTCGAGATACAGCTCGGGTGCGGTGCGGCGATTCAGCCGCAGCTCGTCCTCGCACGCGCGCCGGCGCGCGTCGAGCGTGCTGAAGTCGAGGAACCCGAGGGCGAGCGGCTTCTTCAGCTTGTAGGCGTAGCGGCCGGTCAGCAGCACCCAGGAGATGTGCGTCTCAAGCAGCTCGACCCGCTCGACCGGATGCGGATACCGGCCCGGGGCGCGCAGCGCCGCGACCATCGCTTCCGACCCTCGCGCCGCCTGTGCCGTCATCGCCGCACCGCAGCCGATGAGAGCCTCACCGAACAGCCGGCATGACTCGTCAGGAGCGCGTCAATAGGGGTCGAACACCGGCGTCTTCTCCGTCACCGGGAGAGGCGTTGGCACGTCCGGAGTCCCGTAGTTGATGAAGCTCTCCGGCAACGCTCCGCCCCAGTAGACTCCGGTCCCGCGCTCCTCTTCGTTCCACGTCACCGGCTCCCAGTCGGGCGCAAAGACGAGATAACTGCCGGAGTAGACCTCGATGCGGTTCCCGCCGGGCTCGTAGGAATAGAGGTAGAAGCCCTGTGAGTTGTTGTGCTTCGACGGTCCGGCCTCGATGAAGATGCCGTTCTCGGCGAGGAGATCGGCGGCGCGCAGCACCTCCTCGCGGCTGTCCACCCACAGCGAGAAGTGGTGAAGCCGGCCGCTTCCACCGCTCGTGTCCTTCACGTAGGCCACCTGATGATGCACGGGCGACGGACTCAGCCACGACCCGAGCTCGGTGCGGCCGTTGTCGAACAGCACCTGCTCGCGAAGCTGGAACCCGAGCAGCTGCTGCGCGAACTCGCGATTCGCCGCGACGTCCTTCGCGAACAGCGCGAGGTGATCGATGCGCCGGACGTTCACGCCTCGGCCGGTGTACTTCTGCGGCAGGTTCTTGAGCGTGGAACGGAGGTGATCGGGTGCGCGGTACCGCTGCTCCTCGTAGTAGATCTCCATGGGGTGGCCGTCCGGGTCCCGGAAACGGTAGGACGGGCCGCGACCAAAATCGCCGTCGCTCCACCCCAGCCCCAGACCGGTGCGCTTGATCGCGTCAGCGCGCCGGGCTAGCGCCTCGGTACTAACTGTCCGCCAGGCAATGGCGCCCACCCCCGCCTGCCTGGCCGCGGTGAGTTTCACCGTGGCGGTGGCGTAGTCACCGTACCCGCGGAGATAGACGGATTCCGCCCTGCTGTACACGGCCTCCATGCCGAGGACGTTCTCGAAGTACCAGCGGCTTCGGTCCGGCTTCGGCGTGAGCAGCTCGACGCTGCCAAGATGCGCGATGTCTTGAATTGGTTCGGTTCGATTGGGCATCGGACGGCTCCCTTCAGGTCCTCTCGAGCGGACCGTACCGCCGACTCCGGGCGGTCGGCTTGATCCAGATCAGAAGGGAACGAGGAGGTTACTTGGCGGGGGCAGCCCCCTGGCTGAACATGTACACGATCGCGCTCCGGAGCTCGGAATCGGTGAGATTTGCCATGCCGCCACGGGCGGGCATGCCGCCGTGTCCCTTGACCGCGGAGCGGACGGTGTTATCCAGTCCGTTCTTGAGTCGCGGCGCCCAGGCAGCCCGATCACCGATCTTGGGTGCGCCGCCGACGCCCGCCTCGTGGCACTTGAAGCACTGTGCCCGTACGATCTGCTCGCCGCTGCGCTCGGCACCCAAGTCTTTCACGCTGACTGGCTCGATCCAGCGGCCCCCCGACTGGTTGACCATGTAGGTGATCGCGCGGGCGATTTCGAGATCGGTGAGGTTCGGACTGCCCCCGTGCGGCGGCATCTGCCGAATGCCCTTGATCGCGTGCTCGGTGAGGCTTGTGAGGCCCTCCGATGCGCGCTTGGCCCACGCTTTTCTGTCGCCGATCCTCGGCGCACCGCTCGCGCCCGTTCCGTGGCACGCGACGCACACCGCATCGACCACCTCCTTTCCACTGCGCTCGCCGGTCTGGGCTCGCACCTCGCGCGGCGCGATCGGCGCCGCGCACGCAAGCACGACCGCGACTATCAGCGGCATCGAAACCCTGATGAACTGCGAATCCCCTTCGACGAGCAGTTCGCGAGCCATGACGACACCTCCTCTACATATGCACCATCCTCTGTCCGATCCTGTGGTGGCTTGTTGATCCACGTTAAGGGACGCGACGCTTTTCTCTGCTCATCGGCTCGTGCATCGGCTTTGACGGAGATCAAACGCGGCTCGCCCCCCGAAGCTATGTTCGGCGCGAACCGGAGAGGACTCATATGGCGGACATGACGCCGGGCGCGCTGGCCGCCGGGGAGCGACAGCAACGGGGCGCGGGCCGACCCGGCGCGCTGACGGCGTGGGTGCTCGCGGTGCGGCCCCGCACGCTGACGATCGCCGTCGCCCCGGTCCTCGTCGGCACCGCGCTCGCCTTCGCGGAAGCGGGGCGTTTCGACGCGCTGCCGATGGCGGCCGCACTGCTCGTCGCCGTTCTCATCCAGGTGGGGACCAACCTGCAGAACGACGCCGGCGACTCCCGGCGTGGCGCCGACGGCCCGGATCGGATCGGACCGCCGCGCGCTGCCAGCGCGGGCTGGCTCGCCGCCGCGCAGGTGGAGTGCGCCGCGCGGCTCGCCTTCGGGCTCGCGCTCGTGCTGGGAGCCTACCTTGTCGGGCGCGGGGGGTGGCCGATCCTTCTCGCCGGCATCGCCTCGATCGCCGCGGGAATGGCGTACACGAGCGGGGCGCGACCGATCGCGTACACGGGACTCGGCGAAGTCTTCGTGCTCGCGTTCTTCGGGCTGGTAGCGGTCTCCGGCAGCTACTACCTGCAGGCCGGGTCGGTCGGCTGGAGCGCGATCGCCGCCGGCGCGATGGTCGGCCTGCTCGCGGCGGCGGTGCTGGCGGTCAACAACTACCGGGACATCGATTCCGACCGGCGCGCCGGCAAGCACACGCTCGCTGCCTGTCTGGGCGGTCGCTTCGCCCGGGTCGAGTACGGCGTGCTGTTGCTCGTGCCGTTCACGCTACTTCCCGTGCTCGGCCTCCTCGCGAACGCGGGCTCGACCGTCGCCGTCCCGATGGTCACGCTGCCATGGGCGGCGAGGCTCACGTGGCTGGTCCATCGGCGGCCCCCCGGCAGGTGGCTCAACGGCCTGCTCGCCGAGACCGCGTTGCTCGAGCTCGCCTTCGCCGTAGCGCTCGCCGCGTCGTTCGTTCTGCCGCGCATGCTCTGAGTCCAGTTCACGCCGAATCTGTTGATCTAGATCAGAAAGGGTCCCGTTGGCCCTGGCACCATGGAATTTCCTGGTGTTCGGCGGAGCTGCCGAGGCCCGCAAGGGCCGAAAGCGCTCCGCCGCTTTTTTGGGAGTGCTCCCTGCTGTCCGGAAAGGGGGTCCCCGTTTGACCGGGATCAAGTTTGCGGGAGAATGTCGCGGTCTACGCCCACCTGACCCGATCGTGAGCGGCCAGACTAGACGGCAGTTTCTGCGCGGCCGCTTCGGCGGGAGCGCGAGCCCGCGCCCGCCGTGGGCTGCCGCCGAGCTCGAGTTCCTTGCCCGATGCACGCGCTGCGACGCCTGCATCGCCGCCTGCCCCGAGCACATCCTCGTCCGCGGCTCGGGCGGATTCCCCGAAGTGGATTTCGCCAGGGGCGGCTGCACCTTGTGCGGCGCCTGCGTCGACGCCTGCAAGCCGCATGCGCTCGAGCGCACCGCCGCCGCTCCCTGGGCCCTGAAAGCCGCCATCGACGCGAGCTGCCTCGCGCTGAACCGCGTCGTCTGCTCCGCGTGCGCCGAACGCTGCGAGGCCCGCGCCATCCGCTTCCGGTCCGTGCCGGGCGCCGCGCCGACCCCCGCGATCGACCCCGACCGCTGCACCGGCTGCGGCGCGTGCGTCGCGGCGTGCCCCGTGTCCGCGATCACGGTCTCGGCTTGAGCCATGGACATCTCGAGCGCCGTCGTCAGCGCCATGCCCTGCAGCCGGGAGGACGTGCGCGCACAGCTCGAGGCGCTGCCGGGGGTGGAGATCCATGCCGAGACCCCCGACGGCCGGTTCATCGTGACCGTCGAGGACACGCCCGGAGTCCCGGCCGCCGACACGGTCATGCGCCTGCACAGCATGCGAGGCGTGCTGGCCGCGACGATGGTCTACCAATACTCCGATGACGCGCTCGACACGAAGGAGGACTCGCCATGACGATCAACCGCCGGGAGTTCATGAAGGCAAACGCTGTCGCCGCGGCGGCCGCGGCAGCCGGCATCAGCCTCCCGGTCCCCGCGGCGGCTGCGGCGCGCAGCGATGACAAGATCCGCTGGGACAAGGCCGCCTGCCGCTTCTGCGGCACCGGCTGCGGGATCCTCGTCGGCGTGCAGGACGGCCGGGTGGTCGCGACCCAGGGTGATCCCGAGGCGGAGGTGAACCGCGGGCTCGCCTGCGTCAAGGGCTACTTCCTTGCGAAGATCATGTACGGCGCCGACCGGCTGAAGACGCCCCTGCTGCGCAAGAAGGGCGGCAAGTACGACAAGAACGGCGAGTTCACCCCGGTGTCGTGGAAGGAAGCGTTCGACGTCATGGCCGAGAAATGGAAGGAGGCGCTGAAGAACGGCGGCCCGACCACGGTCGGCATGTTCGGCTCCGGCCAGTGGACGGTCTGGGAGGGCTACGCCGCGGCGAAGCTCTACAAGGCCGGCTTCCGCTCGAACAACCTCGACCCGAACGCGCGCCACTGCATGGCCTCGGCGGTGACCGGCTTCATGCGCACCTTCGGCATCGACGAGCCGATGGGCTGCTACGACGACGTCGAGCACGCCGACGCGTTCGTCATGTGGGGCTCGAACGTCGCCGAGATGCATCCGATCCTCTGGACGCGCATCACCGACCGCCGGCTCGGCCACCCGCACGTGAAGGTCGCCGTGCTCTCGACCTACCAGCACCGCGGCCACGAGCTCTCCGACCTGCAGCTCATCTTCACGCCGAACACCGACCTCGCGATCCTCAACTTCATCGCCCACCACATCATCAGCACCGGGCGCGTGAACAAGGAGTTCGTCGCCAAGAACGTCAACTTCGTCCGCGGCAACGACGACATCGGCTACGGGCTGCGGCCCGAAGACCCGCGCGAGCGAGATGCGAAGAACGCCAAGGACGCGGAAGGCTCGAAGCCGATCAGCTTCGACGAGTACGCGAAGTTCGTCTCCGAGTACTCCGCGGAGAAGGTCGAGAAGATTTCCGGCGTGCCGGCGCGGAGCCTCGTGGAGCTCGCGGAGCTCTACGCCGACCCGAAGCGCAAGGTCATGTCGCTGTGGACGATGGGCTTCAACCAGCACACTCGCGGCACCTGGGTGAACCAGCTCTGCTACAACATCCACCTCCTGACCGGCAAGATCGCCGAGCCTGGCAACAGCCCGTTCTCGCTCACCGGCCAGCCCTCGGCGTGCGGCACCGCGCGCGAGGTCGGCACGTTCAGCCATCGGCTCCCCGCCGACATGGTGGTCGTCAACCCGAAGCACCGCGAGATCGCCGAGCAGCACTGGAAGCTCCCGGCCGGCACGATCCCCGACCGGCCCGGCTACCACGCGGTGCTGCAGAACCGGATGCTCAAGGATGGCAAGCTCAACGCCTACTGGGTGATGTGCAACAACAACATGCAGACCGCCGCGAACCTGAACGGCGAGACCTGGCCGGGCTACCGCAACCCGAAGAACTTCATCGTGGTGAGCGATCCCTATCCGACCGTCACAGCGATGGCGGCCGACCTCATCCTGCCGACGGCGATGTGGGTGGAGAAGGAGGGCGCCTACGGGAACGCCGAGCGGCGCACGCAGTTCTGGCGCCAGCAGGTGAAGGGGCCGGGCGAGGCGCGGTCCGACCTGTGGCAGATCGTCGAGTTCTCGAAGCGTTTCAAGGTGGAGGAGGTGTGGCCGGCCGAGCTCATCGCGAAGAAGCCGGAATACCGAGGGAAGACCCTCTACGACGTTCTCTTCGCGAACGGCGAGGTGAACAAGTACCCGCTCTCGCAGCTCGAGCCCGGGTTCGACAACGACGAGTCGCGCCACTTCGGGTTCTACCTCCAGAAGGGGCTGTTCGAGGAGTACGCGGGCTTCGGCCGCGGCAAGGCCCATGATCTGGCGCCGTTCGACACGTACCACAAGGTGCGCGGCCTGAGGTGGCCGGTGGTGGACGGCAAGGAAACGAAGTGGCGCTTCCGCGAGGGCTACGACCCCTACGTGAAGAAAGGCGAGGGCCTGCGCTTCTACGGCAAGCCCGACGGCAAGGCGATCGTGATCGCGGTGCCGTACGAGCCCCCGCCCGAGGTGCCCGACAAGGAATACGACCTGTGGCTCTGCACCGGGCGCGTGCTCGAGCACTGGCACAGCGGTTCGATGACCCGGCGCGTGCCAGAGCTCCATCGCGCACAGCCGGAGGCGGTGGTGTACCTGCACCCGAATGATGCCAAGACGCGCGGCCTGCTGAACGGCATGGAGGCTCGCATCTCGTCGCGGCGCGGCGACATCTACGCGCGCGTCGAGATCCGCGGTCGCAACGAGCCGCCCGAGGGTCTCGTGTTCGTGCCGTTCTTCGACGAGGGGCGACTGGTCAACAAGCTCACGCTGGATGCCACCTGTCCGATCTCGCGCCAGACCGACTACAAGAAGTGCGCGGTGCGGGTGACGAAGGCGTGAGAAGGAGGAACCCCATGGCGCTCACTCGAACCTGCGTCCTCCTCGCCGCCGCCCTCGCGATCGCGCTCACCGGCGGCGCGCTCGCCCAGGAGCAGCAGCCGAAGCCGCTCCGCGGCGCCACGCCGATTCCCGAGACGAAGCCCTCGGAGGCGTTCAAGTACGACCGAAGCGACCGCCCGATCCCGCGGAACTACCCCGAGCACCCGCCGATCATTCCGCACAACATCAAGGGCTACCAGATCACCAAGAACGTCAACATGTGCATGAGCTGCCACGCGAAGACGCGGGCGCCGGCGACCGGCGCGACGCCGGTCGGGAAGTCGCACTACCTGGATCGCGACGGCAACCAGCTGCCGAACATCTCGACCCGGCGCTACTTCTGCCTGCAGTGCCACGTGCCGCAGTTCAACGCCGAGCCGCTGGTGCCGAGCACGTTCAAGCCGGCGACGTGAAAGGGCCAACCATGTTCACCGAGCGGACCGGCTGGAAGCGTTGGATCCCGGCGTGGGTGTGGCGCGTCGGGCCGTGGTGGGTGGTGGGGCTCTTCGCCGCCGGGATCATCTTCTGGGGCGGTTTCAACTGGGCGTTCGAGCTCACGAACACGGAGCCGTTCTGCATCTCCTGCCACGAGATGCGGGAGAACGTCTTCAAGGAGTACCGGCACACGATCCACTACACGAACCGCTCCGGCGTGCGGGCCACCTGTCCGGACTGCCACGTGCCGAAGGAGTGGGGCCCGAAGATCGTCCGCAAGATCCAGGCGTCGAACGAGCTGCTGCACAAAGCGCTCGGCAGCATCGATACGCCGGAGAAGTTCGAGGCGAAGCGGGCGCGGCTCGCCGAGCACGAGTGGGCGCGGATGAAGGCGAACGACTCGCAGGAGTGCCGCAACTGCCACAATTACCAGTTCATGGACTTCACGGAGCAGGGCCGGCGCGCGGTCAGGACGCACAGCGTCGCCTTCAGCCAGGGCCAGACCTGCATCGACTGCCACAAGGGGATCGCGCACCAGCTCCCGCCGATCGAGCAGGAGATCGGCGCGCCGAAGCCCGATGTGGCGAAGACGAAGTGAGCGTCGCTACCGGGGCCGGTATCCGATCGAAAGGCCGACGAACTCGACGGTCTGCTTCGGCTCCTGGATGAGCCGGGGTGAACGGGCGCTACTTCGCGATCTTCAGCTGCTGGGGCCCCGGCCCGCCGTCCGGCTCCTTGTGCGCGATGCCGGAATGACAGTCGATGCAGGTCTTGCCTTCGGCCTTGCCCTTCGCATGCCGGATCTTGGCCCGTTCCGACTGCGACTCCAGGTTCCACGCGTCTTCGTGGTGGCAGTTGCGGCACTCGAGCGAGTCGGTCTCCTTCATCCGGATCCAGACCCGCTTCGCGAGCTCGTAGCGGTGCGCTTCGAACTTTTCCTTGGTGTCGATCACCCCGGTGAGGTGGCCCCAGAGCTCGAACGTCGCGCGCATCTTGCGGAGAATCATCGCGCCCGGCTGGCGCGGAACGTGGCAGTCGGAGCAGATGGCGCGCACGCCGGTACGGTTCTTGTCGTGGATCGTGTCCTTGAACTCGGCGTAGACGTTGTTGCGCATCTCGTGGCACGAGATGCAGAACGACTCGGTGTTGGTCCACGCGAGGCCCGCGGCGCCGCCCACCATGAGCACGCCCCCGATGACCAGGATGACGAGCGCCGCTACCCCGACGCGCACCGCCGTCCGGCCGGGGCTCTTGGACTCGCCCCGGATCGCTTCCCAGATCCGTTTGATGACCATTGCTCCTCCGCGATCTATCCCGCGAGAATCACCGGGTGACGAGCACCGGAATCTTCGAGTGCGTAAGCACCTTGTTCGTCTCGCTGCCCAGAAGCAGCGCGCTCACTCCACGTCGCCCGTGCGACGCCATGAAGATGAGATCGCACTCGCGCTCCATCGCGACCTTGATGATCTCATCCCACGGGCTGTCGCTCACCCGATGCTGCACCGTGCAGGCAACGTCCGCTTGGCGCGCCGCCTGCTCGATCGCGTCGAGCGTGCGCTTCGCGCTCTCCTTGGAACGCGCTTCGTGCTCGCGGGCGTGCTCGACGATCGAGTGCGCCGGCATCTGGGACGGATAGAATTCCGGGGTGGTGTGCACTCCCGTCACCCGTGCGCCGATGGATTTCGCGAAGCGGATGCCCTCCCTGACGGCCTGCCCGGAGAGCTCCGAGCCGTCGCTGGGCAGCAGGATGTGCTTGTACATCGGTTCCTCCCAGTGGCGCTTCAGAGCGTGCGATCCCTGGCGAGGATCGCCTCGAGGCCGGGCACGTCGAGAATCCGCACGTGCTTCTGCTGGACCTCGATCAGGCCGTCCTCCTGGAACTTGGAGAACAGCCGGCTCACGGTCTCCAGCTTCAACCCGAGATAGCCCCCGATCTCCTCGCGGGTCATGCGCAGGTGAAACTCGGTCGGCGAGTAGCCGCGCCGCTGGAAGCGCCGCGAGAGGTTCAGCAGGAACGCCGCCAGGCGCTCCTCGGCGCGCATCGAGCCGAGGAGCATCATCACGCCGTGATCGCGCACGATCTCGCGCGACAGCACGCAGTGCAGGCGCCGCTGCACTGCGGGGATCTCGCGTCCCAGCGTTTCGATCAGCGCAAAGGGCAGCACGCACACTTCGCAGTCCTCGAGAGCGATCGCGTCGCCGTGATAGGCGCCGGAGCCGATGCCGTCCATCCCGAGGAGCTCTCCCGGCATGTAGAAGCCGGTCACCTGCTCGCGGCCATCATCGTTGATCGACGTCGTCTTGAAGAAACCGCTGCGGACCGCGTAGAGCGAGTTGAACTGATCGCCGGCACGGAACAGCGCCTCGCCGCGCTTGACGCGCCGGCGCGCATACACCACCTGCTCGATGCGACGGAGGTCTTCGCTGTCCAGCCCTTTTGGGAGGCACAGTTCCCTCACGTTGCAGCTGGAGCAGGTCACCTCGAACCTGCGCAGGGCCGGCGGCTCCTCCGGCTTGGCGCCGACGACTCGCAGGGGAATCCTGGAAACAGTGGCGCTCAGCATGGTCGTCTCCTCTCGTTGTTTCAGCAAGGGGTTTGCGCGGCGCGGGCGGCAAGCGTGTCGCGCACGCGCTCGAACTCGATGGTCTTGTCGAAGAAGCCGCGCGCCCCGAGACGCTCGGCACGGCGTCGATAGGGTTCGCCGCTGAAGTTGCTCAGGACGTAGACATCGATCTCCGGCGCCTGCTCGTGGACCGCGCGCAGCACGTCGAAGCCGCTGCCCTGGGCCAGGTTGAGGTCGAGCACCACCGCATCGGGCCGGGCGGAGAGAATCTTCCGGACCGCTTCGTCCGCGCCGGCCGCGTGGCCGATGGTGGTCGTGCCGGCGATCGAGGCGAACATCGCCTCGAGCCGCTCGCAGACGAGCGGCGAATCCTCGACCAGAAATACCCGAACCATGCGGCGCAGTGTGCCGCGCGCACGCCGCCGGCGGTATCGGCCGGCGACGAAACCGGCTATCGGGGAACGGCCACGGGGTGTAGGAGTTTTCCTACCCCTGATCGTCGAGCAGGCGCTGCTCCACGGCGTAGCGCACCAGCTCGGCCGTGCTCGCCATCGCCATCTTCTCCAGGATCCGGGCCTTGTGCGTGCTGACGGTCTTCACCGACAAGCGGAGCGCCTCGGCGATCTCGGTGATGCTGCGGCCGGCGACGAGCTGGCGGAATACCTCGAACTCGCGATCGGAGAGCGCGGTGTGCGGCGGCGCGTCGCCGGCGGGAGCACCGGCGGCGAGCAGCTGGGCGACCGCGGTCTCGCTGATGTGCACGCCGCCGGCGGCGATCTTGCGGATCGCGCCGAGGAGCTGTGCGGCGGCAGCGTCCTTGGTCAGGTAGCCCGAGGCGCCCGCCTTGAGCGCGCGGGCGGCGTACTGGCTCTCGCCATGCATGGAGAGCACGAGGATGCGCAGCTTCGGTCGCTCGAGCCGCAGCCGCTTGACCAGGTCGAGGCCCGACAGGCCCGGCATCGAGAGGTCGACGAGCGCCAGGTCGAAGTCGTGCTGCTTCACGAGGTCGAGCGTCTCATCGCCGTTCGCCGCCTCGCCGGTCACCTCGATGTCGGCAGCGGCCGCAAGGATCCGCTTGAGCCCCTCGCGGACCAGCGCATGGTCGTCGGCGAGGAGCAGCCGGATCACGCCGCCGCCCCGCCCGGTGCCGGCCGCAGCGGCACCCGCACGTACACGCGCGTCCCGCCGCGCGGCGCGCCGGTCACCTCGACCGTGCCGCCGAGGTACAGCACGCGCTCGCGCATGCCCTTCAGCCCGAGCGAGCGGGTGTTTGCGAGCGCGTCCGCCGGGATGCCCCGGCCGTCGTCTTCGACCTCGAGCCGCACCGCGCGGTCCTCGATCGCAAGCAGGATCCACGCGTGCTTCGCCTCGGCGTGCCGTCCGATGTTGGTGAGCGATTCCTGGAGCGCGCGATAGACGGCGGTCGCGACGTTGCGCTCGATGCCGTCGAAGCGGGTCTCGGCGAGCTTCTCGAGCCGGCACGCCACCCCGGAACGCCGCTCGAACTCCTCGACCAGCCATCCGGCGGCGTCGGCAAGCCCCAGATCATCGAGCATCAGCGGGCGGAGATCCGCAGCGATGCGCCGCACCGAGGTCACCGTCTGATCGAGCGCCGCGTTCATCTGTCGCGCCCGGCCGGCGACCTCGCCCTCGGGAATCCGCTCGCGGAGCCACGCGAGGTCCATCTTCAGCGCGGTGAGGAGCTGGCCGAGCTCGTCGTGCAGCTCGCGCGCGATCACGGTCTTCTCGTCCTCGCGCGCCTCGAGAATGCGCGCCGAGAGCTCGCGGAGCTCCGCCTGCTGGCGCTTCAGCGCGTCCTCGGCCTGCTTGCGCCGCGTGATGTCGCGGAGGATCACGGTGAAGAGGCGATGGTCCGGGCCCCCCACCTGCGAGATGGAAGCCTCGATCGGGAACTCGGAGCCGTCAGCGCGCAAGGCCCAGAGCACCAGGTCCGCGCCCATCCGCCGCCGGGTCTCGGCGACCTCGCCGAACCGCTCGATGTGCGCGCGATGAGCTTCACGGAAGCGCGCCGGGATGAACCGGTCGAGCTTCGCGCCCAGCGCATCGTCCTTCGGACAGCCGAACATCGCCTGCGCCGCGCGATTGAAGAGCACGACGCGCTGCTCCTCGTCCACCGTGATGATGGCGTCCATCGCCGAGTCGACGATCGCCGCGAGCTGCGCCTGGGTCTCGTCGAGTGCCGCCTGCATCCGCGCGGTGCGCGCCTCGGTGCGCAGGCCGTGGCGCACGATGTAGCCGACGCCGGCGCCGAGCACGGCGAGGTCGAGGACCAGGTCGAAGCCCACGAGCCAGGGCCGATCCCCACCGAGAGCGGCAGCGGCGAAGTTGAGGACGACGAGCGCCGCCGCCACGGCGACGCCGGCGGCGACCGCGAAAGCCCTGAACCGACCCTCCCGCGCCACTGCTTCCGGGACTGCGCTGCCCGCCATGCTCATGACATCCGGTGCGGCTTGACGCAGGTCAAACCCTGCCGGTCCCGGGCCGGCATATTGGCACGATGCATTACCCGGCTTCCGAGCTGGTCATCGATCCGGTGCTGATCCGCAAGTACGACGTGAGCGGTCCGCGCTACACGTCGTATCCGACCGCTGATCGCTTCGTCGAGGCGTTCGGCGCGGCCGAATGGGCGCAATGGATCGCGAAGCGAAACATCGGCGGCATCAAGCAGCCGCTGTCGCTCTACGTGCACGTGCCGTTCTGCGACACGGTCTGCTACTACTGCGCGTGCAACAAGGTGGTGACGCGGGATCACGGGAGGTCGGCAAAGTATATCAAGTACCTCGCGAAGGAAGTCGTGCGCGTCGGCGAGCTGCTCGGCGACGAGCGGCGGATCTGCCAGGTGCACTGGGGCGGCGGCACGCCCACCTTCCTGTCGCGGGAGGAGATGGCCGCGCTTGCGGACGCGTTGGGGGCCCGGTTCGAGCTCCAGCCGGAGTGCGAGTGCTCGATCGAGGTGGATCCGCGCCAGGCCGAGCCGGGCCGCATGGCGTTCCTCGCCGCGCTCGGCTTCAACCGGGTCTCCGTGGGCGTGCAGGATTTCGATCCGGACGTGCAGAAGGCGGTGCGCCGCATCCAGAGCGAGGCAACGACGCGCCGCGTGATCGACGAGGCGCGAGCGAGCGGCTTCCGGTCGGTGAATCTCGACCTCATCTACGGCCTGCCCAGGCAGACGCTCGACAGCTTCAACGTCACGCTCGACAAGGCACTCGCGCTCGACCCGGACCGGATCGCGCTGTACAGCTACGCCCACCTACCGGCGGTATTCAAGCCGCAGCGGCGCATCCAGGCGGCCGATTTGCCGAGCGCGGAGGCGAAGCTCCAGATCCTGACCCTCGCGATCGGGCGGCTGACTCGCGCCGGGTACCTCTACATCGGCATGGATCACTTCGCCAAGCCCGACGACGAGCTCGCGGTGGCCCAGCGGCAGGGACGGCTGCAGCGCAACTTCCAGGGCTACTCGACGCAGCCGGGATCGGACCTGCTCGGCTTCGGCGTCTCCGCGATCGGTCGCGTCGGCCCGATCTATTACCAGAACCTCAAGGGGCTCGACGAGTATTACCGGGCGCTGGACGACGGACGGGTACCGGTGTGGCGCGGGGTCGAGCTGACTCCTGACGATCTGCTGCGCCGCGCGATCATCCAGGCGCTCACTTGCCATTTCCGCGTCTCGATCGAGTCGATGGAGATCTCCTACCTCGTCGACTTCGGGCGCTATTTCGGCGTGGAGCTCGAGATGCTGAAGCCGTTCGCCGACGACGGATTGGTCGAGCTCGGACCGGACTGGATCGCCGTGACGCCAAAGGGCCGGCTGCTCGTGCGTGCGGTGTGCATGGTGTTCGACCGATACCTCCGGGCGAGCCGCGAGCGGGCGGGGTACTCCAAAGTGATCTGATGGAGATCGCCTGGCCGGGTTCCTGGGGATTGCCGCTCGCGGTCCTCGCGGCGGGCTTCGCCTCGGGCGTGCACTGCATCGGGATGTGCGGCGGCATCGTCGGCGCGTTCTCCGCCCGACGCGCCCTCTCGCCAGCCGACACGCCGGAGTGGCCCCGCCACCTCGCTTTCAACGCCGGCCGGATCACGAGCTACACGGCGGCCGGCGCATTCGTGGGCGGCGTCGGCGGCGTGGGCGTCTGGGTCTCGGGCGCGCTCCCGGCGCAGACCGCGCTCTTCGTGCTCGCCAACGCGATGCTCGTGCTGATGGGGCTCTACCTGGCCGGCGTGGGGCGCGCGCTGGTGCGGCTCGAAGCGCTGGGGGCGCCGGTCTGGCGGAGCGTCCAGCCCCTCGCCGCCCGGCTGCTCCCCGCGGACACGCTGCCGCAGTCGTTGGCCGCCGGCGCGGTGTGGGGGTGGCTCCCCTGCGGCCTGGTCTACGGCGCGCTCGCGGCGGCCGCTTTCGCCGGCAGCCCGGGCCGCGGGGCGCTCGTGATGCTCGCCTTCGGCCTCGGAACGCTGCCGAACCTGCTGGCCGCGGGTCTGGCGGCCGCGCGCTTGCGCGCGTGGGCGGCGCGCCGCGCTGTTCGCGTCGCTGCCGGGACTCTGGTGCTCGGCTTTGGTGTCTTCGGACTTGCGCACGCGAGCGGCCTCGCCGAGGGCATCCGGCGCGGGCTGCTCTGCCTATAGGAGGAGGGCGTCAGGAATGTCAGGCCGCGCGGGCGCGCAATACCGGCGCGAGCTCGTCCCGCGCCCGCAGCAGGGTCTCCTCGGTCGTCGTCCAGTCGACGCACGGGTCGGTCACCGAGACGCCGTAGTTGAGCTCGGCCAGGTTCGCGGGGATCGGCTGGCTGCCGGCGAAGAGATTCGACTCGACCATCAGCCCGACGATCGAGCGGTTCCCCTCCTGGATCTGGTGCGAGCAGTCGTGGAAGACGAGCGGCTGCAGCGTGTGGTCCTTGAGCGAGTTCGCGTGCGAGCAGTCGACCACGATGGTCGCCGGGAGCTTGGCCTTCGCGAGCGCCTGCTCGGCGAGGCGCACGCTCACCGTGTCGTAGTTCGGGCGCCCGCCGCCGCCGCGCAGGACGAGATGCCCGTGGCGGTTGCCGGTCGTGCGCACGATCACCGGGCGGCCGTGCTGGTTGATGCCGAGGAAGCTGTGGGGCTGCGACGCCGAGCGGATCGCGTTCACCGCGACCTCCAGCCCGCCGTCGGTGCCGTTCTTGAAGCCGACCGGCGCCGACAGCCCGCTCGCCATCTCGCGGTGGGTCTGCGACTCGGTGGTGCGCGCGCCGATCGCGTACCAGCTGATCAGGTCGCCGAGGTATTGCGGCGACAGCGGGTCGAGCGCCTCGGATCCAGCCGGCAGCCCCAGCCCCGCGAACTGGGCGAGCAGCTCGCGCGCCCGGACGATGCCCTCGTCGATCCGGAAGGAATCGTCCATGTGCGGATCGTTGATGAACCCCTTCCACCCGGTCGACGTCCGGGGCTTCTCGAAGTAGACGCGCATGACCACGAACAGCGTGTCGCGGACGCGCTCGGCGAGCCGCACGAGCCGGCCCGCGTAGTCGAGCGCCGCGTCCGCATCGTGGATCGAGCATGGCCCGACGACGACGAAGAGCCGGGGATCCTTGCGGTCGAGAATGCTCCTCACCGTGGCGCGGCCGCCGCTGACCGTCTCCGCCGCCTGCCGCGAGAGCGGGACGCGCGCCATCACCGCCTCCGGGGTCGGCATCTCCTCCATCCCGGAAACGTTGACGTTATCGAGCTGCTCGATGGTCACGTGCAGGCGAAATCGCGCGGGCTGTTCTCCCGCCGATTATGCGCCAAGCGAGACGCCAGGCGAAGTGCGACCGGCGCGCCGGGGAGGCTACGCTAGAATCGCCGCCAAAGCGGCACCTCGACACGTCGTGGCGGAGGCGATCCGCGAAGTGGCGTAGTTCGTCATGGTCGCATGATCGCCGGCCGCGTACACTTGGGATCGCGATGCGGATCTTTTTCTCGCCGAAGCAGCTCGCGCACCGGCCGCTGCAGTTCATGCTCGCCGGGAAGCTCGGCCCACACCTCGAGGTCCCGGAGCGTTGCGAGCGGATGGTCCAGGCGCTCCGCGGGGCGAGCTACGTCGTCGAGGCGCCGCGCGAGGATATCGGCCTCGACGCGATCGCGCGCGTGCACGCGCCGGGATACCTCGAGTTCCTGCGCACCGCCTGGGAGCGCTGGTCGTCGCTCAAGAACGCGGGGCCGGAGGTCCTCCCGAACGTGCATCCCTACCGGGGCGCAGGGGACGATCTCGGGCCGCGGAGGCACCCGCGCGCCGCCTCGCCCGTGGCGCAGGCAAGCTGGTACCTCGGCGACCTCGCCTGCCCGATCGGGCCGCACACCTGGGAATCGGCCGTCGCGGCCGCGCACACCGCGGTCGCTGCCGCCGAGGCGGTGCTCGCGGGCGAGCACGGGGGGTACGCGCTCTGCCGTCCGCCGGGGCATCACGCGACGGCCGACCGCGCCGCGGGCTTCTGCTACCTGAACAACGTCGCGATCGCGGCCGAGTTCCTGCTCCAGCACTTCAAGCGCGTGGCGATCCTCGACGTCGACGCCCACCACGGCGACGGCACGCAGGCGATCTTCTACCGCCGCGCCGACGTGCAGTACGTGTCGGTGCACGTCGACCCGACCAACTACTACCCGTTCTTCTCGGGGTACGCGGACGAGTACGGCGCCGGCGAGGGCGAGGGCTACAACCTCAACATTCCGCTCCAGCCGGGCAGCGGGGACGCCGACTTCCTCGATGCGCTCGACGACGCGTTCGAGGCGATCCGCGCGCACGGCGCCGAGGCGCTGCTCGTCTCGCTCGGATTCGACGCCCTCGAGCGGGACCCGCTCTCGGTCCTCAAGGTGACGAGCGACGGCTATCGGCGCATCGGCGACGCGATCGCGGCGCTGAAGCTGCCCACCGTGATCGTCCAGGAGGGCGGCTACAGCCTCGAGCATCTCGGCGCCAACATCCTCGCCTTCCTCGGCGGCTTCAACCTCGCAAGCAGGCTCTAGGGTCCGGCGCGGCGGCCGGCGTCCCGCGGGTGAGCGCGCGGGCTTCCGCTAAAATGCGGTGTTTGACAACAACGACTTAGGCCGCCCATGCCGAAGATCAGCCGCCGCACCGCCGAGCTCGGGACCGAGAACGCGTTCGTCGTCCTCGCCGAGGTGAACGAGCTCGTCCGCCAGGGCAAGGACATCGTCTCCTTCTGCATCGGGCAGCCCGACTTCCCGACGCCGGTGAACATCCAGGAGGCGGCGATCGAGGCGATCCGCGAGGGGAAGCACGGCTACACGCCGTCGGCGGGCATCGCCGAACTGCGCGAGGCCGCCGCCCGGTACATGGGCGGAATGCGCGGGCTCGCGATCCGTCCCGAGGCCGTGGTCGTCGGCGCCGGGGCGAAGCCGTTCATCGCCTACGCGATCCTCGCCACCACCGATTACGGCGCCGGCGACGAGGTGATCTACCCGAACCCCGGCTTCCCGATCTACGAGTCGCAGATCAAGGCGCACGGTGCGGTCGCCGTCCCCTTGAGCCTGCGCGAAGCGCGCGACTTCGCGTTCGACCCCGCCGATCTCGAGGCGAAGCTCAACGCGCGCACGCGGCTTCTCATCCTCAACTCGCCGCACAACCCGACCGGCGGAATCCTCACCCGCCAGAACCTCGAGGACATCGCGGCGATCCTCCGCCGGCACCCCGAGGTCTGGGTCTACGCCGACGAGATCTACTCGCGGCTCTGCTACGCGGGGGAGTTCTGCTCGATCGCATCGTTTCCCGGGATGGTCGAACGCACGATCATCTCCGACGGCGCCTCGAAGACCTGGGCGATGACCGGCTGGCGGCTGGGGTTCGCATCGAACCCGACGCTCGCCCCGGAGTTCACGCGCTGGGTCACGAACACCGATTCGTGCGCGTCGCAGATCAGCCAGTGGGCGGCGGTCGAGGCGATCAAGGGACCGCAGGCGTCCGCGGAAACCATGCGCGCGTCGTTCCTCGAGCGCCGCGACCTGATCGTGCGGCTGCTGAACGAGGTGCCGGGCGTGAGCTGCAGGACGCCCGGCGGTGCGTTCTACGTCTGGCCGAACGTCACCGAGGCGTGCCGGATCGTCGGTGCGGCCGACTCCGAGGAGTTCCGCCGGCGTCTGCTCAACGACGCGGGCGTGGCGGTGCTCGCCGACATCCACTTCGGCGCCCGGGTCCCGGGCGAGGGCCAGCACCTGCGCTTCAGCTACGCCGCATCGAAGCCGGCGATCGAGCAGGGCGTGGCGCGGATGGCGGACTTCATCCGGCGCAACGCTCGCCGCGTGGCCTGACGGGTGACCTCGTTCCGCCGATGTCGGAGGTCTGGAAGCCCAGCGTGACGGTCGCGGCGGTCATGGAGCGCGCCGGCCGCTTCTGCCTCGTCGAGGAGGAAGCGGATGGACGTCTCGTCTTCAACCAGCCGGCAGGGCACTGGGAGGCGGGCGAAACGCTCGTCGCCGCGTGCGAGCGCGAGGTGCTGGAGGAAACGGCGCACCGCTTCCGGCCCACTCAACTGCTGGGGGTCTATCGCTGGCATTACGCCCCGAGAGACGTGACTTTCCTGCGCTTCGCATTCGTCGGCGAAGTGCTCGGCGAGGTGCCGGGTCGCGCGCTCGACCGCGAGATCCGGCGCGTGCTCTGGCTCGAGCCGGAGGAGATCCGCGCGCTGCAGGACCGCCACCGCAGCCCGCTCGTGATGGCCTGCATCGAGGACTTCCTCGCCGGGCGGCGCTACCCGCTCGAGTGCCTGCGCGCGTGAGGGAAAGAATCGTCGTCGGGATGTCCGGCGGGGTCGACTCGTCGGTCGCGGCGCTGCTGCTGAAAGGGCAGGGCCACGACGTGCTCGGCCTGTTCATGAAGAACTGGGAGGACGACGACGACGACGAGCACTGCTCGACCCGCGAGGACCTCGTCGACGTCGCCTCGGTCGCCGACGTCGTCGGCATCGATCTGGAGGTGGTCAACTTCGCCGCCGAGTACAAGGACCGCGTGTTCAGCGAGTTCCTCCGCGAATACGCGTCGGGGCGGACGCCGAACCCGGACGTGCTCTGCAACGCGGAGATCAAGTTCCGGGCCTTCCTCGACCACGCGCTCGCGCTGGGCGCGAGCCGGATCGCGACCGGCCACTACGCCGGGATCCGCGAGGCGGCGGGGCGCTTCGAGCTCCTCCGGGGCGCCGATCCGGCGAAGGACCAGAGCTACTTCCTCCACCGGCTGACCCAGGCGCAGCTCGCGCGGGTCGTGTTCCCGCTCGCGAGCCTCAGGAAGAGCGAGGTGCGCCGCATGGCGCGCGAGGCCGGCTTGCCGGTCCACGCCAAGAAGGACTCGACGGGCATCTGCTTCATCGGCGAGCGGCCGTTCCGCGAGTTCCTGAACCGCTACCTGCCCCGCGCGCCGGGACCGATGCGCACGCCCGGGGGCCGGACCATCGGCGAGCACATCGGGCTCGCGTTCTACACCATCGGCCAGCGCTCGGGTCTCGGGATCGGAGGAACGCGGGACGGCGACGGGGCGCCGTGGTACGTCGCCGGCAAGGACCCCGCGCGGAACGAGCTGATCGTGGTCCAGGGGCACGAGCACCCGCTGCTGAAGCGGCGCGCGCTGACCGCCGCCGACCTCGCGTGGGTCGGCGGCGCGGCGCCCGACGCGGGCGTCGCGTACGGCGGCAAGACGCGTTACCGCCAGGCCGACGCGGCCTGCCGCATCGCCCGGCTCGATGCCGACGCGTGTGCGGTGGAGTTCGACGACCCGCAGTGGGCCGTCACCCCCGGCCAGTCGGTCGTGTTGTACCGGGGCGAGGTGTGCCTCGGCGGAGGCGTTATCCAGTGACAGCCCGCCAATGAAAAAGGCGCCCCGCGGGGCGCCCTTTCACGCACCTCCAGGCTGCGGCGCCTACTGCCGGAAACCGTAGAAGCTCATCCACAGCTTGACGTCGTCGGCAAGCGCGGTGGGGAGGTAGATCTTCATTCCGAACTCCGAGCGCTTGAACACGCCAGTGGCGTTGCCGCCGCACTGGTAGCGCTTGCCCTGGGTGCGGGGATCCGGCCCGCATTTCCAGCGCTCGATCTTGATCTGCACCGGCTTGGTCACGCCGAGCAGCGTCAGATTCCCTTCGATCACGTCCGGGTCGTCGCCTTTGAACTTCACCCCGGTGGCCCGGTAGGTCATGGTCGGGAACTCGGCGGCGTTGAAGAAGTCGGGGCTCCTGAGGTGTTCGTCGCGCGTGCGCGGCCGTCCATCGCGCTCGGGGTCGCCGGTGCTCACCGTAGCAGTCTGAATGACGATCTCGAGCGTCCCGGTCTTGGCTGCGCGGTCGATGGTGAACTTGCCCGTGGGCTTGTCGAACCGTCCGCGCATCGTCGCGAAGCCCAGGTGATCGATCTCGAAGTACGGCACGGTGTGGTAGGGGTCGATGTTGTAGGACTCCACCTGCGCCGCCGCGGCGAGCGGCAGGGCGGCGGCGACGAGCGCGATCGCGGTCTTCCTCATGCGGGTCTCCTCTCTTGTGGTTGAAACGACGGCCAATGCTAACGCAGCCCCCGGGCCGAAAATTCCTGGCTCGGAAACGGCGGCGGGGAACTCAGCCTGCGGGCGGCGCCGCCCGCCACGTGAGGACGAAGGCGACGACGGCCACGGCGAGCCCATAGGCCGACACGATGAACGCCTGCGCCCAGACCGGCAAGCGGTCCGAGGCGGGCAGGCGCGCCCCGAGTGGGATCAAGCCCAACACGATCAGGGCGTACCAGGGCAGCTGCGCGAGCACGAGCGCCGCGGCGGCGACCAATCCCGCCGCGAGCGACGCGGAGAGCGTGAACGTCGCGCCCGCGGCGATCCTCCGTCCGGTCAGCATCTGGACGAGCAGGAAAGCGCCGGCGCCTGCCCCGATTGCAATGCCGTAGAGCCCGAGCAGCGCCGACGCGCCGAGGATCGCCGAGATGCCGGCGCCCAGGCCGAGCATCAGCGCCACCGCGCCTGCGCGTACCGGCTGGGCCGCCAGCTCCAGCGTGGAACCGACGAGCCAGGCAACGAACACCGCGATGCCGCCGCCGAGGAGCGCCGCCTCGGCGGCCGGCTTCTGCTGCAGCACGCTCCAGAACACCCATACCGTGAGCGCACCGCAGGCGGCCGCGATCGCGGCGGTCAGCGAGCGGCCGGTCCTGAAGACGAAGTCGATGGCGATCCCGACGACCGGCGCGATGAGACCGAGCAGGACGAGCTTGCGCAGCGACGTCAGCGGCGTGAACGTGAGCCCGCTCGCGAGGTGCACGCAGACCGCGAAGGCGGCGACCACGGCGAGCCCGCCGAGCCTCGCCCTGCCCAGGATCGCAACGACGATCAGGCCGACGACGAACGGTGCGACACCCCCCTGGACCGCGGGATTGCCGAGGAACTCTTCCATGGCTCTCCTTCTGCCATCGCGGATGGCGATCACACACTCCGGGAACAGCCGAGCGCCGCCGGTTATTTCGCCGGCGCTCCCCGTCGGTACGGTTACTCGCGCGGAACGGTTTCAGCGAACGACGGCCGCTCGAAGAGCTTCGCGGCGAGGCGCGCGAGGTTCGGCCGGTCGCCTCGCCAATCGAGCTCGCGAAAGCGGAAGTCGAGCCAGCCCAGACAACAGCCCGCGGCGACGTCGGCGAGCGTGAAGCCCGGCCCGGTGCAGAACGCGCGGCTCCCGAGCTGGCGCTCCATCGCATCGAGGCCGCGCTCGACCTTGACCTTCTGGCGCTCGATCCACGACGGGCTGCGCTCGCCGACCGGGCGCGCGTTCTCCAGCCGCCAGAGCACGCCGGCGTCGAGCACGCCGTCGGCGAGCGCTTCCCACCGCCGGACCTCGATCCGCTCGCGGCCGTCGGCCGGGATCAGTCGCCCGAGCGGCGATGCCGAGTCGAGGAACTCGCAGATGACCCGGGAATCGTAGAGCGTGGTGCCGTCGTCGAGCACCAGCACCGGTACCTTGCCGAGCGGATTCCAGTCGGGCACCGTAGTGTCGGCCGGCCACGGACTCTCGCTCTCCCAGGTGTACTCGATGCGCTTCTCGGCCGCGACAACGCGTGCTTTGCGCGTGTACGGGCTGGCGAACGTACCGATGAGCTTCAGCCTTGCAGCGGCCATGATGAGCGGCGATCCCCGGAGCGAAAAAGTATAGCATCGGCCGCTCCGGCGCCGCGACGTTCCAGGACGTTGTCATAACCGGCACGCGGCGCGCGGCGCGGCGCGGAAGGCGGGCGAAGAGCGCGTGGTAGACTGTTTGCGCTCGCTTGCGCCCGACGAATGCCGCTCTCGCCGCTCACCGCGCTCTCGCCGCTCGACGGACGGTACGCGCGCAGCCTCGAGCCGCTCCGCAGCCACTTCAGCGAGCTCGCGCTGATCCGGCATCGGGTTCGCGTCGAGATCGAGTGGCTGCTCGCGCTCGGCGCGGAGCCGGGCGTCGTGGAGGTCGCGCCGTTCGCGCCGCCGGCGGCGGCGAAGCTCCGCGCGCTGGCCGACGGGGTCGACGAGCGCCACGGCGAGCGCGTGAAGGCGATCGAGCGCGAGACGAACCACGACGTCAAGGCGATCGAGCGCTGGATCCGCGAGCAGGTGGCGGGCGATCCGGCCCTCGAGCGCGCCAGCGCGTTCATCCACTTCGCCTGCACGTCCGAGGACATCAGCAATCTCGCCTACGCCCTGATGGTGCGGGGCGCGCGCGATACGGTGCTCCTGCCGGCGATCGACGAGGTGATCGGCAAGCTCACCGGCCTCGCGCACGCCCACGCCGGCCTCCCGATGCTCGCGCGCACCCATGGCCAGCCGGCGACGCCGACGACGCTCGGCAAGGAGCTCGCCAACTTCGTGCATCGGCTCCGGCGCGGCCGGGCGCGGCTGGCGGCCGTGAAGCTCGCCGGGAAGGCGAACGGCGCGGTCGGCAGCTACAACGCGCACCTCGCCGCCTACCCGAACGTCGACTGGGAGGCGCTCGCGCGGCGGTTCGTCGAGTCGTTCGGGCTGGAGTTCAACCCGTACACGGTGCAGATCGAGCCGCACGACGCGCTCGCGGAAGTGTTCGACGCGCTCGCGCGGGTCGATACCGTGCTCGTCGACCTCGACCGCGACCTGTGGGGCTACGTCTCGCTCGGCTACTTCCGGCCGCGGGCGGTCGCGGGCGAGGTCGGCTCCTCGACGATGCCGCACAAGGTGAACCCGATCGATTTCGAGAACTCCGAGGGCAACCTCGGGATCGCGAACGCGCTGCTCCGCCACCTCTCCGACAAGCTGCCGGTGTCGCGCTGGCAGCGCGACCTGACCGACTCGACGGTGCTCCGCAACGTCGGCGTCGCGTTCGGCCACAGCCTGCTCGGCTGGGTCGCTGCGAGCCGCGGCCTCGATCGGCTGGAGGTCGATCCGGCGCGGCTCGCGGAGGATCTCGAGGCGAACTGGGAAGTGCTCGGCGAGGCGGTGCAGACGGTCTTGCGCCGCTATGGCGTGGCGGACGCCTACGAGCAGCTGAAGTCGCTCACGCGCGGCCGCCGGATCGGCGCGGACGACCTGCGCGCGTTCGTCCGGGGTCTCGCGATTCCCGACGACGCGAAGCAGCGCTTGCTGGCCCTCACGCCCGCGAGCTACATCGGCAAGGCGGCCGAGCTGGCGCGGAAGATCTAGGGCTTCTCGCGAGGCTCTTCGGGGAGCGGCGGAAGCGATCGCAGGTACGCGATCAGCGCCGCGAGGTCCTCGGGCGTCAGTTGGCTCGTCGTGTTGCGGACGACCTCACCCATTGTTTCGCCGACGAGGTCGCCGTCCGGCTTGACGCCGGCCGTCAAGAACTCCTTCAGCTCCTCGTCGCTCACCTTCTTGAGGCGGGTCGGCGTCAGGTTCGGGATGGCCTTGCCATCCGGTCCCTTGCCCCCGGCGAGGAACCGGTCCCGCTTCGGGCCGCCAAGGAAATTGCGGGGCGTATGGCATTCACCGCAGTGGCCGGGGGCCTGGACGAGATAAGCGCCGCGGTTGACGTTCTGCGGGAGCGCCGGGGCGGGCGAGAACGGGCCGGGGGTGAAGAAGAGCCACTTCCAGATCCGGTTGAGGAAGCGCCAGCCGAACGGGAAACCCAGGTCGTGAGCCTGATTGGCCCGGCTGCTCTGGGGCAGCGTGCGGAGGTACGCCCAGAGATCGCGCAGGTCGCCGTCCGAGATCTTGGTGAAGGACGGATACGGGAACGCCGGGAAGTAAGAGGCGCCGTCGGGGCGCACGCCCTCGCGCATCGCGCGGACGAAGTCGGCCTCGGTCCAGCGCCCGATCCCCGCCTGGGGATGCGGCGTGAGGTTGGGCCCGTAGAACGTTCCGAAGGGCGTCTTGAGCGCGCGGCCGCCGGCGAAGGCCACGGCGTCCTTCTTTTCCTCCGTATGGCAGCCGACGCAGCCGCCAGCCTTGGCGAGGTACTCGCCGCGCTTCGCGTCACCCTGCGCCCAGGCGTTGCCGATGGCCGCCCCGAGGACCAGCGCTAGCGCGCCCGGCCGGAGCGCCCATTGCATCCGCATCGGCACCGTTTCAGCGTCCAGGAAAGCGAAAACCCCGCCGCAGCGGGGCTCTATCGCCAAGCCGGTTTCCTACTGCGCGCGGAAGTTGTCGTGACAGTTGCCGCACGCCTTGTTGACGTCGCCGACTGCCGCCTTCACCGCCCCCTCGTTACCGCCCTTGGAAGCCGCGACCAGCGCCCCGACCGCGGTGTGCAGCTGGTCCTGGGCCTGCTTGAACTTCGCCGTGTCCGCATAGACCGCCGGCAGCGCCCCGCTCTTCACGCCCTTGGTGCTCTCGGGAAATCCGTCCCACGCCATCTTGGTCAGCACGTCCAGATAGGCGGTATTGCGCGTGACCACGTTGGCGTCATAAGGGATCTTGCCTTGGGCCATGAGTGCCAGCGGAAGGAAATACTTGAGTTGCAGCGTCATTGCCGACTGGCGCTGCTTGACCAAGGCCTCGGGCTTCACCTGCGAGAAAGCGGTGAGGGCGTACCCCGCGCCCAGGGCCAGGGCAAGGCCGGCCAAAAGGACCTTCTTGTGCATCCGATTCTCCTCATTTGACGTTGGCCTGCGAGCGTTCCGGAACGAAACCCCGCAGCCACTGCTAGAACAGTTCCCTGCGGCGAGGTATTCCAGCAGTCCTAGACGACCGCCTCCTGCTTGCGATCCTTGACCGGCCTGACCAGGTCCTCGCGCCGCACGCCCAGCCACATCACGAGCGGGGCCATGACGAGCACCGAGGAGTAGATGCCGAAGCAGATGCCGATCGTGAGGGCGACCGCGAAGTAGTGCAGCGCCGGCCCGCCGAAGATGAGCATCGACAGGACCACTGCCTGCGTGCTGCCGTGGGTGATGATGGTGCGCGACATCGTGCGCGTGATCGCGTTGTCGATGATCTCCGTGATCGGCTGCTTCCGCATCTTGCGGAAGTTCTCGCGGATCCGGTCGGCGATCACCACCGACTCGTTCACCGAGTAGCCGAGCACCGCGAGCACGGCCGCGAGCACCGGCAGCGAGAACTCCCACTGGAAGAACGCGAAGAACCCGAGGATGATCACCACGTCGTGCAGGTTGGCGAGGATCGCGGCGACGCCGAACTTCCACTCGAACCGCAGCGCGAGGTACGCGACGATGCCGAGCGCGGTGACGAGCAGCGCGAGCGCTCCGTTCTCCGCCAGCTCCCGGCCGACCTGTGGCCCGACGAACTCGACGCGGCGCAGCTCGGCAGCCGCGTTGTCCGCTTTCAGCTTCTCGATCACCTCCCGCGACAGGTCCGCGCTCGACTGGCCGCTCTTCGCCGGCAACCGGATGAGCACGTCGCGCGAAGTGCCGAAGTTCTGGACCTGCGGGTCGGCGAAGCCGGCCTTCTCGAGAGTCTGCCGGATGCGGTCCACCTCGGCCGGCTGAGTGTAGCTCACCTCCATCACCGTCCCGCCGGTGAACTCGATCGAGAAGTTGAGCCCCCGCTGCCAGAGGAAGAACACCGCGGCGAGGAACGTGACCAGCGAGATGATGTTGAAGATCAGCGCATACCGCATGAACGGTATGTCGCGCCGGATCTTGAAGAACTCCATCGTCTAACCCGTCACTTCCAGGAGGTGTTCCCGATCGCGATCCGGTCCAGCCGGCGCCGCGTGCCGTAGAACAGGTTGACCATGCTCCGGCTCACCACCACCGCGGAGAAGAGCGACGTGAGGATGCCCAGGCAGTGCACGACGGCGAAGCCGCGCACCGGGCCGGAGCCGAAGATCAGCAGCGCGAGGCCGGCGATCAGCGTGGTCACGTTCGAGTCGACGATCGTGCCGAACGCGCGCTCGTACCCGGCGTGGATCGCCGCCTGCGGCGTCGCGCCGCCGCGCAGCTCCTCGCGGACGCGCTCGTTGATGAGCACGTTCGCGTCGATCGCCATGCCGAGCGTGAGCGCGATCGCCGCGATGCCCGGCAGCGTGAGCGTCGCCTGCAGCAGCGAGAGCAGCGCGATGAGGAACAGCAGGTTGACGGCGAGCGCGATCGACGAGAACAGCCCGAAGACCGAGTAGTACACGATCATGAACACCATGATCGCGATGAACCCCCACAGCGTCGAGTTGAAGCCTTTCTCGATGTTCTCGCGGCCGAGGCTGGGGCCGACGGTGCGCTCCTCGACGATCTCCATCGGCGCCGCGAGCGACCCGGAGCGGAGCAGCAGCGCGATGTCGTTCGCCTCGGTCGTCGACATCCGGCCGCCGCTGATCTGGACCCGGCCGCCGCCGATCTCGCTGCGGATCACCGGCGCCGTGATGACCTCGCCCTTGCCCTTCTCGAAGAGCAGGATCGCCATGCGGTTGCCCACGTTCTCGCGCGTGATGTCGCGGAAGATGCGGGCGCCGGTCGCATCGAGGGTCAGGTGCACCGCCGGCTCCTGGGTCTGGGAGTCGAATCCGGCCTGGGCGTCGGTGAGCCGGTCGCCGGTGAGCACCACCTGCTTCTTGACGAGGATCGGGCTGCCCTGGCGCTCGACGTAGAACTCGGTGCCGAACGGGACCTGGCCCTTCTGCGCGTCGAAGAGCACCTGCGGGTTGCGCGAGCTCTCCTCGTCGACCATGCGGATCTCGAGCGTCGCGGTGCGGCCGAGGATCTCCTTCGCGCGCGCGGTGTCCTGCACGCCGGGGAGCTGCACCACGATC
>DATEDA010000251.1:0-13111 GCA_035286595.1 Burkholderiales bacterium | reverse complement strand
CTTCGGGCCGTCGCCCGAAGCGCGCGCCCCTCCTCGGGGAGGAGGGGCGGAGCTAGTCGGCGCCGGGGGCTCCGGCGGCCGAGGCTGCCGTGTGCAACCCCTTGGGCATCGGGAAAACCACGCTCTCCGCGACCCCTTCGAGCTGCCGGACCCGCTGCGCGCCGAGCGACTTCAGGCGCGCGATCACCTCTTGCACGAGCACTTCCGGCGCCGAGGCGCCCGCCGTCACGCCGACGCGCGGCCGGCCCGCGATCCACGCCGGATCCAGCTCGTCCGCGCTGTCGATCATGTAAGCGGGCACGCCCAGCTGGTCCGCGACCTCGCGGAGCCGGTTGGAGTTCGAGCTGTTGGGCGAGCCGACGACGATCACGACGTCGCAGCGCGGCGCCATGAACTTGACCGCGTCCTGCCGGTTCTGCGTCGCATAGCAGATGTCGTCCTTCTTCGGCCCGACGATCTCCGGGAACCGCCGTTTCAGGGCCGCGACGATCGCCGCGGCGTCGTCGACCGAGAGCGTGGTCTGGGTGACGTACGCGAGCCGCGAGGGATCGCGCGCCGCCAGCTGCGCGACGTCCTCGACCGTCTCGACCAGGTGCATGCCGTCTTCGGCCTGCCCCATCGTCCCTTCCGCCTCCGGGTGGCCGCGGTGGCCGATCATGACGACCTCGCGGCCCGCCCGCAGCATCTTCGCCACCTCGACGTGCACTTTGGTAACGAGCGGGCAGGTGGCGTCGAACACCTTCAGGCCGCGCATCTGGGCATCGTGCTGCACGGCCTTCGACACCCCGTGCGCCGAGAAAACGACCGTGCTCCCGGACGGCACCTCGTCGAGCTCCTCGACGAACACCGCGCCCTTCCGCCGCAGATCCTCGACCACCGACCGGTTGTGCACGATCTCGTGGCGCACGTAGATCGGCGCTCCGTAGAGCTCGAGCGCGCGCTCGACGATCCCGATCGCGCGTTCGACGCCGGCGCAGAAGCCGCGGGGGTTGGCGAGGAGGACGTCCATCTGAGGAATCGGGCGGCAGCGGTCGCGCGATTCTAACGCCGTTCGCCTTCGCGCTTTCGCGCCCCGAACACGCCGTCCCAGATCAGGAGCGCGGCGCCCACCGTGATCGCGGAATCGGCGACATTGAACGCCGGGAAGTGGTAGCCGTGCGCGTGGAGCAGCACGAAGTCGACCACCTGGCCGAGGACGATGCGGTCCCAGAGGTTCCCGATCGCACCGCCCAGGATCAGGCCGAGGCCCGTGCAGAACAGCCGGTCATCGGCGTGGCGGCGCAGGAGGTGAACGATCAGCACGCTCGCGCCGAGCGCGACCGCGACGAAGAACCCGCGCTGCCACCCCGACGCGTCCGCGAGAAAGCTGAATGCCGCACCGGTGTTGAACACGAGCACCAGGTCGAGGAACGGGATCACTGGCACCCGTTCGCCCGGCGCCAGCGCGGACTGGACGATGGCCTTGGTCGCCTGGTCGAGCACGACCACCACGGCCGCGATCGCGAGCCAGGGCAGGAGCCGGCGCACGCCGGACGGGGCTGCGGGCGGTGCGCTCATTGGACTACCCTCGCGCTACGCGCTCGGGATTCGCCCTTGGGGCGGCCCCGCGGGCTCATGCGAAGCGCCGCGCCTCGCCGCTGCCGTACAGGTTGCTGATGCACCGCGCGCAGAGGTCGGCGTGAGCCGGGTCGGCACCGACGTCGGCGCGGTAGTGCCAGCAGCGCTCGCACTTGGGGTGCGGGCTCGGCGTCGCGACGACGCTCGGATCCTCCCCGGACCGCACCCTCGACACGGCCGCGTGCGACGTGAGCATCACGAACCGGAGGTCGTGGCCGAGGCGCTCGAGCAGCTCGTACCGATCGCCGGCGGCCCGGATCTCCACCTCCGCCGCGAGCGACGAACCGATCTTGCCCGCGGCCCGCACGTTCTCGAGCTCCTTCTGCACCTCCCCCCTGACCGCGCGGAGCTCCCGCCAGCGCGCCAGGAGCGCCGCGCCGTCCGGAACCGCCGGGAACGCGTGCCAGGTGTGGAAGAAGACGCTGTCGTCCGGCTTGCCGGTGAGCACCTGCCACGCCTCCTCCGCGGTGAACGAGAGGACCGGCGCCATCAGGAGCAGCAGGCTCTGGGTGATGTGATGGAGGGCGTTCTGCGCGGAGCGGCGCGCGGGGGCGTCGGCACGCAGGGTGTACAGCCGGTCCTTCAGCACGTCGAAGTAGAACGCGCTGAGGTCCTCGGAGCAGAAGGTCTGCAGCTTCTGCACGACGAGGTGGAACTCGTACCGCGCGTAGTGCCCGGCGAGCTCGTCCTGGAGCCCGGCGGCGAGCGCGATCGCGTACCGGTCGAGCTCGAGCCAGTCGGCGACCGGCTGCGCGTGCCGGGCCGGATCGAAATCCGCGAGGTTCGCGAGCAGGAATCGCAGCGTGTTGCGGATCCGCCGATAGGACTCGACGACGCGCTTCAGGATCTCGTTCGAGATCGACAGCTCGCCGGAGTAGTCGGTCGCGCCGACCCACAGGCGGAGGCACTCGGCGCCGAGCGAGTCCGAGACTTCTTGCGGCGCGATGACGTTCCCGAGCGACTTCGACATCTTGCGTCCGTCGCCGGCGACGACGAAGCCGTGCGTGAGCAGCCCGGTGTAGGGCGGCACGCCGTTCAGCATGCACGACACGAGCAGCGACGAGTGGAACCAGCCGCGGTGCTGGTCCGAGCCCTCGAGATAGAGGTCGGCGGGGAACCCGGTGTCGGCGCGGTGCGAGCCGGCGCCGGTCTTCCGGCCGTCGGGCCCGCCCATCACGGTCTGGTGGGTCGAGCCGGAGTCGAACCACACGTCGAGGGTGTCCTTCACCTTCTCGTACTGCGACGCCGGGTCGCCGAGGAGCGCGCTTGCGTCGAACCGCTGCCAGGCCTCGATCCCGCCGCGTTCGACGTGCTTCGCGACCTCCTCGAGGAGCTCGAGCGTCCGCGGGTGCAGCGCGCCGGTCTCCTTGTGGATGAAGAACGGCATGGGCACACCCCACTGGCGCTGCCGCGACAGCGTCCAGTCGGGGCGGCCCGCGATCATTCCGTGCAGGCGCGCCTGGCCCCATGCCGGGAAGAACTGCGTGGCCGCTATCCCGCGCAGCGCGGTCGCGCGCAGGGTTTCCCGCGGCTTCCGGCCGTCGAAGCCCGCCACGTCGTCCATCCCGGCGAACCACTGCGTGGTCGCGCGCAGGATGACCGGCGTCTTGTGGCGCCAGCAGTGCATGTAGCTGTGCGCGTAGGGCGCTTCGCTGAACAGCGTGCCCGCCTCGCGGAGCTTGGCGACGATCCTCGGATTGGCGTCCCAGATCGAGAGGCCCCCGAAGAACGGCAGGCTCGCGGCGTAGCGCCCGTCGCCCTGCACCGGGTTCAGCATCTCGTCGTCGCGCAGGCCATAGCGGCGGCACGACTCGAAGTCCTCGACGCCGTAGGCCGGCGCGCTGTGAACGATGCCGGTGCCGGTATCGAGCGTCACGTACTCGCCCAGGTACACCGGTGCCAGGCGATCGTAGAACGGGTGGCGGAACGCGAGGCCCTCCAGCGCCGCGCCCTTGGCGGAAGCGACCGTCGTGCCCCGGAGCCCGAAGCGCGCGAGACACGCCTCCTGGAGGTCGGCGGCAAGCACGAGGTAGCCGCGCGGGGTGTCGACCAGGTTGTACGCGTGCTCCGGATGGACGTTCAACGCCTGGTTCGCCGGGATCGTCCATGGGGTCGTCGTCCAGATGACGGCGTACCCGGGCTTGTCGTCGAGGCGCTCGAGCCCGAACGCGCGCGCCACCCGCCGGCTGTCGGCGAACGGAAACCCCACGTCGATCGCCGGGTCGGTGCGGTCCTCGTACTCGACCTCGGCTTCCGCGAGCGCCGAGCCGCAGTCGAAGCACCAGTTGACGGGCTTCAGGCCGCGGTAGAGATACCCCGCCGCGAGGAGCCGGCCGAGGGTGCGGATCTCGTCGGCCTCGTTCCGGTAGGCCATCGTGAGATACGGGTTCTCCCAGTCGCCGAGCACGCCGAGCCGCTCGAAATCCCGCTTCTGGCGTTCGATCTGCTCGGTCGCGAACGCGCGGCAGAGGCGCAACGTCTCCTCCGGCGGGAGGTTCTTCCCGTGGCGCTTCTCGATCTGCACCTCGATCGGCATGCCGTGGCAGTCCCAACCGGGCACGTACGGCGCGTCGAAGCCGGCGAGCGTCTTCGACTTCACGACCATGTCCTTCAGGATCTTGTTGACCGCGGTGCCGATGTGGATGTCGCCGTTCGCGTACGGCGGACCGTCGTGCAGCACGAACCGCGGCCGCCCCTTGCACACCGCGCGCAGGCGCCGGTAGAGCCCGGTCTCCTGCCACGACTTCACCCATGCGGGCTCGCGCTTGGCGAGATCGCCCCGCATCGGGAAGCGCGTGTCGAGCAGGTTGAGCGTGTGCTTGTAGTCGGGCTTGGGCGGCTTCGTCATCGGACTTCGTCGGTCAGGATCGCCCGCGCGGCATCGCAGTCGCGGGCGATCTGCGCCTTGAGCGCGTCGAGGTCGGGATAGCGCTCCTCGTCGCGGATCTTCGCCAGGAACTCGACGCGCAGGTGCCGGCCGTAGAGGTCGGCGGTGAAATCGAAGAGATGCACCTCGAGCACGGGCTTCCCGTCCGCGCGCACGGTCGGGCGCACGCCGAGGCTCGCGACGCCGTTCCGCGGCACCTCCGCCGCGCCGTGCACGCGCACCGCGAAGATGCCGGTGAGCGGCGGCCGGTTGTGCTTCAGCTGCACGTTCGCGGTCGCGAACCCGAGCCTGCGGCCGAGCCGGTCACCCGGCACGACTCGGCCGCTGATGCTGTACGCGCGGCCGAGCAGCTCCCGGGCCCGTCCGAGGTCGCCGCGCGCGAGCGCGTCGCGCACCGCCGAGCTCGAGACCCGCGTCCCGCCCTCAGTGACCGTCGGCATCGGCTCGACCTCGAAGCCGTGGCGGCGGGCGGCCGCGGCGAGGAACGCCACGTCGCCGACGCGCTTCGCGCCGAACCGGAAGTCGTCCCCGACCAGCACCCAGCGCGTCCTCAAGGCGGCGACCAGCAAGCGCTCGACGAAGGCCTCGGCCGGCAGCGCAGCGAAGGCGCGCGAGAAGCGCTGGACGTGCACGTGGTCGACCCCGTGGGCCGCGAGCAGCTCGAGCTTCTCGCGCAGGCTCGTCAGGCGCGTCGGCGCCGAGAGCGGCGTGAAGAGCTCGCGCGGATGCGGCTCGAAGGTGAGGACAGTGGCGGCGAGGCCCCGCTCGCGCGCGGCTGCGATCACCCGCGCGAGCATCGCCTGGTGCCCGCGGTGGACGCCGTCGAAGTTGCCGATGGTGAGCGCGATCGGGGCGGGCACCCGCGGGGCGAGCCCACGGGTGACGAGCAGCGCCGGCGCGAGGGGGCGGGTGACGAGCATGAGGGCGCGAAAAGCGCTGAATTCTAGCGGCTTTACCGCACCGCCAAAAGCACGCCGTGCGGCGCGAGCGGCGAGTCGCACGACTCGACGCGTCATTGCAGCCGCGACGCGGCCTCGCGTAGCTCCACCACCCTGGCGTGGATGTCGGACGCGTCCGCTGCGTCGGGGCGCCGGCGGAGGTAGTTCTGGAGGTCGGCAAGCGCGGGGCGGAAGCACTCGAGCTCGGCGTGGACGAGGCCTCGGTCCCGGAGCTCCTCCGCCGACTCCGGCACGACGAGCAGCATCCGGTGCATGACCGCGAGCGCGCGATCAAAGGCGCCGCGCTTCAGATAGATCCCTTTCAGGTTGCGCAGGACGCGCGCGACGATCTCGCGCGGCGCCGCCGGCTCGAGATACCGGTCGAGATCGAGCTTGCCGCGCCGATCCGAGGGGAGCGCCTGGTCGAGCCGGGTGCGAAGCTCGGACTCCGAGCACGGTTCGCCCCCGGTGAACGGGTCGAGCAGGAGTTGCCCGCGCTTCAGCCGCAGCTGCACGAGGAAGTGGCCGGGAAACGACACCCCCTGCAGCTGCAGCCCGAGGCGGCGGCCGACCTCGAGGTACACGATCGACAGCGTGATCGGGATGCCGGTGCGGCGCTCGAGGACCTCGTTGAGGTAGCTGTTCCGGGGGTCGTAGTACGCGTCGGCGTTGCCGCAGAAGCGCAGCTCGCCGAAGAGGTGCCAGTTGAGCGCCGCGACCTTCTGCTCGGCCAGCGCGTCGGCGGCGAGCCGCCCGCGCACGGTGGCCGCCATCGCGTCGAGCTTCGCGACGCACGCCGCGATGTCGAGCCCGGGGTACTGGTCCTCGGCGATGAGGAGGCACGCCTCCGCGAGACTGAACTGCTCGCGGGTGACGAGCTCGGCGAAGCGTTCCAGGCCGGAGGTCATTGGACTACCCTCGCGGCTCGCGCGCTCGGGGTTCCCCCTTGGGACGGCCCGGCGGGCTCATTGGACTACCCTCGCGGCTACGCTCGCTCGGGATTCGCCCTTGGGGCGGCCCGGCGGGCTCATGGGCGCACGAAGTCGCGGGGGCGCAAACCGAGCGCCCATAGCGCCGCAAAATACACCGCCGCGCCGAGCGTCACCAGCCCGGCGAGCGCCGGTGCGCGCAGCCGCCAGTCCGCGCCGATCCACCACTCCGCCGGCCCCATCGCGAACGCGACCGCCACCGCCATCGCGCCCACGGCGCCCGCGACCTTGGCGGCGAACGCGCCCCAGCCGGGCCGCGGCCGGAAGATCTCGCGCCGGCGGAGGCCCCGATAGAGCAGCGCCGCGTTGAGGCACGCGCCCAGCGAGATCGCCAGGGCGAGCCCGGCATGCCTGAGCGGCCAGATGAAGGCGGCGTTCATGGCCTGGGTGGCGGCGAGCGTGACGAGCGCGATCTTCACCGGCGTCCGGATGTCCTGGCGCGCGTAGAACCCGGGGGCGAGCACGCGCACGACGATCAGCCCGAGCAGCCCGACGCTGTAAGCGATGAGCGCTTGTCGCGTCATCAGGAGGTCGTCGACGCCAAAGCGGCCGTAGAAGAACAGCGTGGCGACGAGCGGCGTCGCGAGGACGGCGAGCGCCGCCGCCGCGGGAATCGCGAGCAGGAACGTGAGCCGCAGGCCCCAGTCGAGGAGGTTCGAATACTCGTCGGCCGCCCCTTCGGAGTGGAGCTTCGCGAGGCTCGGAAGCAGGATCGTGCCGAGCGCGACGCCGAGCAGCCCGGTCGGGAACTCCATCAGCCGGTCGGCGTAGTAGAGCCAGGACACGCTCCCGGTCTGGAGGAACGAGGCGAAGATCGTGTTGAGGAGCAGGCTGATCTGCGCCACCGACACGCCGACCACCGCCGGGCCCATCAGCAAGAGGACGCGCCGCACGCCCGGATCCCCGAGCGCGAGGCTCGGGCGCGGCAGCATGCCGATTCGCGCGAGGAACGGCACCTGCAGCGCGAGCTGCAGCACGCCGCCCGCGAGCACGGCCCAGGCGAGCACGAGCACCGGCGGATCGAAGTAAGGCGCGAGGAACAGCGCGCCGACGATGAACGCGACGTTGAGCGCCGTGGGAGTGATCGCCGGGACGGCGAACCGGCTCCAGGTGTTCAGGACGCCCGCGGCGAGCGACACGAGGGAGATGAACAGGATGTACGGGAAGGTGATCCGCAACATCGTCACCGTGAGCTCGAACTTCTCCGGGCTCGCGGCGAACCCCGGGGCGCTGACGTAGACGATCACCGTGGCGGCGGCAACGCCGAGCGCGACCGCCACCGCGAGCGCGAGGCAGAGCACCGTGGCGACCCGATCCACGAGCTGCTTCGTTGCGTCGGACCCGTGCCGCGACTTGTACTCGGCCAGGATCGGCACGAAGGCCTGCGAGAACGCGCCTTCGGCGAACAGGCGCCGGAGCAGGTTCGGAATCCGGAACGCCACGAAGAACGCGTCGGTGGCGAGCCCGGCGCCGAACATCCCGGCGATGACCGCGTCGCGGACGAAGCCGAGGACGCGCGACACGAGGGTCATCCCGCTGACTGTGGCGAACGCCCGCGCGAGGCTCAAACGGGGTCCTTCGGCGCGCGACGAGGAGGATGGCGGATCACGGCCGGCGATTATACGGGTGGCGCGAGGTAAGCCCTTGTATTCGCTTGCGCGAGCCCCGCATTGCGCCTACAATCCGCGCCTTTTCCGAGCCTCGAGTCCAATGGCCAACACCGCCCAGTCGCGCAAGCGCGCCCGCCAGTCCGAGAAGCGCCGCGAGCACAATGCCGCGCTCCGCACCTCTTTCCGCAGCGCCGTGAAGAAGGCGCAGAAGGCGATCGCGGCCGGCGACAAGGCCGGCGCCGCGCGCCTCTTCAGCGTGGCGACGAGCGCCCTCGATCGCATCGCCGACAAGAAGGTGATCCACAAGAACAAGGCGGCGCGACACAAGCGCCGCCTGGCGGCCGAGATCAAGGCGCTCGCCTGAACGCCGGGCGCGGGCGCGGGACGCGCCGCCCGGGCCGGACGACCTCGCCTCTCCCCGCGCGCGGAAAGCTCTCCAGGGACGCCAGCGCCCGCCCGCGCGCCGCATGCGCAAGCCCGTCAGCCGCGTCCTCGTCGTCAACGACGAGCCGCTCGTCCTCCGCGAGTTCGTGAAGGGCCTCAACGCCGCGGCCCGCTCGCTCGAGAACCCGCTCGGCCTCACCTTCGCCGGCGTCACGAGCGGGCGCGATGCGCTCGCCGCGCTCGAGCAGGACGTCGACATCCAGGCGGCGGTCGTCGACGACAAGCTCTACACGGTCAACTCCAAGCACTCGAAGAAGCAGCAGCAGATGTCGGCGCTCGAGCTCGTCCAGCGGCTCAACCGCTTCCGTCCGGAGCTCGACGTGTACATCCTGGTCGCGCAGGCGCAGGAGGACGAGGTCGTGGACACGCTGTTCGCGGAGTCGGTCGACGGCTACTTCTACCGCGAGGAGCGCGACTACCGCGGCATGTACCGCATCCTCAACGCGCAGATCCAGGAGCGCGCGCGCACCCCGTTCTACGACCAGCTCAAGAACTACGTCTGGATGGCCAAGGACTCCTGGCACACGCCGGGCCACTCGTCCGGCGAGTCCCTGCGCGGCAGCCCGTGGATCAACGACTTCTACGACTTCATGGGCGAGCACATCTTCGACGCCGACCTCTCGGTCTCGGTGCCGATGCTCGACTCGCTCATGGAGCCGCGGGGCGTGATCGCCGAGGCGCAGGCCATGGCGGCGAAGGCGTTCGGCGCGCGGCGGACGTTCTTCGCGACCAACGGCACGTCCACCGCGAACAAGGTCATCTTCCAGACGATCCTCGCGCCGGGCGAGAAGCTGCTGCTCGACCGCAACTGCCACAAGTCGGTGCACCACGGCGTGGTGCTGTCCGGCGCCCATCCGATCTATCTCAACTCGTCGGTGAACAAGGCCTACGGGATCTACGGCCCGGTGCCGAAGAAGACGATCTTCCAGGCGATCGAGGCGCACCCGGACGCCGAGGCGCTGATCCTCACCTCCTGCACCTACGACGGGTTCCGCTACGACCTGAAGCCGATCGTGGACAAGGCGCACGAGCACGGCATCCGGGTGATCATCGACGAGGCGTGGTACGGGTTCGCGCGGTTCCACCCCGAGTTCCGGCCGACCGCGCTCGAGGCCGGCGCGGACTACGCGACCCAGTCGACCCACAAGGTCATGAGCGCGTTCTCGCAGGCGAGCATGATCCAGGTGAACGACCCGGGGTTCAACGAGCACCTCTTCCGCGAGAACTTCAACATGCACACGTCGACGTCGCCGCAGTACGCGATGATCGCGAGCCTCGACGTGGCGCGGAAGCAGATGGTCATGGAGGGCTACAAGCTGCTCGCGCGGACGCTCGCGCTCGCGCAGGAGATCAGGCAGCAGATCAACTCGACCGGCGTGTTCCGGGTGCTCGAGCTCGGCGAGCTCCTGCCCGAGGAGGTCAAGCACGACGGCATCCGGCTCGACCCGACCAAGGTCACGGTCGACATCTCGACCTGCGGCTACACCGTCGAGGACCTGCAGCGCGAGCTGTTCACGCGCTTCAACATCCAGGTCGAGAAGTCGACCTTCAACACCCTCTCGCTGCTGCTGACGATCGGAACGACGCGCAGCAAGGTGTCGCGGCTCTACGACGCGCTGATGCGCATCGCCCGCGAGGGCCGCGCGCCGCGGCGCCTCTACCAGGCCCCCGACATCCCCGAGTTCACGCGGCTCAGGTTTCTCCCGCGGGACGCGTACTACTGCGGCGGCGAAGCGCTGCCGATCCTCGACGAGCGGGACCAGGTCAACCGCGCGCTCGTCGACCGCGTCTGCACCGACCAGATCACCCCCTATCCGCCCGGGATCCCGGTGCTCGTGCCGGGTCAGGTCGTCACGCGGGAGATCGTCGACTACCTCGCCGGGCTCCTGCGCTCGCAGAAGCAGATGGAGCTGCACGGCATCCTGCACGACGGGTACATCCCCTGCCTGAGGGTGCTGACGTCGCCCGAAGAGCGCGGCCTGCACCCGATCGACTGAAGACGGCGCGAGCGGTGCCGAAAAGTGCCGCCAAATGAGGCCGTTGCGTTGCCCTTGTGAGGGAAATCTGCTATACCCCGCCTAACTATTTGATCGGCGGGGGAGCTATGGCTGCGGCGAACGGGACGGTCAAGTACGGCTTCCGCATCCGAACTCGCACCGGGATGGTCGTCGAAAACCTGACCATCCATGGCCGCGACGAAGCCGACGCCGAGCGCAAGCTCCGCCAGATGTACCTCCACTGCCAGGTCCTCGAGTGCCGCACCGTCGGCGGGTCGCGCAACGCCGACCCGGTCTCGTTCGAGGACGTCGTCTCGCTGGTCACCAAGTAGGCGTCGTCCCGGCGAAAGCCGGGATCCAGGGACGTCCTAGACTTCCAGAAACCCGGCAGCAAGCAGTTCTTCCAGCAGCGCCTCGTAGTCCCGCGCCCCGCGGCCCTTCGGTTCGTGGGCGAAGACGTCCTTGCGGTGGAACGGGCTCTCGGCGAGCCCGACGCTCTCCCCGATCCGCGTCCGGCAGAGCTCGTCCCCGAAGCGGTTCCGCAGCGTCGTCTCGATCTCGTGGGCCATCTTCCGCCGCGAGTCGAAGCGCGTGAGCACGTAGCGGCGTTCGACGCGCTTCTTCAGCACGTGCTCGAGCGCCTTCAGCGTGTTCTCGAGCGCCAATGCGCCCTTGAGGGCGAGAAAGTCCGCCGAGACGGGGATGAGGACCTTGTCGGCGGCGAACACGCCGGAGAGGGAGAGCACGCCGAGCAGCGGGCAGCAGTCGATGAAGACCGCGCGGCTGTTGTCGCCGCCCGCGTACTCGTCCAGCCCGTCCTTCAGACGGTAGAGGATGCGCGGCCCCTTGCCGAACAGCGAGTCGACTTTCATGAGCTCGGAGTGCGCGGGGACGAGGTCGCCGCGGCCCTCGGCTGACGCCAGGGCGACGGGTCGCGCGAGCTCCCGCAGCGGCTTCGACTCGTTGTAGTGGGCGAACACGCTGTCGGCGGAGCCTTCGGCGGGCCCGAGGATGTGGGAGAGGTGGGCCTGCGCGTCGAGATCGAGGAGCAGCGGGGCAACCTTCCGGCGCGCGAGCGCTGCGCCGAGGTTGAGTGCGGTGGTCGTCTTGCCGACCCCGCCTTTCTGGTTGAAGACTGCGAGGCGCGTCACAAAGGGATTCTAAGGAATGCCTGGGGCGGGCGTCGCGGCGAGGCGGGCTGCTCACGCCCCTCGTCGATCCGTTTTGGACGCGGCGCGGGCGAACGCCCGCTAATTGTGGAGCTGCAAAGATTCTTCTGTGCGGTCACTGAGTTGGGCGCTGAAGTTGAGGGCCGCCCTTAGACCGAGGCTCCCTCCTGGCAACCCAAACAACGGGCATCGGCGATCGCCGAGAGACCACAAAAAAACCACGAAACGACCACGATCTGCGGCGCGCGATTTGTGTAGAGTCGCCGGCGTCTCTCGAAGGCGATCCGGGGATCGGAAACTACGGAGAAACTGGGAGGACGCCCCCGAGCACGCGTCCCGCAGGGTTTGACCTACGCGATACGAGGGAGGAAATACAGTGTCCACGCTGCGCGGTCCGTTGCTCTCCGTCTTTGTCGCGTTCTTCGGGCTCGCGTCCCCCGCACATGCCGCGGGGACGGGCCCGGTCAAGTGGGCGATGAGCATGGCGATCGGTGGGTGCGGAAATATTCCTCTCGTGCCGCACTTCGGCGATGACTCGGCCGCTGACCTCATCGCTAGGATCCTCGCGCTCTGCCCCGAGCCGGTGGTCAACATCAACCCTCCCGCGGCGCCAAATTTCAGGTACGAGATTCAAACGACGGCGTCGTTCATTCACGTCAGCCCGTATTGCCCGGAGATCGTAGGCAACGGATACCCGCCGAACCAAGGGGTCTGCGCCGACCCCCAGCGCCCGCCGCCCGGTAAGAACGCGGGTCCGGAAACGTGCTGTCCGCCTTTCGGCAATCCGGTTGCGCCGGGAGTCGGAAACAAGTATCAGGTGGACAGCGACTATAGAAGCTCCGCGGCGTTTCCGATCGAATACCGCCGCGTCTACAACAGCCTAATTTCGCCGAGCCCGGGTCCAGCGGGGATCAACTGGCGCCACACCTTCCAGCGGCGCATCGTGTTCGATCCTTACTTACCCGCAACGGTGAGCGTCTTTCGCGAAACCGGACGTGCGCTGACCTTCCGCACGACCGACGGCGGCCTGAGCTTCGAGGCCGATCCCGATATCTCCGATCGCATCGTGGCGCTCCGGGATCCGGCCAACACGCTGACCGGCTGGCAATACCATCTGAGCGGCGGAGATCAAATCGAGATGTACGACGCGGGCGGGAGACTCATCTCGGTCAGCGATCGCGCTGGGGTCAAACACGCGCTCACCTACAGCGACGGCACGGTCAACCCGCCCAACGGGGGCACGATCGAGGGTACGTCGACGCCGCTGCCGGCGGGGCTCCTCATTCGCGTGCAGCACGACTTCGGGCAGACCCTGACATTCGGATACAACGCGGCCGGCCGCATCGTCCGCCTCACCGACCCCGGCGGTGGCAACTACCTCTACACCTACGACTCTCGGGGGAACCTTCTGTCAGCTACCTATCCCGACAGCCGCGTTCGAACGTACCACTACGGCGAGC
>DATEDA010000250.1:0-4570 GCA_035286595.1 Burkholderiales bacterium | reverse complement strand
CCCAGGCGGGCCTCGGGCTGGTTCCCGAAGGACGGCAGGTGTTCCCGAACCTCACGGTCCGCGAGAAACTGGTCGCCACGGCGGCGAATCGCAGCGGGCGCGCCGATCCCTGGACGCTCGACAAGGTCTTCGCGCTCTTCCCGCACCTCGCCCAGCGGCGGCACCACCTCGGCAACCAGCTCTCGGGCGGCGAGCAGCAGATGCTCGCGATCGGGCGCGCCCTGATGACCAACCCCCGGCTGCTGATCCTCGACGAGGCGACCGAGGGGCTCGCGCCGCTCATCCGCGTCGAGATCTACCGCTCGATCGAGCGGCTCAAGGCCGCCGGCCTCGCCATCCTGATCATCGACAAGGACGTCAAGGCGCTCACGCGCATCGCCGACCGGCACTACGTGCTGGAGAAGGGCCGGGTGGTGTGGAGCGGCGCGTCCGCGGCGCTCGCCGCGAACGAGGACGTGCAGCACCGGTACCTGGGGGTCTAGGCTACGCACCACCCCGCCTCGCTGCGCGAGGCACCCCTCCTCATCCGAGGAGGGGAAGTTCAGAAGATCTCGAAGTACTCGCGGTGCTCCCACTCGGTGACCTCGAGATTGAAGCGCGCGAGCTCCGCCTCCTTGAGGCGGCAGAAGTAGTCCACGAATCCGCCGCCCAGGCCGTCCCGCAGGCAGGCGTCCGCGCGCAAGGCTTCGAGCGCCTCCCCGAGCGAGCGCGGCAGCAGCTCGGCCTCGGTCTCGTAGGGCGTGTCCGCCGAGGGTCCGGGATCGAGCTTGCGCTCCAGGCCGTCGAGCCCGGCGCAAATCTGCGACGCGAAGTAGAGATACGGGTTCGCCGCCGGCTCGCCGACCCGGTTCTCGAGACGGGTTCCCGGATCCCCCGGCCCGCCGACCACGCGCACCATCGCGCCGCGGTTCTCCCGACCCCAGATCGCGCGGTCGGGCGCGAGCGAGTACGGCCGGTAGCGCTTGTAGCCGTTGATCGTCGGCGTCGCGAGCGCGGCGGCGCCGCGCGCGTGGGCGAGCAGGCCCGCGAGGAACCGGCGACCGGTCTCGGACAGCCACTCTCCCGGCTTGGCGGGCATGAACGCGTTGCCGCCGTCCGCGAGCCGCTGGAGCGACTGGTGCAAGTGCCACCCGCTCGACATGACGTTCGGGATGCGCGGCCGGCACATGAACGTCGCGTGATACCCGTGGCGCCGGCAGATCTGCTTCACCGCGCTGCGGAACAGCACCATCGCGTCGGCCGAGCCGAGCCCGGGAAGCGCGCCGAGCGTGAACTCGACCTGGCTCGGTCCGTACTCGACCTCGAGCGAGCGCAGCGGCAGCCCGAGCGCGTCGAGGTCGCGGCGGAGCAGCTCCGCCACCGGGTCGATCATGTCATAGCGGACCTCGGTCAGGTACTGGTACCCGTGCGTCAGGAGCTGCACCTCCGGCGGCTCCCCCGGCTGTCCGGCGTCGGCCGGCCGCAGGTGCGGATCCACGACCCGGAAGACGTGGAACTCGACCTCGAGCCCGGCCACGTACTCGAATCCCGCCGCGCCCACGCGCTCGAGGACACGGCGGAGAATCCGGCGCGTGGCGAACGGCACCGGCTCGCCGTTCTGGAAGTAGACGTCGCAGAGCACCCAGCCCGAGTGTGGCGCCCAGGGCAGCACGCGGAAGGTCGCGGGGTCGGCGACCATCAGCGCGTCGGCGCCGCCCTCCATCCCCTCCAGCCCGAAGCCGCCGCCCGGCGTGAACACCGGGAAGACCGTCCTGTGCGAGGTGTCTTTCGCGAAGAGCGTCGTCGTGATCGTGACGCCGCTCTCCAGAGCGGCGCCGACCTCGGCCGCCGTCACCGTCTTGCCGCGCAGGATTCCGTGCTGATCGGGAAAGGAGAACCGCACCACCTCGAGGCCGCGCCGCTTGACCTCGTCGGCAAGCGCGCGCGCCGCCGCGCGCTGCTCGGCGGTCCACAGGCCGTGGCGGTCGACGAAGCTCACGCGCTGCACCTCCCCGGCTCGCTACGCGAGCGGAGGCACCACCCCATCACGCTCCGCGCGACCCCCCTCCTCATGCGAGGAGGGGACGGCCCACGGCGCATTGCGCCGGCGCGCGTCGTCGACCTCGCGCCAGTACGCCTCCCAGCGGTCGGTAGGGCCGATGCCGTCGACCGCCGGCGGCCCGGTGAGCGCGCGCGCCGCCTCCGCGCCGATCATCATCAGCGCCTTCTCCCCGGCGTCGTGCCGCTCGAGCGCGTCGAGCAGCATCCGCCGGAACTGCGCGATCGCGCGGTCGGTCGTGCCGGGATGCTCGCGGGTGCGATCGTGGATCCGCCCCTGCGACTCCACCGCCCACTGGTCGTGCACGTTCACGTCGGCGCCCATCCCGAGGTAGGTCGAGGTGCGCTGCTCGCCCGGATCGAAGCCGTAGTTGCTGGTGCGACCGATCCGCGGCTTGTAGTCCGGCAGCTCGTAGAGCGCCAGCCGCTGCTGGCGCATCTTCTCCCGGTCGACCGGCACGCCGAAGCTCGTGAAGATCGCGTACCAGTAGGTGCCGTGGTCGTCCACCGGCACGTGCCACTGCGAGATCGTCATCTCGTCGCTCATCGGGATGATGAACGCCTGCGGGAACAGCAGGTTGGTCACGCGGACGTGCGTGTCCGCGTCGCTGATCCGCCGCAGCGTGGTCAGGCGCAGCCCGTACGCGGTGCGCTCGACGCGGATCTCGGGCCGCGCGAACTCGCGCATCACCTTGGTGATCGGCATGTCGGAGTCGGCCGAAGCGGCGCGGAACGGCTTGCCGTAGCCGGTCGCCACATCCTCGTCCGCGAAGAAGCGATGCAGGTAGGAGGTGTGCGCCGGATCGATGCCGACCTCGGTCGCCTGGAGCCAGTTGCAGTCCCAGTAGCCCTTGAACGCGAAGGTGTACGCGTCGGGCGCGACGAAGCAGTCGAAGCTCGGGAACGCCGGCGGCTCGCCCTCGCCCAGGTACGCGAACAGGATCCCGCTCCGCTCGACCACCGGATGCGCGCGGCTCCGGACCTTCGCGCAGAGCGGACTGCCCTCGGGCTCGGCCGGGGTCTCGAGGCATTTCCCGGTGATGTCGAACAGCCAGCCGTGAAACGCGCACCGCAGGCCGCCGTCCTCGAGCCGTCCGTAGGCGAGGTCGGCACCGCGGTGCGGGCACGCCCGCTCGAGCAGCCCGTAGCGCCCGCGCTCGTCCCGGAACAGCACGAAGTCCTCGCCCAGCAGGCGGACCGCTTTGACCGGCCGCGGACCCGTCAGCTCGTCGACGAGCGCGGCCGGCTGCCAGTAGCCGCGCAGGAGCCGGCCCGCGCGCGTGCCCGGCCCGATGCGGGTCATCAGCTCGTTCTGCTCGGCGCTGATCATGGATTCCCCTCGCGTCGAGCATACGATGGCCGTAGCGACCGAGGCAAGACCAGGCGGTCTCGCGCAAATCCGCGGCTGCTGGGAAAATGGCGCACCACCGCCCCGCCACGGAAGCAACGCATGAGCCGGAACCGCTTTCGCACCTTTCTCCTCGCGGGGTTCACGCCCGCCCTCGCGCTGCTCGGCTGCGACGCCGGCCTCTCGCAGTTGAAACCCGGCGTGTCGACCGCCGCGGACGTGCGCAAGGTCCTCGGCGAGCCGACCTTCGAATGGCGCGAGCCCGACGGCAGCTACACCTGGGAGTTCCCGCGCGGGCCGACCGGCGTCGTCACCTACATGGTCGACCTGGCGCCCGATCACAAGCTGAAGGCGGTCCGCCAGGTCCTGACCGACGACTACTTCGCGAAGATCGAGCGCGGCATGCCGCGCGAGGCGGTGCGCAAGCTCGTCGGCCGGCCCGGCGAGACGATGTTCTTCCCCAACCTGCAGGAGGACGTCTGGACCTGGCGGTACGAGATCGGGTCGAACGACGTCTGGTTCCTCCACGTCCACTTCGACGTCGACGGCGCCGTGAAGCGCACGAGCCGGAACAAGTTCGATCCGAACCCGTGATCCGGGTCGCCGCGGGCCTCGTCGCGGCCGCCGTCGCGTCGGCCGCCCTGGCGCAGGAGGCGCCACGCGCGTACTCCGTCCCGGGGCGCGGCAAGGTGGAGCTCGAGGTGCCGCTCGACTGGTACGATGCGCCGCGGCCGCGCACCGGCGGGCTGCCGTCGGTCCGGTTCTTCGACCGCCTCGGGCCGCGTCCGCCGCTCGACATGTCGATCACGATCGCCTGGTCGACCGGCAAGCAGCCGTCGTTCGCCAACCCGGAGCGCCTGCGCGCTTTCGTCGCCCAATCCGCCGAGGACATCGCCGCCGTGGCGGCGGAGCCGAGACTCGACCTGCGCGAGATCGAGGGCGCGAGCGGCATCGGCTACTACTTCCACGCGACGATCAAAGCCCCGCCGGCGGACGAGTGGCCGAACCTGACCCGGGGCGCGATCGTCGTCGGCGACCTGCTGGTCACCTTCACGATCCTCGCCGCCGAACCGGCCGCGCCGGCCGTCGAGCGGGCGCTGAGGATGCTGAAGAGCGCCCGACGGGTGCCGTAGAATCGCGTCGTGGTCCATTTGACGATCTCGGGAACACAACAAGGCCAATGGG
>DATEDA010000249.1:0-7078 GCA_035286595.1 Burkholderiales bacterium | reverse complement strand
CCACCGGGCTCACGATGTTCTCCACGCCCGCGATCGCGCATCTGGGCGAGGCACGTCTGCTTGCAGGCGAGCCCGAGGCGGCGCTCGGCCTCGCGGAGCGAGCCTTGGCCACTGCCCGCGAGCACGGTCAGCGCGGCCAGGAGGCGTGGGCGCTGCGCCTGCTCGGCGAAATCGCGTGCGCTCGCGAGACCCCGGACGTCGAGACCGCCGAGGGCCGCTACCGCGAGGCCATGGCGCTGGCCGACGAGCTCGGCATGCGCCCGCTCATCGCGCATTGCCACCTCGGCCTGGGCAAGCTCTCCCGAGGAGCGGGCAGGCGCGAGTCGGCACAGGAGCACCTTAGCGCCGCGACAACGATGTACCGCGACCTCGACATGCGCTTCTGGCTGGAGCGGGCCGAGGCGCAGGTGGGCAGCCTCGGCTGAGGGCACAACGGGATCGTGGACGATGCCACCCGAAGGCAATAGCCAACCCTCCGCGCTCGGCCTGCGCCAGGTCACCCTGCTCGCGGGGCTCTCCACGGCCAGCCTGGAGGCGCTCGCGCGCGAATGCGCGTGGCGGAACTTCGCAGCCGGGCAGCGCATCATCTCGCGCGACGCGAAGGACCGTGACGTCTACGTGGTCGTCTCGGGCCGAGCACGCGTGACGACCTATTCGGCGGCGGGCCGGCAGGTGACCTTTCGCGACCTGGGTGCCGGCGAGTTCTTCGGCGACATCGCGGCGATCGACGGCGAGCCGCGCTCGGCCGACGTCGTCGCCCTCGAGAGCTCACTCGTCGCATCGATGGCGCCGGCGGTGTTCCGGCGGCTGCTGCGCGAGCAACCCGACGTGGCGGAACGGGCGCTGCGGGGACTCGCGAGCCTCGTGCGCCGGCTGTCCGAACGCGTGATCGACCTCAGCACGCTCGGCGTGCAGAATCGCATCCACGCGGACCTGCTGCGCCGTGCCCAGCTAGCGGGCGTGAGCGGCAACACCGCCCGGATCGACCCGGCGCCCAAGCACGCCGATATCGCGAGCCAGGTCAGCACCTATCGGGAGCAGGTGACCCGCGAACTATCGGCGCTGGCGAAGGCCGGCGTGCTGGGAAAGGAGGACGGGGCGCTCGTCATCCGCGACCTCGCCCGTCTCGAGCGCCTCGTCGAGGAAGTTCGCGGGACCGCTTGAGCCCCATTGGAGCCGCCATGAGCCTCAAGGACAAGACCCTCTTCATCACCGGCGCCTCGCGCGGCATCGGCTTCGCGATCGCCAGGCGCGCGGCCCGGGACGGCGCGAACGTCGCGGTGGTCGCCAAGACCGAGCAGCCGAATCCGAAGCTGCCCGGCACGATCTACACCGCGGCGGAGGAGATCGCCGCCGCCGGCGGGCAGGCGCTGCCGATCCCGGCCGACATCCGCGACGACGCGCGCGTTCATGAGGCGGCGAAGCGGTGCGCCGAGCACTTCGGCGGCATCGACATCCTGGTGAACAACGCGAGCGCGATCTCGCTCACCGGCACGCTCGAGACGCCGATGAAGCGCTTCGACCTGATGTTCGGGGTGAACGTGCGCGGCACGTTCGGGTGCTCGCAGGCGTGCATCCCGTACCTCAAGGTCGCGGCGAAGGCGGGGCGCAACCCCCACATCCTCAACCTGTCGCCGCCGCTCAACATGAACCCCAAGTGGTTCAAGAGCCACGTCGCCTACACGATGGCGAAGTACGGGATGAGCATGTGCGTCCTCGGCATGGCGGAGGAGCTTCGCGCCGACGGCATTGCGGTGAACGCGCTGTGGCCGCGCACGGTCATCAACACCGCCGCCCTGGCGATGATCCCGGGCGTCGACCCGAAGCTGTGCCGCACGCCCGAGATCCTGGCCGATTGCGCCTACGCGATCTTTCATCGCGACGCGCGCCAGCACACCGGGAACTTCTACCTCGACGAGGACGTGCTGGCCGCGGAGGGCATCAGCGACCTCGACCGTTACGCGGTCGTCCCGGGCACCAAGCGCTTCCTGCCCGATCTGTTCCTCGACTGACCCGTCCGACCGATGCTATGCATGCGATTCAAGCATGTATAGCATGTCCAAGTTTCGTTGTTCACCTGCCTCGCGCAGGGGTAGATTTCCGGGCGTAGTCCGATCAACGCCAGGAGTCGAAACCATGCGAAACGATCATCCATTCCCGGAGTTCCTCGCGACGCGCGAAGCGGTCGAGTCGGCAATGCGGCGCGCGCGCCGGATGCGCTCGGAGGTGGTGCACGGCTACCTCAGGCGCGCGGTCACGTGGTTGCGCGGAAGCGTCCGTGCGAGGCCCGCACCCGCGCCGCAGCACTGCTGAACGGCATGACCCGCCCAGCGGATCAGCCACGCAGCCCGAACGCGCTGGCGACGAGCTCGTACGAGCGCTGCCGGGTCGCGTAGTCCCCGGTGATCGTAATGATCATCAGCTCGTCGGCCGCGTACTGCTCGGCGAGGTCGAGGAGACGCCGACGCACTTCGTCCGGGTCGCCCAGGACGAGGCGCTCCCGCTGCGCGAGCACGTAGGCGCGCTCGCGCTCACCGTAGCGGTGCGCCGCGGCTTCCCCGTCGGTCGGAACGGGCGCGTCGATGCCGAGCGCCATGTGCAGCCGGCGCAGATCGATCGGCGCCGCGAGCCGCTCGGCCGCGGCGCTCGTCTCGGCGCAGATCACGAACACGCAGAGGAGCGACCGGGGCGCGGGCTCCCGCGCCGACGGCTTGAACGCCGCCCGGTACGCGCGCATCACGGCGTCGCCGCCGCGGGCGTTGATGAAGTGCGCGAACGCGAAGCGCAGCCCGAGCTCGGCGGCGAGCGCGCCGCTGTAGTCCGACGAGCCGAGCAGCCACACCTCGGGTGAGGCGTCGCCCGCCGGCATCGCCTTCACGCGCGCGAACGGGTGCTCGCGCGGCAGGGTCCGGTCGAGGAACCCGACCAGATCGCGGACCTGCTCGGGAAAGTCGTCGGCGAAGGCGTAAGGGCCGCGGGCGACCGCCTGCGCCGTGAGCCGGTCGCCGCCCGGGGCGCGCCCGACGCCGAGGTCGATCCGCCCGGGGAACAGCGCTTCGAGCATCCGGAACTGCTCGGCGACCTTGAGCGCGCTGTAGTAAGGCAGCAGCACGCCGCCGGTGCCGACGCGCATGCGCGTGGTCGCGGCGGCGACGCGCGCGACCAGGATCTCGGGACAGGGATCGCCGAGCGCCTCGATCCCGTGGTGCTCGGCGAGCCAGTAGCGCGCGTAGCCGAGCCGGTCGGCAGCCTCGGCGAGGCGGACGGTCTGGGTGACCGCTTCCCGCGGCGCGTGCCCCGAGATGACCGGCGACTGGTCGAGCACCCCGAGCCGGAGCGTCATGCCCGTGTCGGCTCTATCCGGCCATCCAGACGAGCGTGGCGACGAGCGCGGACAGCGCGACCGAGAGCCAGAAAATGCCGATCATCCGCTGCCGGTCGGTCCAGGTGATGCCCTCCTTCTTCTTCTTCGCCATGTGCCACTCGAGCAGGATGATGAGCATCCCGATGCCGAACGTGATCCCGGCCCACTTCAGCATTGCGTCGCCTCCCGGTGCGGTTTGATCGCGGCGTCGATTCTAGCCGGAGCGGCTGCGCTCTAGCGCGGTCTTCCGCCACGAAACGCCCACGCTTGCATCGGCGGGAGCGCGGCCGCCCACGCGATCGCGATGGCGCCCATTGCGTAGAACCCGGCCTCGATGCCCAGCGTGTCCTTCAGCGCGCCCATGATGAGCGGCGTCGTGAGGTGGGAGAGGCCCCAGCCCAGGCCGCCGAGCGCGAGCGCCGAGCCGCGCGTCTCGCTCGAGGACAGGTCGCTGATGAGGAGCTGGAAGTAAAGCGTCATCACGCCCGAGCCGAATCCGACCAGGAAGAGCAGCGCGGCGATCGGGACCGCGTGGTCGAACGCGGCGACGAAGAGCACCGAGAGCGCTACGGCGAGCGCCGCGGTGAACGGGATCCCGCGCGCCGAGACTTTCCGCACGTAGCGTGCCGCCGTCGCGCCGGCGAACACCGCGCCGACCGCGCGGACGGCGAGCATCCACCCGGCCCCGTCGCTCGCGAAGCCCTGGCTCACGAGCAGCAGCGGATAGAACGAGAAGCTGAGCGAGAACGGCAGCGCCGACACGTACGCGCACATCAGCGCGAACCAGATCGACGGCCGCCGGGCGAGGGCGGCGTAGGCGGCGAAGATCGGCGGCGGCGCCGCCGCTGCCGGTCGGGGGGCCGGCGCGGCGAACGCGCTGAGGAGCGCGAACGACAGCACGCCCCCGAACACGGCGACCAGCCAGAAGCCGGTGGCGAACCCGAAGTGCGCGAGCGCGAGGCCCGCGACGACCGTGCCGACGATCTGCCCGGCGTTGGTGATCGAGTTGAGGCGGCCCATCTGCTCGCCTCGGTCGCCGGGGAGCTGCGACCCGAGCGACCAGGCCGCCGGCCAGAACATCGCGCGCGAGAGGATCGCGCAGAGCTGGGCGAGCAGCAGGGTCCCGAAGCTCGAGGCGAACACGAACACCACGCCGGCGGCGGCGAACGCGAGGCAGGAGGCGAGCGCGAGCCGCTTGCCGCCTACGCGATCGGTCCACGCGCCGCCAAGGAGGTTGAACGCGATCTGGACGAGGACCGGGAGCGCGACGAGGCTCCCGATCGCCACCCCGGAGTAGCCGAGGTGGTCGGCGTAGAGCGGGATCAGGATGTGGGTCATCCCGAGCCCCATGTTCCAGGAGAATGCGCCGGCGAAGAACGCGCGGATTCCGGCGTGGGCGGAGGCGGGCAGGGTCATCGGCGGGGCCGCCATCATCGGTGACGGGGCAGCGGGGCGTCAAACAGCGCTGGAAATCTCCCAGCGCCCGTGCCAAGCTGACCGCCTCTCAGCATCGCGGGGGAAAGCATGTCCGCTTCGACCACGTTGATCCTTGGCGGCGGATTCGGCGGAATCTCGGCGGCCAACGCGCTCCGCCGGCTGTTGCCGGCAGAGCACGAGATTGCCGTCGTCGACCAGACCTCGCACTTCTACGTCGGCGCGGGCAAGACCTGGGTCGCGCTCGGCGAACGGACGTACGAGCAGATCTCGCGGCCGCGCGCCGAGCTGCTCGCGCCCGGCGTCCGCTTCGTCCAGACAAGAGTGGCGGCCCTCGAGCTCGCCGAGCGCCGGGTCGTCACCGAGCAGGGGGCGCTCGGCTTCGACCAGCTCGTGATCGCCCTCGGCGCGGATCTGAACCCCGCGGCCGTGTCGGGACTCGCGGCGGCGGCGCACACGTTCTACACGGTGGAGGGCGCCGAACGCCTGAGGCCCGTGCTCGAGCAGTTCTCCGGCGGCGAACTCGTCATCCTGATCCCGAAGGCGCCGTTCAAGTGCCCGCCCGCGCCCTACGAGGCAGCCATGCTGCTGCACGCTGCCTTCACGGCCCGCGGCCTCGCGGGGAAGGCGCGCATCGCGGTCTGCACCGTCGAGCCGGCACCGATGCCGACCGCGGGGCCGGAAATCGGGCAGTACATCCGGAGCGAGCTTGCGCAGCGCGGGATCGACTATCGGCCGCAGAAGAAGACGGTGCGGGTGGACGGTGCCGCACGACGCGTCGTGTTCGAGGACGGGAGCGAGGCGGGCTACGACCTGCTGGTCGCCATCCCGCCGCACGAGGCGCCGAAGGTCGTGCGCGACGCGCAGCTCACCAACGCGTCGGGCTGGATTCCGGTCGATCCGCAGACGCTGCAGGTCAAGACGGTCGCCGGCGAGGTCTATGCCGTTGGCGACGTCACGGTCGTGCCGCTGCCGGGCCGGTACAAGCCTGACGTCGGGCTCTCGCTGCCGAAGGCAGGGGTGTTCGCGGAGGCGCAGGGCCGGGTCGTTGCCCACCAGATCGCCGCGAAGCTCCTCGGAGCCGTGCCGAAGGAGACTTTCGACGGCGCGGGTTACTGCTACCTCGAGACCGGCGGAGGCCGGGCGGTCAAGGCCGACGGATCGTTCTTCGAGCTGCCCCACCCGGTCATGCGGAAACAGCCCCCGGACGAGGCGCAGTTCCGCGACAAGCTGGACTGGGTCGCCCGGCTGCTCAGCCCGGGTCGTTGACCCGCGCATCCGACGGCGCCTCCCGAGCGTAGATCCTCGGTGGCCCACCGCAGGAGATCGTCATGATGTTCCGCTGGTTCGTCGCGTTCGCGATTCTCTCGATCGTCCCGGCCGCCCAAGCGGCACCCGAGTGCACCGCCAAAAGCGGTCCCGGCACGGCAGCGCTCGTCGAGCTCTACACCTCCGAAGGGTGCAACAGCTGCCCGCCGGCCGACGAGTGGCTGCGCAAGCTGCCCGCGGCGGGCTTCGGGCCGGAGCGCATCGTCCCGCTCGCGCTGCACGTCGACTACTGGGACTACATCGGGTGGAAGGATCCGTTCGCAAGCCCAGCGTTCAGCGCGCGCCAGCGCGAGCTCTCGGCGATCAACCGCGCGCGCGTCGTGTACACGCCGCAGATCATGCTCGGCGGGCGCGACTACCGCGGGTGGTCAACCCGTGCGCGATTCGCGGATGACGTCCGTGCGACCAACGCCCGGCCCGCACGCGCGGAGCTCGCGTTGAGCTTGCGCGAGCCGCAGCCGGGCAGCTTCGAGGTGCGGGCGTCCGGCTCGGTCCTCGGGCGCGAGGACCGAGCCGAGGCAGTGCTCTACCTCGCCGCGTACGAGAATGGCCTGAGCAACCGGGTCACCGCCGGTGAGAACCGCGGCGTGACGCTGCATCACGACTTCGTCGTCCGCGAGTGGTGGGGCCCGATCGCGCTCGATGCCGCGGGCGGCGTGGAGCTCGTCCGGAAGGTCACCGCGCGCGGCGTGGCGAACGGGGGCGTCGCCGCCTTCGTCCAGAGCCGCCGCACCGGCGAGGTGCTGCAGGCGCTGGCGCTGCCGGCTTGCAAGGGCTGAACCCAGAACCCCAGGGGCGAGCTTCGCTCGAGACCGACGTGCCAACGTGCGTTGGTTCGCGGTCGGCCACCACTTGCCCGCTCTCCGCGCTAAACCTCGCTCGGCGGAGAATCGTAGTCGGTCAGCCGCTCGCGCAAGACCGCGGCAGGATCTAGCGACGGGCCTGCGCGAG
>DATEDA010000248.1:0-36640 GCA_035286595.1 Burkholderiales bacterium | reverse complement strand
CCACGGCGACGGTGCTCATCACCGGGGAGTCCGGCACCGGAAAGGAGCTCGTCGCGCAGGCGGTCTATCGCCTGAGCGCGCGCGCGGACCGCCTCCTCGTGGACATCAACTGCGCGGCGATCCCGCGGGAGCTGCTCGCGCGCGTGGGCACGCACCTCGCGCTCCGCCGGGCGCGCCAGGAGCTCGAGGCGCAGAACGCGCGGCTGCGCGAAGAGATCGAGGCCCACCACCGCGCGCGCGCGATCATCACCTGCCTCGAGGACGAGATCCGGACCGGCAACGACTTCCGGGAGATCGTCGGCCGGTCGCCCGCGCTTGGGCGGATGCTCGATCAGCTCGCGCTGGTGGCGACGACCGACAGTACCGTGCTCATCCTGGGCGAGACGGGCACCGGGAAGGAGCTCGTCGCTCGCGCGATCCACGATCGCAGCCCGCGGCGCGAGCGGCCGCTCGTGAAGGTGAACTGTGCGGCGCTGCCGCGCGAGCTGGTCGAGAGCGAGCTCTTCGGCCACGAGAAGGGCGCGTTCACCGGCGCGACGCAGCAGCGCCGCGGCCGCTTCGAGCTCGCCGACGGCGGCACGCTCTTCCTCGACGAGGTCGGCGAGCTGCCGCTCGAGGCCCAGGCGAAGCTGCTGCGCGTGCTTCAGGAGCAGGAATTCGAGCGCGTGGGAGGCACGCGGAGCCTGCGCACCGACGTGCGCGTGATCGCCGGCACGAATCGAGACCTGCAGGCGCAGGTGAGTGCGGGCGCCTTCCGTTCCGACCTGTTCTACCGGCTGAACGTCTTCCCGGTGACGGTACCGCCGCTGCGCGAGCGGCGGGAAGACATTCCGCCGCTCGTCGCGCACTTCCTCGCCAAGTCCGCGCGCAAACTGGGCAAGGCGTTCGAGGGCATCTCATCCGCGTTCCTCGAGCGCGCCCTGGCGCACGCGTGGCCGGGCAACGTGCGCGAGCTCGAGAACGTGGTCGAGCGCGCCGCGATCCTTTCTCGCGGATCGCTCCTCGAGACGCTCGAGCCGTTCGGATCGGCGGGGACGGGCGTGCGGACCGACGCCGCGCCGGCCGAGCCGCCGGCCGGCACGCTCGAAGAGGTCGAACGTGCGCACATCCGGCGGGTGCTCGACCAGACCCGCTGGGCGATCGAGGGCAAGCAGGGCGCCGCCGCGGTCCTCGGGCTCAACCCGAGCACCCTGCGCGGGCGCATGCGCAAGCTCGGCATCCGCAAGACCGGGTAGAGTGACTTGACCATGTTAGTTGACCATGTTAGCTTGGCGACATGGAAACCATTCCCGTCTCGAAGTTCAAGGCCACTTGTCTCGCCGTCGTACAGCGGGTCAAGCGAACCGGTCGCCCGGTTCTGATCACCCGTTTCGGCGAACCGGTCGCTGAGGTGGTGCCCCCCACCCGCCGCGCCAGCAGGGGGGGTTGGCTCGGTTGCATGCAGGGCAGCGTCGAAGTGCTGGGCGACGAGGTTGGCCCGGCGCTGGATGCGAAGCGCTGGGATGCGCTCCGCAAGTAAGTGAGGCTGCTCCTCGATACCCACATCTGGCGCTGGAGCTTGTCCGCTCCGGAGAAGCTCGGGAAGCGGCTCCGTACGACCCTCGCGCGTCCGGGAACCGAACTCTGGTTGTCACCGATCAGTGTCTGGGAACTCCTCGTTCTGGCTGAGCGCGGTCGAATCAGGTTCGCTGCGGAGCCGCGGCAGTGGGTTGCCGAAGCGCTGAGTCGGACGCCCGCGCACGAAGCCCCGCTCAACCATCAGGTCGCGATTCGCAGCCGCGAGATCCTGCCTGCGCATGCAGATCCCGCCGATCGCTTTCTCGTCGCAACCGCCCTCATCTACGACCTCACGTTCGTCACTGCCGACGAAGCACTGATCCGCCTCAAGCCTTGCGCGATGCTGGCGAATCGCTAGTCCTCGGCGCTCGCAAGACCTCCTGACCGCACTCACGGTCGTCGAATCCGACGGCCTACCTCGTCGCATTCGGCGGGGCCGTCCCATTTGACGGCCGATCACGGCCGGCTAGCCCGCGTACCGCCCGTGGAGCATCGTCTCAACCACTTGAATAAATGAATGTTTGTTGGGCAATGGTCGCTTGCCTGGGCACTTGGCACGCCTAGTGCGATAGAGGGGGCGAGGGCAGGTGATCGAAGAACGGGCCGGACCGGGCCGAACGGACAGGAGACGAACATGGACGCGTACCGGATCGAAGACTGCATCGCGCAAGCCAGCGTCGGGATGACCCGCGGCAACGTCGTGCGGGTCGAGGACGGCAGCGGCATCGAAGTGTCGGTCACGTACGGCAGCGTGTGGGTCACGCAGCACAACGACGCGAACGACATCTGCCTCGGCGCCGGCGAATCGTTCCGCATCGCTCGCGAGCGCGCGACGATCGTGTCCGCGCTCAAGCCGAGCCTCGTCACGCTCACTCCGCCCGCGGCGCAGGCGCACACGCTGCGCGTGTCCATGGCCCGCGCGGGGACGTCCGAGAGCGTCGAGCTGTTCGACATGAACGAGCGCCGCAAGTCCGGCGGGTTCGACGCCTGGCTCGACAAGTTCTGGGTGCGCCTGTTCGTGCCGTCATCGCGGCCCACGACCGCGTCCCTCTAGCACGACGCCTTACCCCAAGGGGAACGCCTACGTGGCCACCATCGAGCTCAGCGGTCAGCGCGTCGAGTACTTCGAGCAGGGCGCCGGCGAGCCGGTCGTCCTGCTTCACAGCACCGGCGCCTCGAGCAGCCAGTGGCGGCGCCTCGCCGCGGACCTGAGCGACCGCTTCCACGTCATCGCTCCCGACCTCTGCGGCTACGGGGGCACCGCTTCGTGGCAGGGCGAGGGCGAGATCAGCCTCGCTGCGGAAGCCGCGATGATCGCGGCGCTCATCGAGCGGCTGGATCAACCGGTCCACCTCGTCGGCCATTCCTTCGGCGGCGCGGTGGCCCTGCGGCTCACGCAGGAGCGGCCCGAGCTCGTCAAGAGCCTGGTCCTGATCGAGCCCGTGGCTTTCCACCTGCTGCGTGCGGGTGACGCGATCGACGCGCAGGCGTTCACGGAGATTTCGCAGGTCGCCGAACGGGTCGCCCGCGCGGTCGCTTGCGGCGATCTCCAGGGCGGATTCGGGCGCTTCGTCGACTACTGGAGCGGCGAGGGCGCCTGGGAGGCAGTGCCGGCGGAAAAGCGCGGTGCAATGGCCCAGCGCCTCGGCAAAGTCGCGCTCGACTTCCGGAGCGCGCTGAACGACCCGGCGCGGCTCGGCGATCTCGCCGACCTCGACCTTCCGACGCTCGTGATCCGCGGCGGGACCTCGCCGCTCCCGGTTCGCCGGATCGCCTGGCACCTCGGCCGCACGCTGCGGCGGGCGCAAATGGAGACCATCGAGCGCGCCGGGCACATGGCACCGCTCACGCACGCCGCTGACGTCAACGTGCTGGTCGCTGCACATCTCGCGCGCCACGCGACGCGCGCCACGCACGCTGTGCGCTCCGTACCCGTGGCGGCTCTGCTCGGCGCCGTGGCCTAGCCAAAAGAAAAGGCCGCCTCGCGGCGGCCTTTTCGGGAACGCTTGATCGAGATCAGCTGACCTGCTGGATCCCCGCGAGCATCCAGCCGGCGTCGCCGCGCTCGGGCTTCTGCAGGTTCCAGACCTCCTCGAACGCCTGCGGCGCAGCGCCCGCTTCCTCCCGGATCAGCCCGGAGAAGCGGATGCTCGCCCAGTGCATCCCGCTCTCGGTGACGAGCTCGAGCAGGCGCGCGTCGAGCGACACCACGTCGGTCTCCTGCCGCGCGGCGCCGCGCTCCGCGATGTCGCGCTTGAGGTGGTCGAACATCTCGTCGGTCACGAGGTCCCGGATCCCCTCGACGTTGCCGCGATCGTTGGCTTCCTGCAGCGCGAGGAAGCTCTTCTTCGCCTCGCGCAGGAAGGCATCGGCGTCGAAGCCGGCGGGGATCCGCGGTGTGAACTGGCTGCGGAAGTCCGGCAGCTGCACGCCCGACTGCGAGGGCGGGGGGGCGGCGACGGTCTCGTTGCCGAGGTGGGCGAACTGCATGCCTCCCGGTGCGGTCTGCACCCGCGGCTTCAGGAACGCGCGCGCGAGCAGACCCACGACCGCGATGCCGGCCACGGCGAGCAGCATGATCATGAGGATCGTGCCGAGCTGTTCGCCGAAGAGATACGCGAGGCCCAGCCCCGCGGCGAGGCCCGCCAGCGCCCCGAACCACGGGCTCATCGGCTTCCGGGCTCCGGCAGCCGCCGGGTTCGTCGCCGGCGCGGCCTGCTGGGCCGCGGGCGGCGTCGCGGGCTGCTGGGGGGCGGCCTGGCGCTGGATCCCGGTCGACCGGCCACCGCCGAGGCGCCGCGCTTCGGCGTCATCGATCACGAAGCCTGCCGTAAGCACCAGCGCGAACAGGGAAAACAGAAAACGCTTCATCGCTCTCTCCACCGGGCGCTATGTCAGTATCTGATGCCGCGGTGCAGCGCCACGATGCCCGCAGCAAGGTTGAAGTATTCGACGTCTTCCAGGCCCGCTCGTTCCATGGCCGTCCGCAGCGCCTCCTGGTCCGGGTGCATGCGGATCGATTCGGCGAGGTACCGGTAGGCGGCCTCGTCTTTCGCCACCCGCCGGCCGAGCCAGGGGAGGACCTTGAACGAGTACCAATCGTACGCCTTCTCGAGCGGTTTCCACACCTTCGAGAACTCGAGCACGAGCAGCCGCCCGCCGGGCCGCAGCACCCGCCGCATCTCGGCGAGCGCCGTCTCCTTGCGGGTCATGTTGCGCAGTCCGAATGCGACCGTCACGCAATCAAACGTCGCCGCGCGGAACGGGAGCCGCTCCCCATCGCACTGCGCGAGCGGCAGGATGATCCCGTCGTCGAGCAGGCGGTCGCGCCCCGCTTCCAGCATCGCGCGATTGACGTCGGTGAGCCACACCTCGCCCGTCGGCCCGACGCGGCGCGCCAGCGCCAGCGCGAGATCGCCCGAGCCGCCGGCCACATCGAGGACGCGGTCGCCCTCGCGCACGCCGCTCATCGCGACGGCGAACGCCTTCCAGGCGCGATGCAGCCCGAGCGACATCAGGTCGTTCATCAGGTCGTAGCGCGGCGCGACCGACTCGAACACGCCCGCGACCCGGCGGGCCTTGTCGCCCTCCCCGACGCGCTGGAACCCGAAGTCGGTCTCGCCGGCCATTCGCGTTCAGTGTGCGGCGCAGCTTCCGCCGCGCGGCCCGGGCTTCGACGTCGTATCGATCTCGCGGCTCGCGCCGGCCGCCTCGACTCGGGCGAGATACTCCTGCCACAGCCGGTCGCGGTGGACGCCGAGGTCGTAGAGATAGTCCCAGGAGTAGATGCCGGTCGCGTGGCCGTCGGAGAACTGGGGCCGGATCGCGTAGTGGCCCATCGGCTCGACCTCGAGGATCTCGACGTTCTTCTTCCCGGTCTGCAGCACTTCCTGACCCGGTCCGTGGCCGCGCACCTCCGCCGAGGGGCTGTACACGCGCAGGAGCTCGTAGGACAGCTCGAACCGCTGCCCGTCGGCGAACGTCAGCTCCATCAGGCGCGACTTCTGGTGGAGCTTGATCTCGGTCGGGATGGGGGCGTCGGGTGCTGCCATGTCGAGGTCGGGGGCGGCGGAACAAGCTACCACAAGCCCTTATTTGGGGGCGAGCCGGCCCCGAAACCAGCCGGCAAACCGTAACAAAAGTGTCATCCGGACGCCATAAAATGGCGGTCGATGCCCGCCAACATCCTCGTGGTCGAAGACGAGCCGGCGATCCAGGAGCTGCTCGCGCTGAACCTCGAGCACGCCGGCCACCACGTGCTGCGCGCCCGGGACGCCGAGCAGGCCGCCGAGCTGGTGCGCCACGCGCTTCCCGACCTCATCCTCCTCGACTGGATGCTGCCCGGCGTGTCGGGCGCCACCTTCGCCCGGGCGCTGCGCCAGGACGACCGGACCAAGCAGGTCCCGATCATCATGCTCACCGCACGCGGGCAGGAGCAGGACAAGGTCGCCGGGCTCGACGCCGGCGCCGACGACTACGTCACCAAGCCGTTCAGCCCGCGCGAGCTGCTCGCCCGCATCAAGGCGGTGCTACGCCGGCGCGCGCCGCAGCTGACCGACGAGCCGATCGAGATCTCCGGCCTGCGGCTGGACCCGGGGACTCACCGCGTCGCCGCGCGCGGCGCGCCGGTCGACCTCGGCCCGACCGAGTTCCGGCTGCTGCACTTCATGATGGCGCACCCGGAGCGGGTGCATAGCCGCGCCCATCTGCTCGATCAGGTGTGGGGCGACCACGTCTTCGTCGAGGAGCGGACGGTGGACGTGCACATCCGCCGCCTGCGCAAGGCCCTCGAGCCGACCGGGCACGACCGTCTGATCGAGACCGTGCGCGGCTCGGGTTACCGCGTCGCGGCGGGCTGACCGGACGTGCAGTCCGGTCATCCCCGCGAAAGCGGGGATCCAGGCGGCACCCTCTGGGTCCCCGCGTTCGCGGGGACGACGACCTGCGGGTCGTCGCTCGCGCGGGAATAACGGGGTGATATCTGCTAATGTTCGCGCCGCCGGCGGCGGTCCCATCGCCGTAGCGCCTGTCCCACCCGCGCCGTGAACCTCGTCTGGATGCGAACCGCGCTCGCGCTGGGGGCGTTCGCCGTCGCGGCGCTGATCGTGTGGCCGGCGGCCGGCCCGGCGTGGGCGCTCGGCACCCTCGCGGTCGGGCTGGCGATCGTGCTCCTGCGCCACGTCGTCAACCTGCGCGCGCTCGTCGCGTGGCTCCGAAACCCGTCGAACACGCCGGTGCCGATCGGCTCCGGGGTCTGGGAGCACGTCTTCTCCCAGCTCCACCGCCTGATGCGCGCGACCACCCAGCACCAGCATCGCCTGACCGCGCAGCTCGCGCGCTTCCGCAGCGCCGCCCAGGCGATGCCCGACGGGGTGATCGTGCTCGACGCGGACGACCACATCAGCTGGGCGAACGCCACCGCCGAGCGCTGCTTCGGGCTCGACGCGCGCCGCGACCACGGCCAGCCGATCCTGAACCTCGTCCGCAACCCCGACTTCGTGAGCTACCTCAAGGGGGGCGTGTACGGCCACCCGGTCACGCTGCGGCTCGCGCGCGACGACGAGCTCGTCCTCAGCTTGCGGATCGTGCCCTACGGCCAGGACGAGAAGCTGCTGCTGTCGCGGGACATCACGCAGTGGGAGCGGCTCGAGACGATGCGCCGGGACTTCGTCGCCAACGTGTCGCACGAGCTCAAGACGCCGCTCACGGTCGTGAGCGGGTTCCTGGAGACGATCGCCGACGGCAACGTCCGGCTCGAGGAGCCGCGCGGCCAGCAGGTGCTGGCGCTGATGCGCTCGCAGACCGACCGGATGCTGCGGCTGATCGAGGATCTGCTCACGCTGTCGGCGCTCGAGTCGAGCGCGCAGCCGGCGCGCGAGGCGCCGATCGACGTGCATCAGTTCCTGCGCGGCGTGGCCGAGGAGGCGCGCGCGCTCTCGGCCGGCCGGCAGGCGATCCAGCTGCGACTCGGACCGCCCGCGATGCTTTGGGGCGACGAGCACGAGCTGCGCAGCGCGATCGTGAACCTGGTGTCGAACGCGATCCGCTACACGCCAAAGGACGGCCGGATCGCGATCGAGTGGACCGGGCGCGACGGCGAGGGCTGGATCACGGTCGAGGACACCGGCATCGGGATCGAGGCGCGGCACATCCCGCGGCTCACCGAGCGGTTCTACCGCGTCGACACCGGCCGCTCGCGCGACACCGGCGGCACCGGGCTCGGGCTCGCCATCGTCAAGCACGTGCTGACGCGCCACCAGGCACGGCTGGAGGTCGCGAGCGAGATCGGGAAGGGCAGCCGGTTCGCCGCCGCGTTCCCGCCGCGGCGCGTGAACTGGCTGGCGGGTCAGACGCTGACGGTGGAGCCGACGACCGAGAAGTTGGCGCGGTCGTAGTCATAGCCGCGGTGGACGAGGCCGGCGAGCTTCACCCGCAGCGTCTCGTCCTCGTCCTTCAGCTCCAGTTCCCGCCCATGCTGGTACCAGCCGGACGGGAGCACGACCGAGCCGGGCTGGCTCGCCGCGTTGGGGAGCAGGAAAGCCTGCATGTACGCCTCGGGGGCGTTGGTCGACGAGCTCGCCGAGCGCGCCGCGATGCCTTTGGCGAGCCCCGGCAACGCCGCCGCGCCGATCGTGAGGGACTGATCGATCCCGCTCATCAGCCAGCGCACTTCCGAGAGGATGAACCCGCGCGCGCCGTTCGGCCGCAGCGCGACGAGCTGTCCGAGCGCGAGCCGCTCGCCCGGCCCCTTGCGGCGGAGGCGAAACCCGTTCGCGCTCTCGTCGAGCGTCTCCCACTTCTCGGCGGAGAAGGCCGCGACCTCTTCGGTGGGCGCGGCCGCCGTGCCCTGGTAGATGTGAATCTGCTCGGCGTCGCGGCGGGAGTAGTCCCAGTGCCGCGTCGCGCTCTTGAACGCGCGGCCGCTGACGGCGAGGTGGATGGAGTCGAACCCGCTCACCAGCTCGGTGCGGGCGGCGACCAGCCGCCGGGTGAACTGCCGCGACGCCGGGGCCTCGACCCAGGCGCGCAGCAGCGTGTTCAGCAGTCGCCCGGCCTCGGGCTGCACGACGTCCTTGCCCAGGCCGAGCGTCTGCGGATCGACGCCGGCGTCGAGCTTCTTGATACGGCTGCGGATGCTGCGGCGCAGATTTGCGGAATCGAGAAAGCGCGTCGTCGGGGTCGCGGCTTCGCGCGCGGTCCAGGCCGGCGCCTGGTTGCCCCCGAGGTCGATCGCGTAGCCCCCCGCGTCTTCCGTCGCCGGAGCGAGCTCGACCTTGTACGCCCACATGGTCGCAAAGCGGCGCGTCCACGCGAGCTCGCGGATGCCGAGCGCGTAGGGGTTGGCGAGCGAGAGCAGCAGCGCGCGGAGGTACACCTCGGCGCACGTCGACACCGACTTGGAGCGATAGCCGGCGGAGACCGTGGTCATCGCGAGGCCGGCCTCGTCGGCGGTGCGGTGGAGCTGATGGAGGTCGCGCCACTGCTCGCCGTCGACCTCGCGCCGCGAGCGGTAGTGGGCGAGCATCAGCTCGGCGATGCAGTCGAGCGAGCGCTGCGCGAGGAGCGGCTTCTGCTTGGCGAGGTCTGCGCTCCCGTCCTCGATCGCGCTGCGCAGCAGCCGGCGATACGCGCGGCCGAGCGTGGTCCACAGGTCGAAGACCTGCTCGAACGCGGTGATCTCGAAGTCCTTGAGCGGGAGCGGGCGGCCGGCGTAGCGCTTCGCGTGCTCGGCCTGCGCGACGACGATCGGCTCGCGCAGCCGCTCGAGGATCTCGACCAGCGCGCTCTCCGCAGGCGGCACTTCCTCGAGCGATTCGAGGAGTCCCGTGAGCTCGCGGCACGCCTGCTTCGGATCGGCGAGCGCGGCGCGCGCGAGCCACGCTTCGCAGCTCTTGAGGTCGGTGACGACCGGCTGCTCGGTGGGCTGAAAGCTCGGCATGTGAGATCGCTGGCGCGCGCCCATGGTGGGGCCCCGGGGGGCCGTTATGCAAACGGCATGCAGTATATCGCCCATTACGTTGATTTGGTTGAGCCTTCGTTGGCGTCCGGCAGCGCCCTCGGCCCCCGGGTGCCGGGCAAAAGTCACAGGAAGGCGGCGAGAAGGGCGGCGAGCCGCTCGCGATCGAGGCGCCGCGCCGGCGCAGCTTCCCGCGCCGGGGCGGCCCAGATCGGGGCGGGGAAGTGTCGGTCGTCGCGGAAGCGCGGAATGACGTGCCAGTGAAGGTGCGGCACGACGTTGCCGAGGCTGGCCAGGTTCACCTTGTCCGGCGCGAGCACCTCGCGGAGCGCCCGCTCAGTCGCGAAGACCGCGCGCATCAAGCGGGCGCGCTCGGCCGCCTCGAGATCGGTCATCTCGGCCGCGTGGCGGTCGAGGATGACGCGGCAGAACCCCGGGTAGTGCGGATCGGCGACCAGCACGATCCGGCAGAAGCCGTCGCGCCAGAGGACCTCGCCGCCGTCCTCGCGGCAGAGCTCGCAGGTCGCCGCCGTGCTCGACACGGCGACGATTCTAGTGGCTACTGCCGGGCGATGCGGTAAATCCGGTTGCTCGCCGTGACGACGTACAGCTCCCGGCTCGCGTCCTCGCCGAAGGAGATCACGCGGCCGACGTCCGGGGTGTTCCAGTCGATTTTCTCGATCGACTGGCTGTTCGTGAAGCGGAAGCTGCGGATGAAGCCCGGGCAGTAGTCCGAGTAGAAGTAGCGGCCCGTGAGCTCCGGGATCGCCGCGCCCCGATAGACATGGCCGCCGGTGATCGCGCACGCGCCGGTGGAGTGGTCGTACTCGAGCACCGGCAGCGTCTGGCCGCCCATGTTGCAGGTCGCCTCATCGTCCGGAAAGCACTTGGTGCCCTCGGTGAGCGGCCAGCCGAAGTTCACCGCGAACCCCGGCGCGGGCGCGTCGCGCATCACGACGTCGACCTCCTCGTACCGGTTCTGGCCGACGTCGGCGATGTACAGGCGGTTCGTCGGCGCGTCGAACGACCAGCGCCACGGGTTCCGCAGCCCGATCCCCCAGACCTCGTTGGCGAGCGGGTTGGTCGGCGGGATGGTGTAGGGCAGCGTGCTCACGTCGATGCGCAGCATCTTGCCGAGGAGGCGGTTCGGGTTCTGCGCGTTCATCTGCGGATCGCCGCCGCCGCCGCCGTCGCCGGTGGAAAGGTACAGCAGGCCGTCGGTGCCGAAGGCCGCGACGCCGCCGTTGTGGTTGTCGAACTGCGCGTGCGCAACCCTGATGACCGGCGTGCTGGTCGCGTCGGCGACGTTCGGATTCGCCGAGGCGGTGAAGCGCTCGACGGTGATCTCGCCCGCGGGGTTCGTGAAATGGAGGAAGAACCAGCCGTTCTGCGCGTACTGCGGATGAAACGCGAACGACAGCACGCCGCGCTCGCCGGAGGTCGACACCCGCGCCGCGATGTCGAGGAAGGGCGTCGCGAGCAGCGCGCCGTTCTGGACGACGCGAATGCGGCCCGGTCGCTCGGCGATGAAGATCCGCGTCGCGTCTCCCGGCGGCGCGGCGAGGAAGATCGGCTGGTCGAGCCCGGTCCAGGTCATCTCCTCGAGCCGGATCGCGAACGCCTGCTGGACGTTGTAGCTCACGGTCGCGGGCGCGGTCTGGCCCGAGGCCACCTGGATCGTCTGCGTCACCGCGGTCGGCGCCATCACCGCCTGGCCGGTCAGCACCGGCTCGGCGGTAACGGTGTAGGCGCCGGGCGGGAGGTTGGTGAGCGTCCGGGTCGCGGTCACGAACTGGGTCATCCCGGCGCCGGTGACGGTCACGTGCGCCTCGAGGCTCGCTGGCAGCCCGGCGATCTGGACGCTCATCGCGCCGGCGACCGGAGCCGGCGCGGGGGCGGGCGCAGGCGCCGGGGCAGGCGCGGGTGCTGCGGCCGAGGTAGTGGTCGCGGGCGGGTCCTCCTCGTCGTTGAAGCGGCAGCCCGCGACGAGGCAGGCGAGGACGAGGGCGGTTGCGGCGCAGCGGGGCGAGACCATGACTTCCTCCTGAAGGGGCCCGTGCCGCCCGGCGGGCTTCTATGACGATGTCATTATGACGATAGCATAGAATCGGCCGCGCGTGGGGACCCGGCCGGGACTGCGAGAACCGCGCTGCAGCAAACCGCCCTGCGGCCGGTTTGCTGCGCTGGTGGCGCCCGGGGGAGAATCCTGCTCCCGCTCGCCCGCCGCTCCCCCTGGAGAACCCGATGTCGCGCCGATCCCCGATCGCTTGGCTCCTGGTGCTGGTTCTCGCGGTCCACGGCGGAGCAGCGCTCGCTCAGGCCTACCCGGCGAAGCCGGTCCGATTCGTCGTCGGCTTCCCGCCCGGCGGCGGCACGGACATCATGGCCCGGCTGCTCGCGGCCAAGCTCCCGGAGCTCCTCGGCCAGCCGATCGTCGTCGAGAACCGCCCCGGCGCCGCCAGCAACATCGCCACCGAGCACGTGGTGAGATCGGCCCCGGACGGCTACACGATCCTGGTGGCCACGGCGACGATGGTAATGAACTCGTCGTTCTACAAGAAGCTGCCGTTCGACGTGCTGCGCGACCTCGCGCCGGTCTCGATCTTCTCCGACAGCCCGAACGTCCTCGCGGTGCGCGCCGGTCTCGCGGCGAAGGATGTCGGCGAGGTGATCGCGCTCGCGCGCGCGAAGCCGGGCGTGCTGAACTACTCGTCCGCCGGCACGGGCACGACCCAGCACATGACTGGAGAGCTCTTCAAGCTGCGGACCGGAACCGACATCGTGCACGTGCCGTTCAAGGGCACCGGGCCATCGCTCACCACGCTGATCGCCGGCGACGTCGACATGACCTTCGCCAACATTCCGGCGATCCTGCCCCACGTCCGGGCCGGGCGCCTGCGGGCGCTCGCCGTGGCCGGCGACAAGCGCTCCGACCTCATGCCCGAGGTGCCGACGATGAAAGAGGCCGGCGTCGACGGCGTGGAAGTGACGATCTGGTACGGCGTGCTCGCGCCGGCAGCGACGCCGCGCGACATCGTCGACACGCTCGCAGCCGCCGTGATCAAGGCCGCGCGCTCACCCGACATCCGGAGCCGCCTGCTCGAGCAGGGCGCGGAACCCATCGGCAACACGCCGGAGGAATTCGCGAGGCAGCTGCGCGAAGAGGTGGCGCGATGGAACAAGGTGGTCGCGGCCTCGGGCATCCGCGTCGATTGAACGGGCCTCGACCGCAGCGGATAAACTCCGCGCTTCTTTTCTGAGAGGGGACGGACGATGAGCAAGTTCGTGCTGACGGTCGGGCTCGTGGTCAAGCCCGACCAGGTGGACCGCTTCATGTCGATGCTGCTGGAGAACGCCAAGGCGGCGCGCGAGACCGAGCCGGGCTGCCGGCAGTTCGACGTCCTCGTGGACCCGAAGGACCGCACCCGTCTGATGCTGTACGAGGTCTACGAGGACGAGGCGGCGTTCCAGGCGCATCAGCAGACCCCGCATTTCAAGCGGTACGTCGCGGACGGCATTCCGCTTCTGCAGTCGCGCGACCGGTTCTTCTTCCGCCGCGTCTCGCCCTAACGCAGCCGGATCGCCGTGCTCACGCTGCGGAGCTTCCTCGGCAGCGAGTGGCGCTCGGGATCAGGCGAGCCGCAGACGCTCGTCAACCCCGCCACCGAAGAGCCGCTCGCCCGCGCGGGGAGCGACGGCGTCGATCTCGCGGCGGCGCTTGATCACGCTCGCCAGGAGGGCGGGCCCGCGTTGCGGCGCTTGAGCTTCGCCGAGCGCGGGGCGTTGCTGAAGGCGATGGCCGAGGCGCTGCAGAAAACGCGCGACGAGCTGCTCCAGCTCGCGATCGCGAACGGCGGCAACACCCGGTCGGATGCCAAGTTCGACGTCGACGGCGCGATTGCGACCCTGCACGGCTACGCCGAGATCGGCGCCGGGCTGGGCGCGGCGCGGTTTCTGCTCGACGGCGAGGGCATCCAGCTCGGCCGCTCGCCGCGCTTCCACGGCCAGCACGTCGCCGTGCCCCGGCACGGCGTCGCGGTGCACGTCAATGCTTTCAACTTCCCGGCGTGGGGTTTCGCAGAGAAGGCCGCCGTGGCGCTCCTCGCCGGGATGCCGGTCCTCAGCAAGCCGGCGACGAGCTCCGCGATGGTGGCGCACCGGGTCGTGGAGATCCTCGTCGAGAAGAAGATTCTTCCGGCGGGCGCGCTGTCGCTGCTCGTCGGGAGCCCGCGCGACCTCGTGTCGCATCTCGGCGGGCAGGACGTGCTGGCGTTCACCGGGTCGAGCGATACGGGCGCGCAGATCCGGGCGGCGCCCAGCGTGATCCGCCACTCGGTGCGGGTGAACGTCGAGGCGGACAGCCTGAACGCAGCGGTGCTCGGGCCCGACGTCGAGCCGGGCTCCGACATGTACGAGCTCGCCCTCGACGACGTCGCGCGCGACATGACGCAGAAGGCGGGCCAGAAATGCACCGCGATCCGGCGGGTGCTCGTTCCGGACGCGATCGCCGCGCGTGTGCGGGATGATCTGGTCGAGCGCCTGAGCGGCGTGCGGGTGGGCAACCCGGCGCTCGAGGATGTGCGCATGGGACCGCTCGCGACCGCCTCGCAGCTCGCGGACGTGCGCGAGGGCGTCGGACGGCTCGCGTCCGAAGGGCGGCTGGCGTTTGGCAGCGCCGCGCCGTTCGCCGGCGCAGGCGTCGACGCCGGCAAGGGGTTCTTCATCTCGCCGGTCGTCGTGGAGGTTCCAGCCGGTGCGACGATCGTCCATTCGCGCGAGGTCTTCGGTCCAGTGGCGGCGCTCTTGCCCTACTCCGGGCAGGCCGCGGAGGCGGCGGAGATCGTCGGGCGCGGCAACGGTGGCCTGGTCGCTTCGGTGTACGCCGAGGACACCGGCTGGATCGGCGAAGTCGTGTTCGGCCTCGCGCCGCTGCAGGGACGGATCTTTCTCGGGCATCCCAAGATCGAGCTCTCACCCGGCCCTGGGACCGTGCTGCCGCAGCTCGTGCACGGCGGCCCGGGGCGCGCGGGCGGCGGCGAGGAGCTCGGCGGCCCGCGGGGACTTGCGTTCTACATGCAGCGGGTGGCGCTCGAGGGCTCGCGGCCGGTGATCGCGAAGGTGCTCGGCACACCGCCGGGCTGAGGCCTGTCTGGCGTTACGAGAAAGCGGCGCGCGGCCGGCGCGGGCGCAGCATGAACCAGAACAGCCAGAACATCGCCAGAGCCGCGAGCAGGTGCTTGGCGGCGTGGCCGCCCATGATCCCGCCGAGCGAGTAGACCCACCCGTCGAGGAGTTTGTCGAACGGCATCGCAGCCGCGTACCACGCCACGGCGACGAACGCTTGGCCACCGTGCGTGTACGGCGACGGAAACAGCACGAGCACCAGCGTCGCCACCCCGAGCGATCCGTAGAGACCCACGAGATACGGCCAGAGATTCTCGGCGCCGGCGGCCTCGCTCATGCGCCAGTAGACGAGCGTTGCCGGCAGGAAGAGCGCGAGCGCGACGGCGACGACCACGCCTGCCCGGCCGTCCACGCGTTCGGCGACGAACGCGCCGGTGAGCGCGGCGACTGCGAGCGTCATCGGGCAGCGGTCCCAGAACAACGTCGCGTTGGTGGGCACGTAGTGGTAGTAGGCTGAGCCCAACCCGACCAGCACGGCGGCCGCGAAGAAGCTGGCGTAGAGCGCGAGCTCCGTCCGGGTTCGGAAGCGCGTACCGAGGAGGCGGGAGCGCTCGGTCCGGAACCAGGCGAGCCCCCACACGCCCACCAGCACGAACGCGAGGTTCGAGGCCACGTTGGTGAAGTTCGGGATCCCCAGGCAGGTGACCTGGTCCGCGAACACGTTGTACGCCGGCGCCCGCAATCGCTGTGCGAACACCGCGGCGAGCGTCACCGCCGCCGCGCTCCACAGCACGGCGAGGCGCGTCCTTCGCGACAGGCCGCGCAGCCCGGTGCCAGCGGCGGAAGCGATAGTGTCTGCCTGGTTCATCGGGGCAGCTACGCCACCGCCGTCGGCGCGAGCGCGTCGATGTCGGTGACGACGTCGACGATGACCGGACGGTCCGCGGCGAGCGCGCGGGCGAGCGCGGGCGCGAACTCCGCCGGTTTCTCCACCCGCAGCCCCAGCGCGCCCATCTCTTCCGCGATGCGCGCGAAGTTGACCTTGCGGTAGGTCCAGAGCTCGCGCGCTTTCTCCGTCTGTTCGCCGCCGTACGCGCGGTCGAACCCGCGCTTCGACTGGTTGCCGCTGGCGTTGTTGTTCACGACGGTGACGGTGTTCATGCGCCACCGGGCGGCGGTCTCGATCTCGCCGATGTGATACCAGAGCCCCGCGTCGCCGGTGAACGTCACGACCGGCCGGTCGGGGCACGCGCACTTCGCGCCGAGCCCCGCCGGGAACGCCCAGCCGAGGTGCCCGGCGCTGCGCAGATAGCTCTGCCCGGGGGAGCGCAGGTCGAACATGCCGCCCATCCACATGCCCGCGTGACCGGTGTCGACCACGACGATCGCGTCGTCGGGCACGTGCCGCGTGAGCTCGCGGCAGATGCGTTCCGGGCGGATCGGCACGGCATCGGACTCCAGCATCGGCCGGTACTTCGCGGACCACGCCTCGCAGATCGAGCGCGTCTCTTCCCGCCACGGCTGCCGTCCCGCCGCGGTCAGCGCGTCCGCGTGTTCGACCATGCGCGCGAGCGTCGTCTTCACGTCGCCCAGCACCGCGGCCTGCAACGGATAGTTCCGGCCGAGCGTCTCCGGGTCGATGTCGATCTGGATGGCCGCAACCCCGATCTTCGGCACCGCCCAGAAGTGCGTCGTCATTCCGCCCGCTTCCGTGCCGACGAAGCAGACGAGATCTGCCGCAGCGACCACGCGGTTCGCGCTCTCGCGCGAGTAGCTGCCGACCACGCCGACCGATAGCGGATGGATTCCCGGGATGCTGTCCTTGCCGTTCAGCGAAGTAGCGACCGGGATGCCCAGCTTGTCCGCGAGCGCGACCAGCTCGCGCCCCGCTCCGGACGCGCGCACGCCGCCCCCGGCGACGATGACCGGCCGCGCTGCGCGCTGCATCAACTCGAGGGCCGCGAGCACGGCGGCGCGATCGGGCTCCGGCCGGAACGGCGGCACGCGCGCGAACTGCGGCTCGCAGAGCGGCGCCATCTCCGCCTCCTCCTGATCGATCTGCCCTTCGTTGCCGCGGAACTGCAGATGCACCGGCCCGGGCGTGCCCGACACCGCGGCGCGGAACGCCTGCCGGACCATGTCGGGAAAGCGGTCCACGGCATCGACCGTCGCGTTGAGCTTCGTGACCGGCGCGAACGCCGGGACGTCGTCGATCTCCTGGTAGACCTTGCGGAACTTCGTCTTCGGATCGCGCCCGCCGGTGAACGCGATGACCGGCGAGTGCGCGAGATACGCGTCGCGCAGCCCGGCCGCGAGATTGAGCGCACCGACGACCTGCGCCATGCAGACCCCGGGGCGTCCCGAAGCGCGCGCGTAGCCGTCGGCCATGTACGCCGCGGACTTCTCGCCGTGGGTGTGGATGCGCTGGATGCGGGTGCGCCGCTCCATCTCGGCGAACGTCCGGCGCAGCACCGCCGGCACCATGAACACGTGCGTGACGCCGTAGCCCGCGAGCATGTCGGCGAGCACTTCGGCTCCGGTCAGCTTCTTCACGACCACTCCCGATGGGCAACCAGCATCCGGTTCGCGCCCGGCGATGATAACCCGGCGCCCCGCGCCGGATTGCCTCGCCATGGAGCGTTCGCTAGACTGCGCGCTCCCCGCCCGAGAACAAGCGCCATGCCGAAACGATCCGCCGCGAAGCTCAAGACGCGCAACACACTCGACCCCAGGCACCGCAAGCTCAGCCGCAAGGACGTGCGGGCCGCGGCGAAGCGGCTCAAGAACTGGGGCCGCTGGGGCCGGGACGACGAGCTCGGCACGCTCAACTTCGTCAGCCCCGAGAACATCGTCGAGGCCGCGCGGCTGGTGCGCCGGGGCAAGGTGTTCTCGCTCGCGCTCAACTTCGATTCCAGGGGCCCGCAGGGCGGCAAGTCGAAGTACCCGGCGCTCGGCCGCTTCAACCCGGTGCACGTGATGCTGCGCACCGGCACCGACGCGTACTCCGGGGTCCTCGACCATCGCAAGATCCGCAGCGCCGACGACCTGGTGATCATGCCGCTCCAGTGCGGCACGCAGTGGGACGGGCTCGGTCACATCTTCTACGAGGACCACATGTGGAACGGCTACGACTGCCGCACGGTGACCACCTCCGGCGCGCAGAAGGCCGGCATCGAGAAGACCAAGGAGCGCATGGTCGGCCGCGGGGTGCTGCTCGACATCGCGGCGCTCCTCGGCAAGAAGTGGCTCCCGGACGGGTTCGCGATCACCAACGAGATTCTCGAGGCTGCGGAAGCCAAGCAGCGGGTCAACGTGAAGCGCGGCGACTATCTCATCGTCCGCACCGGCCACGTCGAGGCCAAGCTCGCGTCCAAGACCTGGGACGGCTACTCGGGCGGCGACGCGCCCGGGCTCGCGTTCGAGACGCTCGACTGGCTGCATGCCCGCGAGGTCGCGGCCGTCGTCACCGACACCTGGGGCGTCGAGGTGAGGCCGTGCGAGACGGAGGACACGAACCAGCCCTGGCACTGGATCGCGATCCCGATCATGGGGCTCACGGTCGGCGAGATCTTCCACCTCGCCGACCTCGCGAAGGACTGCCGGGAGGACGGCCGCTACGAGTTCCTGTTCGTCGCGCCCGCGCTCCCGATCACCGGGGCGGTCGGCTCGCCGGTGAATCCGCTGGCGATCAAGTAGCCGGCACAGTCCGACCCGAGCGAGTGCGGCAACACCTCACTCGGGCTTGATGCCGACCTCGTGCGCGGTGCTGCGCCAGACCTCGATCTGGACCTTGAGGAACGCCGCGAGTTCCTCCGGCGTGGAGCTCCGCGGGTCGAACGCGATCCTGCCGAGGCCCTCGCGAACCTCGGGGCGTTTGAGGACCGCGGCCAGCTCGCGCGCCACCCGGTCGACCGCCTCCTTCGGCATCCGCGCCGGGCCGAAGACGCCGCCCCAGGGCGTGATCGACAGCTTGCCCAGCCCGGCCTCGGCCGCGGTCGGAACCTCCGGAAGCAGCGGGCTGCGGTTCGGGAACATCGCCGCGAGCGCCCGCAGCTTGCCTTCCTTCACCTGCGGAAGCGCGCTCCCGGGCGTGGCGAACGCCATGTGCAGGCGCCCGCCCACCAGGTCGATGGTGAGCGGCGCATCGCCCTTGTAGGGCACCGGCACGATGTCGAGCTTCTCGAAGAGCTTCAGCTGCGCGGTCAGGAGCTGGCTGGTGCTGTTGCCGGTGCCGGAGTTCAGCTTGCCCGGATTGGCGCGCGCGTAGGCGAGGAGCTCCGCGACCGAGGCTGCCGGCACGCTCGGATGGGTGAAGAGGAAGAACCCGAAGTAGCCGACCAGCGACACCGGGGTGAAATCCGCGACCGGGTCGTAGGGCGGCTGCTTCCGCGTCGCCGGAACCCAGTTGAACGCGGTGTTGGTCGCGTAGAGCAGCGTATAGCCGTCGGGCGCGGACTTCATCACCGCGTCGGCGGCGATCACGCCGTCGCCGCCGGGCTTGGCTTCGACGATCACCGGCTGGCCGAGCGCCTGGCCGAGCGGTTGCGCGAAGATGCGCGCGCCGAGCTCGGCCGCGCCGCCGGCCGGGAACGGCACGACGAGGCGGATCGGTTTGTTGGGGTACTGCGCGCCGGCGCCGGCGCAGAACGCCGCGAGCGCCAGCGCCGCGACGAGGCGTGCTTGCTGCCGCATGGTGGGCCCTCCTCCTCGCCGGATTATAGACACTTGCTCCGCGCCTGCGGCTTCGTCATCGCGCCCGCCGCCGCGGGCTCTGGTCGACCGCCACCGAACGACCGTGTGACCAAGATCACGCTGCGCTGACGCGGTGCTCGCGCCCGGCGCGGCCCGGGTGATCTATTCCTGCCGGTCGCGTTGTCGGCCCTTGCCGGTGGTCGATCCCGCCCGTCATAGTCGACCATTCCGAGTCGATCGTGAGGGGAGCCCATGAGAGCCCTGTCCCTGGCCCTGATCCTCGCCACCGCCAGCGCGGGCGCGGCGGCGCAGGCCTACCGGTGGGTGGACGAGAAAGGCAAAGTGCACTACGGCGATCGGCCGCCGTCGACGGCGAACGCGTCGGTGCCGGGCACGCGCAGCGCAAAGCCCAGGACCGGCGAGCCGGTGACGCCGGGAATGAAGCCCGAGGAGGTGCACGAGATCTTCGGCAGGCCCGACCACGTGCGCAAGGTGGCGTCGGCGACCGGCGAGGCGCAGTACTGGACCTATCGCAGGCCGAAGGGGCAGAGCTCGAGCTACGTCGTCAAGTTCGAGGACGGTGCCGTCACGGAAGTCTCGTCCGAGGAGAGCACCGCGGGCGCTCCCGCGCCGAAGCCGCCCGCCGCCGCACCTTCCGCAGCCGCAACGACTGCGGCTGCCGGTCCCGATCCGGCGCAGCGCCAGGCGCAGACCGAGGCTGCGACCCACGCCCGCGAGTGCGCCTCGGTGCGCGACCGGCTCCGCGGCGCCGATGACGCGGCGCGTCGCGGCGGCTCGGCCCAGACGATGGATCGGCTGCGGCAGGACCGCCGGCGCTACGACGAGCGGCTGAGCGAGCTCGGCTGCTGAAGCACCCTTGACCCCGCCTGAGCGGGGAGGCTCCTCCCCGCTCCCCGCGCGGCCCGGCGCCGCCGCGCTTTCCGCCGACCCTCCCAAAGTGCTAGATTGAGCGCCCTTCGGCGATTCCAGCGCTCGAAGTAGCACGGGGGACATCTGCCATGAACGCCAAGAAGCTCGTGCAAGGGCTGACCTACCTGGGCAACGTCACCGGCAAGAAGCAGACCTACCACGTGTTCAGCGGATCGGGCTTCTTTCTGGTGCTGTCGTTCTCGCGCAGCAAGCGGGGCGCCGGGAACTTCAACGTCGTCGAGGCTGGGGCCGTCGAGTACGTCCACAAGCGCTTCGCGGGCAAGAGCGGCGTCACGACGGGCGACGTGGTGAAGAAGACCCGGAGGTCGCGCCACGTCCGGAATGCCCTGGCGGCCTTGAACATGCTCTACGTCCTGGCGGCGATGGGCCGGGCGAAAGTCGATGCGCGACGCGGCGGGCCGAAGCTCTTCTTCAACGTGCACCGGACCTAGTGATGACGGCTCAAGTCTCCCCTGCTGTTCGATCCGAGCTGGCGCCCACCGGCAAGCTGCGCGCCGGGATCAACTTCGGCAATTTCCTGCTCGTGAAGAAGGATCCGGCGGGCGGCGCGCCGAGCGGCGTGGCGCCGGATCTCGCGCGCGAGCTCGGACGGCGGGCCGGCGTGCCGGTCGAGTTCGTCTCCTACGACCAGGCCGGGAAGCTCGCCGAGGGGGTGAGGGTCGGCGCTTGGGACATCGCCTTCCTCGGCAACGAGCCCCAGCGCGCGAACGAGATCGCGTTCAGCGCGGCCTATCTGGAGATTGAGGCCACGTATCTCGTGCCGGCCGGATCGCCGATCCGCTCCATGTCGGACGTGGACCGCGCCGGCGTCCGGATCGCGGTCGCGGACAAGGCCGCCTACGATCTCTACCTGAGCCGCAACCTGAAACACGCCCAGCTGGTGCGCGCCGAGGGCATCGACGGCTCGTACCAGCTGTTCGTCGGGCAAAAGCTGGACGTGCTCGCCGGGCTCAAGCCCCGGCTCGTGACCGACGTCGAGAAGCTCCCCGGATCGCGCATCCTCGACGGCCGGTTCATGGCGGTCCAACAGTCGATCGGCGCTCCCAAGGCGCGCGACGCGGCCGCGAAGTACCTCCGCGAGTTCGTCGAGGAGCTCAAGGCGTCCGGCTTCGTCGGCCGGGCGATCGAAACCCACGGCGTCCGCGGCGTTTCGGTCGCGCCCAAGGTGTCCGCGCAATAGGCGCTTTCGCCGCGCTCGAATCGCGCGGCAGGTCAGGGGCGACGGTGCTCCACGCCGTACTTCGCGTAGATGCGCGCGATCGTTCCGTCCGCAATGAGCGCGGCGACCGCTGCATTCACGGCCTCGACGAGCGGCGCATCGGCCCGGCGCAGGCCGACGGCGACCGTCCACTTGAGCTCGGGCTCGGAATCCTCGGCGTGTACGAGCCTGACCCGCCGGGTGGGGTTGGTGAGGTTGTAGTAGCCGATCGAAGCCGGCGAGACGGCCGCGGCGCCCACCTCGCTCTTGCCGACCGCTTCGAGCATGTCGTCCTCGAACCCGAACGGCACCATCCGCGCGCCGGTCTTGCTCACGATCAGACTCGCGAGCGAGTTCATGATCACGCCGACGCGGATTCCGGAGTGCAGGTCCTGGTACCGCGCGACCGTCGGCTGGCCCGGCGCAAACGCGAGCGCGACACCCCCGGTCTGGTAGGGCACCGACAGCTTGATCGCCGGGTTCTGGATCTCGGGTCGGGCGATCGTGTCCATCAGCATGTCGCAATCGACCGTCGCGGCACGCATCCGCGGGACGATCCATTCGACCTGCAGCCGCAGTCCGAGCTGCCGGGCGATCGCGCGGGCGATCTCGATCTGGAAACCGGGCAGCTCGGGCCGGTTGCTGGCATAAGGCAGCGCGTTTGGGTTCGCGCAAACCGAGAGCTCTCCCCGAGCGCGAATGTCTTCGAGCGGGCGCGCCTGCGCCGACGGCGCCAACAGCGTGGCGCTTGCGATCGCCGATGCGACCGCCACACCGAACCTCGCCAGCGCGCTCGGCCTCACGTCGATCTCCTCGCGGTCAAGGCTTGAGCTCCCGGATGTAGGCGACGATCGCCTTCATCTGCTCGTCGCTGAAAGCGGCGCCGAAGGCGGGCATCTGGCCCGGCTTGCCGGTCCTGATGCGCGAGACGAGCTCGGCATCGGTGAGCGGCGTGCCCATGAGCTTTGGCCCCTTGCCGTCCTGGCGTCCGCCGTTGGTGTGGCACCACCCGCAGCTCGTTGCGAACAGCTGGTTCACGTCGAGCTTGCCCGCGGTACCCGCCGCGGCCGGCGCTTGCTTTGCGCTGCCCGCCCCGCGTTCGGCCGGCGCGGGTGTCGCGTGCCGGCCCGACTGCATCGGGCCGGGCCGGTCGGGCGCCTGCGCCGCCGCCGCGGTGCAACCAAGCGCGAACGCGAGCATCGATGCAAGCCGGCCGAGCATCAACCGCCGAGGATCACCGCTCATCGGGCAACAAAAAGGCGGGGAAGCGCGAGCGCACCTCCCCGCCTCGTCCGCCCGCGCGCCGGTCAGGGCAGCGCGAACACCTTCAAGACCCCGGAGTCCTTCGGCATCTGGGCGAAAACGCCGCCGAAGAACGCGCCGTAGTCGTCACCAGCGAGGCCGCCCCAGCCGGTCATGACCGCGACGTACTGCTTGCCCTTGGCGCGGTAGGTGATGATCCCGCCGTTGTGACCCTGGCCATTGTTGTGCTTCCACATCTCCTTCCCGGAGGTCGCGTCATACGCCCGCAGCCAGCCCCGCGCGTCGGGGACGAACAGCAGGTTGCCGCCGGTGGAGAGCAGGCTCGCGAGCGGCGGCTCGGGGAACTTGATCTCCCATTTCATCTTGCCGGAAATGGGATCGCGCGCCGACACGTGGCCGTGCGCCTTCTCGCCCTTCGGATGCGTGATGTTGAAGTTCGCCCCGATGTTGAGCTGCGCCATCGGCTCGAGGATCGGCGCCGTCTTGATGATCTCGAGGTCCATGCACCACTCGTTGCCGACCTTGTAGAGGAGCCCGGTCTTCGGATTGTAGGAGCCCATGTTCCAGCTCATCCCGCCGGCAATGAACGGACACAGGTTCTCGTGCTTGCCCGCAGTCATGTCGCGGCGCCCGACCAGCTCGCCGTTCGGCTTGATGTCCTGCACGAAGTTGATGTTCTTGACGAGGCGCCAGACGTTCACGACCTTGCCGTTCCGGTCGTAGACCCACACGAAGCCGCTCTTGCTCGGATGCACGACGTACTTCTTCCCGCCGCGGTCGAGCATGATGAATTCACCGGTGGCGCTGTCGAAGTCCCACGCGTCGTGCGGGATCTCCTGGTGGTAGCCCTTGAGCTTGCCGGTGTCCGGGTCTAGGAGGATCACCGACGTCGTGTAGAGGTTCTCGCCCGGGCGCGCGCCCTTGGTTTTCCAGTCCGGGCCCGACCAGTCGTAGAGGGGCGCCGGATTCGCGGTGCCCCACCACACGGTGTTGGTCTCGGGGTCGTAGCCGCCCACCATCCAGCCGCCCCCGCCGCCGGTCTTCCACGAGTCGTTGAGCCAGGTGTGCCGCGCGTCGCCGTTGTCGGGCTCGCCGCCGGCCGTGTAGAAGCGCCACAGCTGCTTGCCGGTCTGGGCGTCGACGCCGATGATCACCTTGTCCTTCACGAGCAGCGGCGCGCCGGTGAAGCCGACCGTGAGCTTCTCGGAGTTGACGAGCTTCGTCTCCCACTTGAGCTTCCCGGTCTGCATGTCGATCGCGACGAGCTTGCCGTCGAGCGTGCCCATGTACACGTTGCCGTAGCCGAGCGCGAGGCCGCGGTTGTACGGCGAGTGGGTCTGCTTCGCGACCAGGTCCTCGTTGAGCTTCTGCTTGTACTGCCACAGCACCTCGCCGGTCGCGCCGTCGAGCGCCCAGACCTGGTTGTAGGACCCGGAGTAGTACAGCACGCCGTCCACGACGAGCGGATACGACTGCAGCCCGCGTACCGACCGGCTCGCGACGTGCGACCACGCCACCTTCAGCCGGGCGACGTTGCCCGCGTTGATCTGGGAGAGCGGGCTGTAGTGCCACGACTTGTAGGTGCCGTGGTAGGTCATCCAGTTGTCGGGCTCCTTGTCGGCATTGACCAGCCGCTTGGAGTCGACGTCGGCTGCGCCTGCCGGCCGCACAGCGAGGAACACGGCGGCGACGGAGGCGGCCGCGAGACAGCGCCATCGAGTAGTCATCGGATCCCCCTTTGGTTGTTCGTCGAACGCGAACCGGACTGAGCCCCGTGTATAGACCTCTCCGGCGGCGAATTCAAGCCTTTCGAGGCCGGTCCGAAATGCTGCAGCGCTTATAGCGCGTGGCGCGCGTAGCGCAAGCGCGTCGCGCGCATGTCGTCGCCGCGAATCTCCTTGAGCGCGTAGCCGACGAACTCGGCGACGACTTGCTTGCGCCAGTAGATGTCGAGGTCGGTGTTGTCCAGCGGCTTCGCGCGCGAGGCCGCCTTCGCCGCGGCCTCGGCGATCGCATCGTCGGTGAGTTGCTTGCCGACCAGCGCGGCGCCGGCCTGGGTCACGAGCGGACGCGACGAGACCGCGCCGAGCACGATGCGCGCGTCCTCGACGGTGCCATCCGGCGCTGCGCGCACTGCCGCCGCGACGCCCAGCACCGGGAAGTCGAAGCTCCCGCGGCGCCGCAGCTTCCAGTAGCTCGACTTCCAGCCGGAGGCGTGCGGGAGGCGCACTTCGGTGACGATCTCGTCCGGTCGGCGGGTGAGGTAGTCGATCCCGTCGTTCTGGTAGAGATCGGCCGCCGCCACCTCGCGCTCGCCGTCGGCCGAGACGAGCTTCACTTTCGCGCCCAGAGCGATCAATGCCGGCGCGCAGTCGGTCGAGGACACCGCGACGCAGCGCTTGCTCGCGGTGGCGACCCAGCAGATCTCCCCGTCCTTCTTCAGGCAGAAGTCGATCGCCTTGCGCCACTCGTAGTTCTGGTTGTAGTAGTTGCAGCGGGTGTCGAGGCAGAGGTTGCCGCCGAGCGTGCCCATGTTGCGCAGATGCACCGTGGCGACCTGCGCCGCTGCCTGCCACAAGGCGCGGTACTTCTCGCGCACGATCCCGGTGTCCGCGACTTCGGTCAACGTCAACCCGGCGCCGAGGGTGAGGCCGGCCCCGTTCGCGAGCTTCTTCATGCCCTCGACGTGGCGCAGCGAGACGAGCGTCGCGGGCACCTGCTGGCGGCGCTTCATGTTGGGCAGCAGGTCGGTGCCGCCGGCGATCGGCATCGCGGTCGGCCCTTCGCCGGCGAGGATGCGCGCCGCCTCCGTGGCGGTGCGCGGCGCACGATAGGAGAACCAGGGCAGCCGCATCATGACGCGGGGGCGCCCTCGAGTTTCCTGGCCGGCTTCTGCACCTCCTTGCCGTCACCGCCTTCCCACGGCGGCGGAACGATCAGCGGCTCGGGATACGGCACGCTCGGAAAGCGCTCCGGCCCGACGCGCCCCGGCTTGCCCTGCGCCTTCAGCTCCAGCGCCTTGAGCACCTTGTCCGGCGTGATGGGCAGCTCGTCGATGCGCACGCCGACTGCGTCGTACACGGCGTTCGCGAGCGCCGGCATCACCGGCAGGAGCGGCCCTTGCCCGGCTTCCTTCGCGCCGAACGGGCAGTTCGGATCCGGATCCTCGACGAGCTCGGTGAAGACCTCGGGCATGTCGAGCGAGGTGGGGCTCTTGTACTCGAGCAGCGACGGGATCTTGTGCACCAGCGCACCGGAGAGCTTGGGCGGCAGGCGCCGGAAGATCTGCTCCTCCATGAGCGCCTCGGCGAGCCCCATGTACACGCTTCCCTCGACCTGCCCGCGCGCGAGCACGGGGTTGATCGTCCGGCCGATGTCGTGCGCAATCCAGACCTTGGGCACGGTGATCCAGCCGGTCGCCTTGTCCACCTCGACCTCGACCACGCACGCGGTGTAGGAGTAGGCCGGCGACGGACCGACGCCGGCGCCCTTGTACCGCCCCGGCGACCGCGGTGGCGCGTAGGAGCCGACCGCGCCGAGCGTGCCGAACTTCGCCTCGGCGAGCTCGACGGCCTCGCGGAAGCTCATGCCCTTCGCCGGATCTCCGGCAAGGTGCACGCGGCCTCGTGCGAAAGCGATCCGCTCGGGCGAGACCTCGAGGTGCTGCGCCGCCGCGTCGGCGACGAGCTCGCGCACCTTCTCCGCCGCCCGAATCGCGGCGTGACCCATCATCACCGTGACGCGGCTCGAGTAGGAGCCGAGGTCGACCGGGGTGAGGCCGGTGTCGCCGGTCACGAGCCGGACGTCGTAGGCGTCGATCCCGAGCACCTCGGCGACGATCGCGGCGAGGACGTCGTCCGAGCCCTGGCCGATCTCGGTCGCGCCGCAGAACACCGTGACCTGGCCGCTGCGATCGAGCAGCAGCTGCACGCCCGACTGCGGCATCTTGTTCCAGTAGATCGGCAGGCCCGCGCCGCACAGGTACGCGCTACAGGCGAGGCCGACGCCGCGCCCTGCAGGGAGCTGCCGGAATCGGCGCTTCCAGCCTGACGACTCGACGACCCGGCGAATGCACTCGGCGAGCCCGATCGAGCCGATCTTCAGCCAATTCGCGGTGAGCGAGTTGGGCTTCGCGACGATGTTGAGGCGCAGCTCTGCGGGGTCGAGCCGGAGCCGTTCCGCGATCTTGTCGAGCTGGACCTCCTGGCCGAAGCGCGGCTGCGGCGTGCCGTGACCGCGCTTGGGACCGCACGGCGGCTTGTTGGTGAACGTCCGGCAAGCCTCGAACTTGTAGCGCGGCAGCTCGTACGTCACGGGCTGCAGCGCCCCGGTGTAAAAAGTGCTCGCGACCCCGTAGCCGCCGTAGCCGCCGCCGTCGAGCAGCGTCTGGACGTGCATGCCGGTGAGCTTGCCGTCCTTCGTCACGCCGGTGCGCATCCTCATCAGCACCGGGTGCCGGCCGCGGTGCATGTAGAACACCTCTTCGCGCGTCAGGCAGATCTTGACCGGCCGGCCCAGCCGCAGCGCCGCCCTGGAGACCACGATCTCGTGGTTGTGCAGGTCGCACTTGCCGCCGAAGCCGCCGCCGTTCGGGCAGGCGATGACGCGGATGTGCGCCGCGGGCATCTGCAGCGCCCGCGCCAGCGCCCGGTGGATGTAGTGGGGCACCTGCGTGCTCGACCACAGCGTGAGCTTGCCTTCCCCATCGACCGCCGCGACCGAGGCATGCTGCTCGATCGGCAAATGGGTGTTGCCCTCGTAGAAGAACACGTCCTCGAAGACGTGGTCCGAGTTCGCGAACGCGGCCTCGACGTCGCCGAACTCGAACGCCTGCAGGCGATGGATGTTGCCCTGCTCGCCGTAGTCGTGGATGCGCGGCTCGGGGCGCTCGAGCGCCTCTTCCGCGGTCGCGATCGTCGCGAGCGGGCGGTACTTCACGTCGATCAGGTCGAGCGCCTCGTTCGCGGTCTGCTCGTCCCTGGCGATGACCGCGGCGACCGGGTCGCCGACGTAGCGCACGCGCTCGGGCGCGAGCGGGTACTCGTCCTGCGTGACCGGCAGGATGCCGAAGGTGATCGGGAAGTCCTTGCCCGTCAGGACGAGGTGCACGCCCGGCTGGGCCTCAGCCTTCGACGTGTCGATGGACTCGATCACCGCGTGCGGATGGGGCGAGCGCAGGAGCTTCGCGTGCAGCATGCGCGGCAGCATGATGTCGTCGGCGAACCGCGTCTGGCCGACGACCTTCGCCCGGCCGTCTACGCGCCGGCGCGGGCGGCCGATGACGTCGAAGCGTCGCTTGGGGCTAGCGGCCATAGAACGCCTCGATGTTGTCGCAGAAGAGCCCCTGCTTCGCCTCGTCCGAGAGGTCGTGCCGCTCGAGCATCTCCTCCATCTCGTGCATGGCGCGCTCCAGGTTGCTCTCGTGCGGGTAGTCGGAGGAGAACATCAGGGTCTTGTGCCCGATGCGATCGACGAGATTGCGCAGGCTGGGCTCGCCGCCCTCGCAGCTGAAGTAGAGCCGCCCGGAGGCGAAGATCTCGCTCGGCCGCGTCTGGCACGCCGCGGGGTACTCGCGGCGGCCGTTCGCGGCCGACACCTCGAACGCGCGGTCGAGGCGGTCCATCATGTAGGGCACCCAGCCGGTGCCGGCCTCGAGGAACCCGGCCCGCAGCTTCGGAAAGCGGTCGAACACCCCCTCCATGACGAAGCTCGTGATCTGGATCATCTGGGAGAAAGGATGCTCCAGCGCCTGGGTCATCGCGAAGTGGGTGAAGAAGTTGAAGCCGAGGTTCATCGACGGCGCGCCGTGCGTCGCAACCGGGACGTTCAGCCGCTCGGCCTCCTCGTATACCGGCCAGAAGTCGGGATGCCCGAGCCCCTTGCGGATGCCGATGTCGGCGCCGTTCGCGGGCAGCACCGCGCCGACCATGCCGAGCTCGGTCACCGCGCGCCGCAGTTCCTTGACCGCCTCGGGAACGTCCTGCAGGGGCACGAGGGCCATGCCGCGCAGCCGCTTGCTCGTCTTGTAGTAGCGATCGGTGAACCAGTTGTTGTAGGCGCGGGCGAGCGCTCTCGCCCAGACCGGGTCCTGGATCATCGCGAACGCGAGTCCGGCGGTCGGATAGAGCACCGTGGATTCGATGCCGGCCTTGTCCAGCACGTCGATCCAGGTCTGCGCCGTGATGTCGTAGGACTGGTAGACCCCCAGCCGCGCGAGGATCGCGCCGCGGTTGTACCCGTCGAGCGTCGGGAAGAACGGGTAGCCGAGGAGCGTCGTGTTGCCGGCATAGGGCGGCTCGAGGTACTCGAAGATCTCCTTGTCGCGCTCGATGATGTGGCCGTCGCCATCCAGGATCCGCTTGAGCTTCATGGGTGCTCCTTTCGTGCGCTGCTATCGGGCGCCGTGCGCCCGCGGTACCAGTCCGCGAGCTCGCGGACCGCGTCCGGCATCCGGTACTGCGGCGTGAAGCCGAGCACTTCCTTCGCGAGCGTCAAGTCCGATGCGCGAACCATGTTCGGCATCGAGGGCGCGCTCGCCGTCGGCGTCCCGATTCGAACCCGCGCGCCCGGGATCGCCGCCTTTAGGGCGGCCGCAAGCTCGTCGGGCCCGCAGACGTAGCCCATCGTGATGTTGAACACGCGGCTCGCCAGCGACTTCGCGCGGAGCGCGAGGACGGTACCGCGCGCCGCGTCCTTCGAGTACACCCACTCGAGCCCCGCTGCCGGCAAGACCGCTTCCTCGCCGCGCAGCGCGCACTGCACGGCTTCGCGCAGGACGTTGCTCGGCCCGCCGCCGCCCGCGCCGCGCCAGGGGCCGGCGACCGCGCCGTAGCGGACCGCCGCGAAGTCCACGCCGCACCACTGCGCGTAGTTGAGCCCGAGGTTCTCGATCGCCTGCTTGGTGGTCGCGTAGAAGGTCGTCGGGCGCATGAACGCCTCTTCGCGGGCCGGGTCGCCATTGCCTTCGCCGCCGGCGAGGAAGTGGTTGAGGACGTTCGAGCTCGCCACGACTACGCGCCTGACGCCGTGCGCGCGCGCGGCCTCGAGCACGTTCACCGTCCCCATGACGTTCAGCTCGATTGCACTGCGCGGATCGCGCTGCGCGCCGAGCGTCAGCAGCGGGTTCGCGGCGGTGTGGACGACGTCCGTGATCCGGTGCTCGCGGATCGCCTCCGCGAGCGTCGGCAGGCGCAGCACGTCGCCTTCGAGGATGCGCACCTGCGAGAGCTCGACGATGTCGGCCAGGGCCTGCGGCTGCGCGGCGCGATCCATGATGACCGGACGCTCGCCCGCCTCGACGAGCAGGCGCGCGATCTGCGAGCCGACCAGTCCTCCGCCGATGATCAGAACCGCCATGTTTCGCTTCAGCGGGCTTCGGCCATCTGCCGTGCCGCTTCCTCGACCGCTTCGAAGATCTGCTGGTACCCGGTGCAGCGGCAGAGATTCCCGGCGAGCGCCTCCTTGATCCGATCGCGGCTCGGAGTCGGCTCTTTTTCGAGCAGCGCCTTCGCGGTCATGAGGATTCCCGGGGTGCAATACCCGCACTGCGCGGCGCCGAGATCGGCGAACGCCGCCTGCAGCGGGTGGAGCTCGGGTCCGCGCGCGAGGCCTTCGACGGTCTCGACCGCGCGGCCGTCGCACTCGAGCGCGAGCACGAGACAGGAGAGCTGCGGCTCGCCGTCCACCAGCACCGCGCAGGCGCCGCACTCGCCGAGCTCGCAGCCGTGCTTGGTGCCGGTGAGGCCGAGGTCCTCGCGCAGCACCTCGAGCAGCGTTTTGTACGGCGCGAACGAGACCGGCGTGTCCTCGCCGTTCAGCCGCATTCTCAGGTGGACCTGATCGGGCACGGCGCTCATTGGACGACCCTCCGCGCTCCGCGCTCGGGATTCGCCCTTGGGGCGGCCCGGCGGGCTCATGCGCCACCTCCGGGGGAAGACGCTGGGAGGAGGCCCCGCGCGAGGTAATCGGTTAGCGCGGCCGCGACGTCGCCGACCGGCTGCGGGCCTTCGGGCCGGTACCAGCGCGCCGTCCAGTTCATCGCGCCGAGGATGGCGCGCGTGACCAGGGCCGGGTCGCACGGGGCGAACGCGCCACGCTCGACGCCTTCGGCAACGAGGGCGCGGATCGCCCGCTCGTAGGCGTCGCGCTTGACCACGATCTGGAGGCGAAGCTCGTCGGGCAGCGCCTCGGGCTCGAGGTGGGCCGTGGCGCCCTCGAGCTCGTCCAGCATGCAGCGGAGATGCGCCTGCATCACCGCGCGGAGCTGCGCGGGCAGCGGCGCGCCGGATGCGCGCGCTGCTGCGGCCGCGGCGAGCAGCTGCTCGAGGGTGCGGTCCTGGCAGAAGTAGAGGATCTCGTCCTTGCCGCTGAAGTAGTAGTAGAGATTGCCCGGCGAGAGATCGGCTTCGTCCGCGATCTCGCGCATGCCCGCCGCGGCGAAGCCGCGGCGCCGGAACACCCGGGCGGCGGCGCGCAGGATGTCGAGCCGCCGGGCCTCGCTCCGGCGGCGGAGTCGCTCGGGGCCGTTCTGGTTCGAACCGAGATTCAAAACCTGAACCACGGTTCGAAGTCTAGGCGCCGCGCGCGGCCGCGGCAATCCGCCCGGCGTCGCCGTTTGATGTCGGTCAAATGGTGCGGCGCGTCAGCGAGGCCGATCAGCGTGGCATCCCGGAGCGCTGCGCCGGGGCCTCGGCCTCGCCCGAAGAAGCACGCAGGCTGCGGGCCATGGGAGGGGCCGGGGAGAGTTAGGCGGCCGTCGTCGGTTCCGGAGGAGGCTCGACGGGAAAGACGTCGCGGTAGCTCGCGTAGAGCGTGGCGTAGTAAAGCGGAATCGCCGCAACCAGGACCAGGAACACGACTGTCGGCACGACGCCGGGACCCGCCTGCATCCGCTGGAGGTTGAGCAGGAGCGCCGTGGCGGCCGCGGCTGCGCTACCCGCCACGGCTGCGAAGACGAGGAACGCCGCCCAGTTGCGGAGCGCCGCGAAAAAGCTGAAGAAGAGCGCCTTCGCCGCCGACATGGCGTCCCAGGCGACGAGCGGGGGCGCGAACCAGAACGCGAGCTGCACCGGCACCCAGAGCGCGAACGCGGCCACGACCGCCCAGAAGAACGATTGCTCCCCGCCGGCGGCGGGGGCGGCCGGTCTCCCGAACAGCATCCAGCGCGCGAGCGTGCCGTCGTCGATCGGCCAGGTCGCGGCGAAGATCGCGAGCGTCGCTGCCAGGTAGAGGCCGCCGAGGGTCACGAGCGTCGGCAGGTTGCGACGGAATCCCGCGGCGACGAGCTTCGGCTCGAGCCGTCGGCCCTGGTCGAGCTCGCGGCACATCGCGAGGAAGCTCACCGCGATCGCTGGCATCACGAGCGAGCCGGCCGCCAGGCCGACGTAAGGCAGGCGCGCGATCACCCCCATCACGACCCAGTAGGCGATCGAGACCAGGATCCATGCGAACGGCGCCTTGCCGAGGAGGCGCAGGGCCCGCGTCACCCATAGCCAGCCGTGGCGCGCGGGAACGATCAGCATCGTTCCGCGTCGACCCACGGGAGGCTCTGCTCATCGCGAATGCGCAGCTCGAGGATGCGGCGAAAGTGCTCCGGATCGTGCGCATGCACGAGCTCGCCGGGACGCGGCAGGTGGAAGTCGTAGAGCCGCGACAGCCAGAAGCGCAAGCTTGCCGCGCGCAGCATCACCGGCCACGCACCGCGCTCGACCGCGGTGAACGGGCGCACCGCGTGGTAGGCACCGAGCAGCGCGGCGGCGCGCGGCCGGTCCACCTCGCCGTCGGCGTGCACGCACCAGTCGTTGAGCGTCACTGCGACGTCGAACAGCCAGGCGTCGACGCCCGCGAAGTAGAAGTCGACCACGCCGCCGATGCGCGGTCCCTCGAATAGCACGTTGTCGCGGAAGAGATCGGCGTGGACCGGCCCGCGCGGGAGGCTCCGGAGGCGATGGCGCGACTGGAACGCGAGCTCGGCCTCGAGCAGCTGCCGGCGGCGCTCGTCGAGGAACGGCGCGACCTGCGGCACCGTCTCGCGCCACCACCGGGGCCCGCGCGGATTCGCGAGTTCGCCGGCGTACGATTGGCCGGCGACGTGCATGTTCGCGAGCACCGCGCCGACCTCGGCGCAGTGCGCCGCCGAGGGCTGCGCCACGACCGCGCCGGGCAGGCGCGTGACGAGCGCCGCGGGCTTGCCGTTGAGCTCCGAGAGCAGCCGGTTCGAGCGGTCGGCGAGCGGCGACGGGCACGGAATCCCGTGGCGCGCGAGATGCGCCATGAGGCCGAGGTAGAAGGGCAGGTCCTTCGCCGGCAGCCGCTCGAACAGCGTCAGGACGTAGCGGCCGTGGGTGGTGGTGACGAAATAGTTGGTGTTCTCGATCCCGGCGGCGATGCCCTTGAGCTCAACGAGCGTGCCGACCGAGTACGCCGTCAGCCAGCCGCCGAGCTCGCGTTCCGTGACCTTGGTGTAGACCGACATTCGTCACGGTCGTAGGTCGCGCCGCTCACCACTGCAGGATGGTCCACATCGGGGCGCGCGTGCCGAAGTCCCCGCTGACCGTGCCGGCGCCGCCAGGCGAGCCGGGCGTCGCTTCGACGAGGTGGTATTCCCAGCCGTTCGGATCGGTGACGCGGATGACCTGCGTCCCGTCCGGCATGGTGTGCGTCTCGACCTTCGAGCCGGGCGCGGTGAGCGTCGGGCCCGGCTCGGTCGGCTCGGCCTCGAGGCCCACCTGCGGCGGCGGCTCGGGGACCGGTTCGAGCGTCGGCGGCGGCGGCACCTGCTGCGCAGCTGCGGGAATCCACGCGAACACCATCAGCGCAATGAGTGAGCGACGCATTCGTGGAAGCCCAGCAAGTGCGGCGAAGTTTAGCAGATTCGACTCGCCCGCCCGCCCCGCTCAGAGGTTCAGGAACGTCTCACGCTCGGCGGGGGACGGCACGAACGCGCGGTTCTCGTAGTGCCGGAAGATCGTCTCGACGACCTCGGCCGGTTCGTTGTGGACCTGGACGAGATCCATGTCCTCGGGATCGATCATGCCCTCGGTCACGAGCCGGTCGCGGAACCATTCGAGCAGCCCGCGCCAGAACGGCTCCCACACCAGGATGATCGGCATCTTGCGGGTCTTGCCGGTCTGGACCAGCGTCAGCGCCTCGAAGAGCTCGTCGAGCGTGCCGAAGCCGCCGGGCATCACGACGTAGGCGGTGGCGAAGCGGACGAAGGTCACCTTGCGCGCGAAGAAGTGGCGGAACGACAGGCTGATGTCCTGGTAGGTGTTGCCGTACTGCTCGCGCGGCAGCTCGATGTTCAGGCCGACCGCCGGCGACTTGCCGAAGTACGCGCCGCGGTTCACGGCCTCCATGATGCCGGCGCCGCCGCCCGAGATGACCGTGAACCCGGAGTCCGAGAGCAGCCGCGCGATGCGCTCGGCGAGCGCGAAGTAGGGGTGGTCGGGCGGGGTCCGCGCGCTGCCGAAGATCGATACCGCCGGCCGCACCTGGTCGAGCCGCTCGGTCGCCTCGACGAACTCTGACATAATCGCGAACAGCTGCCACGCCTCGCGCGCGGTGTACGCGCGCGAGTCCATGCCCGCGGCGACCAGCCTGGGCAGCTTGCCGGGGCGCTTGCCTTTCTTCACTCGGTCTTCCATCGCTCTCGTGCCAAGGCTGCTGGTCCTCGTCGACGGCTCGTCCTACCTGTATCGCGCGTTCCACGCGCTGCCGGATCTGCGCAACGCCGCGGGCGAGCCGACCGGCGCCATCTACGGCGTGCTGAACATGCTACGGCGGCTGGTGGGCGACTACAAGGCAGATTTCCTCGCGTGCGTGTTCGACGCCAAGGGCAAGACCTTCCGCGACGAGGTCTATCCCGAGTACAAGGCGACCCGCGCGCCGATGCCCGACGATCTCGCCGCCCAGATCGAGCCGCTCCTCGAGGCGATTGCGGCGATGGGCTGGCCGCTCCTGGTGGTCGATGGCGTCGAGGCCGACGACGTGATTGGCGCGCTCGCGCGCGAGGCCGAACGCCAGGGCATCCGCACGGTCGTCTCGACCGGCGACAAGGACCTCGCGCAGCTCGTCGACCCGAGCGTGACGCTCATCAACACCATGTCGAACGAGACGCTCGACGTCGCGGGCGTGAAGGCGAAGTTCGGGGTCGCCCCCGAGCGGATCGTCGACTATCTCGCGCTGGTCGGCGACGCGGTCGACAACATTCCCGGGGTCGAGAAGGTCGGCCCGAAGACTGCGGCGAAGTGGCTCGCGCAGTACGGCTCGCTCGAAGGGGTGCTCGCGCACGCCGACGAGATCCCGGGCGTCGTCGGGGAGAACCTGCGGAAGGTCCGCGACTGGCTGCCGAAGGCGCGGGAGCTCGTCACGGTGAAGATCGATGTCGCGCTCCCGTTCAAGGTCGCCGACCTCGCACTGCGCGAGCGGGATCGCGAGAAGCTCCGCACGCTCTTCCAGCGCTTCGGCTTCAAGGGCTGGCTGAAGGAGGTCGAGGGGTCCGGGGATCCCGCGCCCGCCCCCGCCCCCGCGCCGGTCCTCGCTCCGGCGGACGTCCCGCGCCGCTACGAGACCCTGCTCACCGAGTCCGACGCGGCGCGGTGGCTCGGGAGGCTCGAGAGCGCGGAGCTGGTGTCGGTCGACACCGAGACCACGTCGCTCGATCCGTTCGTCGCCGAGCTCGTCGGCGTGTCGTTCTCGATCGAGCCGGGCGAGGCGGCCTATCTCCCGATCGCCCATCGCTATGCCGGGGTGCCGGAGCAGCTCGGGCTCGAGCGCGCGATCGCGCTCCTCAAGCCCTGGCTCGAGGACGGATCGAAGCCGAAGATCGGCCAGAACCTGAAGTACGACCAGCACGTGCTCGCGAACCACGGCGTGCGGCTCGCCGGGGTGGCGCACGACACGCTGCTCCAGTCCTACGTGCTCGAGAGTCACGCGCGGCACGACATGGATACGCTCGCCGAGCGCCACCTCGGCCTACGGACCATCACCTACGACGAGGTCACCGGCAAGGGGGCGGGCCGGATCGGCTTCGAGGAGGTCGACGTCCAGCGGGCCACCGACTACTCGGCGGAGGACGCCGACGTCACGCTGCGGCTGCATCGCGTCCTCTACCCCAGGGTGGCTGCGGACGAGAAGCTCGCATACGTCTACGGATCGATCGAGATGCCGGTGCGGGAGATCCTCTTCCGGGTGGAGCGGAACGGGGTGTTGATCGACGCCGCACGGCTCGAGGCGCACAGCCGGGAGCTCGGGGCGAAGATGTTCGAGCTCGAGGAGCGGGCCTACCGCGAGGCCGGCCAGCCGTTCAACCTCAACTCGCCGAAGCAGATCGGCGAGATCTTCTTCGACCGGCTAAAGCTCCCGGTGGTGAAGAAGACCCCGAGCGGCGCGCCGTCCACCGACGAGGACGTGCTCGAGCGGCTTGCGCTCGACTACCCGCTCCCGAAGACGCTGCTCGAGTACCGCGCGCTCTCGAAGCTGAAGTCGACCTATACGGACAAGCTGCCGCGGATGGTCAACCCGAAGACCGGCCGCGTGCATACCAACTACGGCCAGACGACCGCGGTCACCGGCCGGCTGGCGTCGAACGACCCGAACCTGCAGAACATTCCGGTGCGCACGCCCGAGGGCCGCCGCATCCGGGAGGCGTTCGTCGCGCCGCCGGGGCACCAGATCGTTTCGGCGGACTACTCGCAGATCGAGCTGCGCATCATGGCGCACATCTCGGAGGACCGCGGGCTCCTGGAGGCGTTCGCGCGCGGCGAGGACATTCACCGTGCGACGGCGGCGGAGATCTTCGGCCGCGATCCGCGCGAGGTGAGCTCCGAGGAGCGGCGCTACGCGAAGGTCATCAACTTCGGGTTGATCTACGGCATGTCGGCGTTCGGCCTCGCGCA
>DATEDA010000247.1:0-2628 GCA_035286595.1 Burkholderiales bacterium | reverse complement strand
GGACCCGGTCGCGATGGAGGTCGTGAAAGCGTTCGTCGCGCTGAAGAAGGGCTACGCGCCGAGCGACGCGCTCGCGCGCGAGCTGCTCGCGCATGCGCGCAAGCGCCTCGGGGCGGTCGTCGCGCCGAAGGAGATCGCGTTTCTCGACAACCTGCCGAAAACGCGGAGCGGGAAGATCATGCGGCGGCTCCTGAAGGCGCGCGAGCTCGGGCTGCCGGAGGGCGACACGTCGACCCTGGAGAGCGGCTGATGTCGGTCGACGCCCGCTCGCCGCACGCCCTGGAGCGCGGACACGCGCATGCGCTGCTGCGCCAGATGCTGCTCATCCGCCACTTCGAGGAGCGATCGGCCGAGCTCTACTCGGCGGGGAAGATTCGCGGGTTCCTGCACCTCTACATCGGCGAGGAGGCGGTCGCCGCCGGAGCGATGCCGGCGTTCACCGTCGACGACGCCATCGTCGCCACCTACCGAGAGCACGGCCACGCCCTGGCGCGCGGGATGTCCGCCGCGGCGGTGATGGCCGAGATGTACGGCAAGGCGAACGGCTGCAGCCGCGGCCGCGGCGGGTCGATGCACATGTTCGACGCGAAGCGCCGCTTCTACGGCGGCTACGCGATCGTCGCGGGCGGCCTGCCGATCGCGGTCGGCCTGGCGCTCGCCGACAAGCTGCTGGCGCGCGCGCGCGTCACCGCGTGCTTCTTCGGCGAGGGCGCCGTAGCCGAGGGCGAGTTCCACGAATCGCTCAACCTCGCGGCGCTGTGGCGGCTCCCGGTCCTGTTCCTGTGCGAGAACAACCTCTACGCCATGGGCACCGCGCTCGGCCGCTCGGAATCCGAGACCGACTTGCACCTCAAGGCGCAGAACTACCGGATGCAGTCGGAGGCCGTCGACGGGATGGACGTCCTCGCGGTCGAGACCGCGACCGCTCGCGCCGCGGCGGCGGTCCGGCGCGGCGACGGGCCGTACTTCCTCGAGCTTCGCACCTACCGCTATCGCGCGCACTCGATGGCCGACCCGGAGCTGTACCGCAGCAAGCAAGAGGTCGCGGAGTGGAAGAAGCGCGACCCGATCGCGACCTTCGCCGCGCGCCTCAGGGCCGACGGCCTGCTCGACGAGGCCGAGCTCGCCGCGATCGAGAAGGACGTCGGGACCGAGATCGACTGGGCGGTCGCCGCGGCCGAGGACGGCGCGTTCGAGCCGATCGAGGACCTCGCCCGGGACGTCTACACGCGCGCGCCCTCATGAAGACCCTGATCGCCTTCCATTCGCGCACCGGCTAGCACTGGACGCTCATGGCCGAGACAACCTATCGAGAAGCAATCCGCTCGGCGCTGCGCGAGGCGATGCGCGCGGACGAGCGAGTCTTTCTGATGGGCGAGGACGTCGGCCGCTACGGCGGCGCGTTCGCCGTGAGCCTGGGGCTGCTGGACGAGTTCGGTCCGGAGCGCATCCGCGACACGCCGCTCTCCGAATCGACTTTCGTCGGCGCCGGCATCGGCGCGGCGCTGGGCGGCATGCGCCCGATCGTGGAGGTGATGACGATCAACTTCAGCCTGCTCGCCCTCGACCAGGTGCTGAACAACGCCGCGACCCTGCGGCACATGTCCGGGGGCCAGCTCAGCGTGCCGCTCGTCGTGCGGATGGCGACCGGCGGCGGGCGCCAGCTCGCGGCGCAGCACTCGCATTCCCTCGAGGTCTGGTATGCGCACATCCCCGGCATCAAGGTCGTGACGCCCGCGACGGTTGCGGACGCGAAAGGGCTGCTCATCGCCGCGCTCGAGGAGCCGGATCCGGTGTTCGTGTTCGAGCATGCCACGCTCTATCCGGTGAAAGGCGACGACGCCGACGGCACCCCGATGCAGATCGGGCGCGCGGCGGTGCGGCGGCGTGGCCGCGACGTGACGCTCGTGACTTACGGCGGCTCGCTGCCGAAGACGCTGCGCGCCGCCGAGATCCTCGCCGGGGACGGCGTCGACGCCGAGGTGATCGACCTCCGCAGCCTGCGCCCGCTCGATGCTGGGACCGTCCTCGAGTCGGTGTCGAAGACGCACCGCGCGGTCGTCGTCGACGAAGGTTGGCGCACGTGCAGCTTCGCCGCGGAGGTCAGCGCACAGATCATGGAGGGCGCGTTCGACGCGCTCGACGCGCCGGTCGCGCGGGTGTGCAGCGCGGAGGTGCCGATGCCCTACGCAAAGCATCTCGAGGACGCGGCGCTCCCCCAGCCCGGGAAGATCGTCGCCGCGGTGCGCGCGATCCTTTAGACGAACGATGGCGAGCTTCCTGCTGCCCAAGCTCGGCGCCGACATGACCGAGGGCCGCCTGGTCGAATGGCTGAAGAAGCCGGGCGAGCGGATCGAGCGCGGCGAAGTCATCGCCGTCGTCGAGACCGACAAGGCGAACGTCGAGGTCGAGTCCTGGGTCGCCGGCACGATGGAGAAGATCCTGGTCGAGCCCGGGGACAAGTGGATGCCCGTCGGGACGCCGCTCGCCGCGATTCGGACCGACGGCGTCGAACCGGTTGCACCGCCGGCGTTCGCGCAAGCCCCGCCCCCGTCGCCTGTTCCGGCCGCACCGCCGGCTGCCGCGCCTTCAGGCTCGGCCCTTCCCGGCGAGCGCCTGCGGGCATCG
>DATEDA010000246.1:0-18693 GCA_035286595.1 Burkholderiales bacterium | reverse complement strand
CGGACGTCCAGGCGCGAACTCGCAACCGTTCAAGCGCAAGGTGGCGAGTCCCGGCCCCTCTTCCACCCATGGACCCCGCTTCGACTCCCGCTGGCCGCTCTAACCGATGATCACCGCCTCGATGCTCTACGACCTGGTCGTCTGCCCGCATCGGCCGACCATGGATCTCCGCACGGATCCCGCGGACCGCGACCCGACCCATCCCTTCGTCGAGCTGCTCTGGGAGCGAGGCAACGCGTACGAGGCGAAGGTGATCGCCGGCTTGAGCGCACCGTTCGTCGATCTTTCCGCGTACGAGACCGACGAGAAGGAGCGCCGGACCGCCGAGGCGATGGACGCGGGCGCGCCGCTCATCTACGCCGGGCGCATCCGGGCCGCCGATCTCCTCGGCGTGCCGGACCTGCTGCGACGCGAGCCCTGCGGCTACGTGCCCGGCGACATCAAGTCCGGGGCGGGCGAGGAGGGCCCCGAGGACGACAGCAAGCCGAAACCCCACTACGCCGTCCAGCTCGCCCTCTACGTCGACATCCTCGAGCGGCAGGGAAGGCTGTCCGAGCGACGCGGGTTCGTATGGGATCGCCACGGCGAGGAGGTGCCCTACGACCTCACGGCGCCACAGGGGAAGCGCGGCACGCTGTGGCAGGACTACGAGAAGGCGCTCGCGCTCGCCCGCGGGATCGCCGCCGGAACCACCGAGACCCGCCCGGCGTACGCGGCCCCGTGCAAGCTCTGTCACTGGTACTCGAGCTGCACCGCGCGCCTGAAGCGCGAGGACGACCTCACGCTGCTCCCCGAGCTCGGCCGGGAGAAGCGCGACGCGCTCAGCAAGACGTTCCCGACCGTGAAGGCCTTCGCGGCGGCCGAGACCGCCCCCCACATCCTCAAGAAGAAGACCGCCTTCCCCGGGATCGGCCCCGACACGCTCGAGAAGCTCCAGGCGCGAGCGAAGCTCCGGGCGGACGGCGGCCGGCCGTACGCAAAGCGGCCGCTCACATTCCCCGGCCACGCGCGCGAGCTCTTCTTCGACGTCGAGACCCACCCGATGCTCGAGCTCTGCTACCTGCACGGCTTCGTCGTCCGGGAGAACCGCGACGACTTGACCGAGCGGTACGTCCCGTTCTTCGCCGATGAGCCGACGCCGGAAGCGGAAAGAGCGGCGTTCCGGAAAGCGTGGGCGTTCCTCCGCGACCACCGGCCGTGCGCGCTCTACTACTACTCCCCGTACGAGCGGACCACCCTCGCGCACCTCGCGCGCCGACACCCGGCGGTGTGCTCCGAGGACGAGGTCCGGGCGCTCTTCGACAGCGACGACGCGGTGGATCTCTACCACGACGCCGTGCGCCCGCACACCGAGTGGCCGACGCTCGACTTCTCGGTCAAGACGCTCGCGGAGTACCTCGGCTTCCGCTGGCGCGACCCGCACCCTTCAGGCGCAGCGTCGGTCCGCTGGTACCACGACTATCTCGCCAACCCGGACCCCGCCCGCAAGCAGCGGATCCTCGACTACAACGAGGACGACTGCCGCGCGATGCGCGTGCTGCTCGATGCGCTGCGCCTGATTCCTCGCAGGGTCACGGGCTGAGCCACTGCCGACCGTAGGCTGTGGGGTGTGCCTGAGCGCCCTTCGGAGGCGCCTCTGAATCGAAACCAGGCGCTTTGCAAGCCCAAAGCGCTCGCGCTGGACGGCCCGCCGCCAGCGGTGCCAATATGGCGGCTGCTGAGGCTGCCGCGGCGGAGACGACCCATGAAGTTCGACCGAATCACCTTCGACACCCAGATCATGGGCGGGCGGGCGTGCATTCGCGGGATGCGCATCCCGGTGTCGGTCATCGTCGGGCAGATCGCGCATGGCGCGACCACCGAGGAGGTGCTGGCCGACTACCCGGACCTGGAACCCGAGGACATCCGGCAGGCGCTGCAGTACGCGGCCTGGCTGGCCCAGGAGCAGGTTCACCCCGCGTAGGACCGGCGCTTGCGGTTTCTCGCCGACGCCGGGATTGCGCGACGAATCGTCGAGTGGCTACGCACCCAGGCGCATGACGCAACCCATCTCCGAGAGCAAGGCCTGCAGCGACTCCCCGATCGGCAAGTCTTCGCCAAGGCTTCCGCCGAGCGGCGCGTCGTCCTGACCTTCGATCTCGACTTCGGCGAGATCGTCGCGCTGTCCGCGCCGCCGGCCGCGAGCGTGATCCTGTTCAGGTTGCACGACACGTCGACCCCGCACGTCATCGAGCGGCTCGAGGCGGTGTTGAAGACTTCCGCCCCGCAGCTCGAGCAGGGCGGGGTTGTCGTGGTGGTCGAGGAGACTCGCCATCGCGTTCGCGCTTTCCCGAAGGAGCCGCAGGCTCCGGAGTAGGCGGGGCTCCCGCGAGCCCGGTTACTCATCCGGGCGGCGATGCTCCGTCGCGTCCTCATCGACCCAGTTCTCCTCCTCCCAGCTCATCCCTTTCCGCCCCGGCACCTTGCGCGTCGGTCCGGCGCGGTAGAGGGCGCAGGACTTCGGCCCGTAGCAGAACGTCTCGAAGCGATGCTCGCGGAGGCGATCTCCTTCGCGATCTCCGCAAGACGGGGCGGAAGACGGAGGCGAACCGCTCGAGTTGGGTGGCTAGCGCCTGCTTGATGGCGTTGCGGTTCCCCGGTGCCCGCAGATCCTTGAATCCGGTCGATGTGGCGACGCGATGCTTTCCGTCTTCGCTCGACCACGTCACCGGAATGCCGAGTTCCCGCTCGATCTCCGTTCTCGACTCGCTCAGGCGGGCGAACGCAAGGTCGCCGAAGTTGTCGCGCGCGAACGTGAAGAAACACGCCGACCTGCTGCAGCGTCTGCGCGCAGGGGATTCATACGAACCCGATCTTCCGCTTCGGCTTCGGGTCAAGCGGGGTCATGAGCTCGCGGATCGCGTCGAACACGACCTTGAACTGCCGGTCGTAGCGAGCCTCGAGCTCGTCCAGGCGCTGCGCCAGCTTCTTGTGCGAGGCGATCATCTCGCGCAGGCGCACGAACGCCCGAACCACGTGCACGCTCATCTCGACAGCGCGCGAGCTGTTCAGGACGTTCGCAGCCATGATGGCCCCATGCTCGGTGAAGGCATGAGGCAGCGCAGGCGAGAACTTGAGCCGGGCGAGGTGGTCGCAATTTGCGACCACCTCCTCCTTCTCCGCGGACGAGAGCCGGAAGCAGAAGTCCTCGGGGAAACGCCCGGCGTTGCGCTTGACCTGCTCGTTCAGCCGCTTCGTCGGCACACCGTAGAGCTCTGCCAGATCCGCATCGATCAGAACCTTGTGCCCACGCACCAGCAGAATGCGCGCCTCGATGCCTCGTGCGGGCGAGGCAGGGACAGGTGCGCGGCGCGATTGGGCGGGCATCGGGGCGGACGTGTCGGCGGGATTGTCCGACGGCTTCGTGCCCGCCAGTTTGCGCCCGGCGTTGGCTCACATCGTGAGCCACCCACCCCGGTACCCCGAGATTACGCGCAGAGGTCGCGGAGCGGTGGCGTGGAGTTTGCCCTCGCAGGAAGACCCGCGATGCACCAACCTCCCGCCATGCGTCTTCGCTGGATCCGGCGATCCGGGAGCTCCCAATGCCCATAACGCCCTTCCACTTGGGTCCCGGCGCGGCCTTGAAGGCGATGCTGGGGCGGCGGATGAGCTTCACGGTGTTCGGCCTCGCAAACGGCCTGATCGATCTCGAGCCGATCGCCAACTTCGTGCTCACGGGCGATCCCGCGCACCGGTTCTTTCACACACTCATCGGAGCGACGATCGTGGTGCTCGTGAGCGTGTGGCCGGGGCGGTTGCTCTGCGAACGCCTGCTGCGCTGGTGGAACTCGCGGCTCAGCCCCGCTCAGGCTCGCTACCTCGCAGCGGAGCCGGCAATCGGCGTCGGCGCGGCGGTAACGGGAGCCGCGCTGGGCGCGTATAGCCACGTCGCCCTCGACAGCATCATGCACGTCGATGTGCTCGCCTTCGCACCCTTCTCCGAGCGCAACGCCTTGCAGGGACTGATCTCGATCGACGCGCTGCACCTCGGCTGCGTGCTGGCCGGGCTCGCCGGCCTGGCGGCGCTCGCTCTGCCAATGGTGCGGGGTGCGGCGCCCTCCGGAACCGCCGCGCGGACCGAACGCCACCCGAAGACCCGGTGATCGACTGGCCTTCTTCATCGCTTGTCGACAAATCCAATAAATATCGACATATCGTCTGCATATCACTTCAAACCAGCCACTTACGTTAGTGCTGACGTGCGGGCGTGGTTGCAGGCGCATCGCGCGGATCTCGTCTAGCCCGCCACCTCCGAATGGCGCGCCCGGCGTACGAGCATGTGGCGAAGTGAGCTCGTGGTCGCGCACGCGCGCGCCGAAGAACCGGGCATCGGGACGGTCCGCGAAGAGCCGCTCGAGCGCCCGCTGCAGGTCCGGCCGCATCCAGTGCGGAAAGTCGCGGCGCGTGACCTCGAGCTCATCGAGCGGCGCCGGTGCGAAGTGCGCGGCGAGCGTCTGGTGCAATGTCAGTCTGCGAATCATGTTCGTTTCACCGGAGAAGCGGCAAACGCGGGCGCGCCGCGCCGATGGGCGCGATGCGCGACGCGAACCTCGCGAGCTTCGTATCGAGAGCCGAAGCGCTGCGCCCGGCCGGCGCGGCGATCCGGAGGGGCGCTACGCGCCCGTCAATGGCAGCGGAACGAAGACGTGCCTCTGCCACGATGCGCGCATTCGCGAGCAACTCATCTGTCGTGGCGTTGAAAGCATCAGTCTCGTCCGCGAGGGGGGAGGAAAGGGCGCGAAGAATAGCCAATCGCCGCGCGGCGATCAAGAGCTTTGTGAGTAATCGCGCGCCTCGAGTTGCGCACGAGGAACAATCACAGCCTCGGTGCGCCGCTTAAGTGGTTTCCCGTCTCAGTGGCAAACATCCGAGCTCTGGCAAGCCGGATGTGGTTCCGCTATCCAAGCGCCGCGCTTTCGGCGCCTTTGTCAGGCTCCAGGATCACGTCCTGAGCCACCACCGCGAGTAGGCTGCAGCGTGAACCGGCAGTGAATCTTCGCGGGCCGAGGCGCGTCCCGCGCCGGGGCCGAAACCGGGTCGATGTACCGTCCCTCACGAGCTCCAGAACGTGCGCGCGCGAGCGCTACCTCGACCGATCCGGCCGTGCCGCCCCGAGGACCTCCGGCTAGAATGCGGGCGGAGTCGGCAACCAGGTCCAAGCCATGAGCGTGGTCTTTACTCCCCAGCGACGGAAACTGTCCGCGGACCAGTTCGAGCGGATGGGGCAAACGGGGATCCTCGGCCCGGACGCGCGCGTCGAGCTGATCGAAGGCGAGTTGATCGAGATGGCCCCGATCGGTAGCCGGCACGCCGCCGCGGTGGATTTCCTGTCGATGCATTTCGCCCGGCTGGTCGGAGATGCCGCGCTGGTGCGCACCCAGAACCCCCTGCGGCTCGCCGACGACTCCGAGCCGCAGCCCGACCTCATGCTGCTTCGTCCCCGAGCCGACCGCTACCGGTCCGCGCATCCCCGTCCTGCGGACGTGCTGCTGCTCATCGAGGTCGCCGAGACCACGCTCGTCTTCGACCGCGAGACGAAGCTCCCGCTCTACGCGAAACACGGAGTGCCCGAGGTCTGGATCCTGGACCTCGACGCGAGGCGGCTCGAGATCCACCGCGAGCCGGGTGAGGGCGGATACCGCCGAAAACTCGAGCGTGGGGAAGCCGAGTCCATCGCCCCCATGGCGCTGCCGGCAGCGGCGCTCCAGGTCGGGGCGGTGTTCGCGTAATGAGGCTGCACTACGACGAGAAGGCCGACGCGCTCTATTCTCGCGCCTGGACGATTCGAAGATCGAGGAGTCCCAGGAGGTGCAGCCCGGGATCGTGCTGGACTTCAACGCCCAGAAGCAGGTCGTCGCGATCGAAGTGCTCCGCCTCAGGGAGCGCTTTCCGTCCGCCGACGTCAAACGGCTTCAGTTCGAGGTGGCCTGAGCTCGTGGCTGCCGCTTGGCCTGAGAGGGCCGCGTTCGACGAGGGCTGATCGCCACGCGGCCGGAGAACCCTACGCTGCCCTCGCCCGGCCGCGCCGGCAGCGATGCCGCACTGCGGCAGACGAACCGGCCTCGGGCCATTCGACCCGGCGGCGGCCACCGCAATTCTTTCTTGAACATGTCCGCGCGCGAGCTACTCTAAGAGTTGGGTTTTCCAACCCGCACTCCATCCCCCGGGACTCCAACGAAACGCCTGCAGGCGCCGCCAACGGCGGTCGACCGCATCCCGGGATGGACCTTCACCCCCAGAGGAGATGCATGTGAAACCAGCACCGTTCGAGTACGTCCGGCCCGGTTCGCTCGCGGAGGCGCTCGATGCGCTCGCGCGCCACGCGCCGGCCGGCCGGATTCTTGCCGGCGGACAGAGCCTGGTGCCGATGATGAACCTGAGGCTCGTGAAGCCCGCGGTTCTCATCGACATCAACCGCGTGCCCGGCCTCGCGGACATCCGGGTCGACGGCGGCGAGCTCGTCATCGGCGCGCTCGCTCGGCACGCCGCGCTGCTCGCGTCGGAGCTCGTCGCGAAGCACTGCCCCCTCATGGTGGAAGCCTATCGATGCGTGGCGCACGGCCCGATCCGCAATCGCGGCACGCTGGGCGGCAACATCAGTCACGCGGATCCGGCCTCCGAGATGCCCGCGGTGCTCGCCGCGTGCGACGCCAAGATCGGCGTGCGGAGCGCCAAACGCGCCCGGACGATTCCGGCGACCGAGTTCTTCACCGGCCCGCTCACGACCGCGCTCGCCGAAGGCGAGATGGTCACCGAGATCCGGATCCCGACCGCCAAGCCCGGTCAGGGCGCGGCGTGGCAGGAGGCCGCCAACCGCCAGGGCGATTTCGCGATGGCGGGCGTCGCCGCGATCGTCACCGTCGCGGGCGGGAAGTGCACGCACGCGAGCGTCGCCGTGGCCGGCATGGAACGGCCCGGCGTGCGTCTTCCCGCGGTGGAGAAGAAGCTCGTCGGCACCACGCTCGACGACGCCGCGATCACGGCCGCCGCCAGCATGGCGAGCGAGGCCGTGCGCCCGAGCGGCTCCTATCACGCCGACCCCATCTACAAGCGCGAGCTGGCCGAAACGCTGACCGCCCGCGCCCTGGCCGCAGCGCGCGAGCGCGCCCGTTGAGGAGACCGCCATGGCTCTGATTCCGATCAGTCTGAAAGTGAACGGGACGCGGTTCGAGCGCGCGGTGGAGCCGCGCCGGCTGCTCTCGGATTTCCTGCGGGAGGATCTCGGCCTCAAGGCCACCCACGTCGGCTGCGAGCACGGCGTCTGCGGCACCTGCACGGTGCTGATGGACGGCGAGGCCGTCCGCTCCTGCTTGAGCTTCGCCGTGCAGGCGGACGGCTGCGAGGTGCGCACCGCCGACGGACTGGCGCAGGGCGGGAAGCTGAGCGCGCTGCAGCAGGCCTTCTGGGAGAAGCACGGCCTGCAATGCGGCTTCTGCACGCCCGGGATGCTGATGGTGGCGACCGAGCTTCTCGAGCGGAACGCAAAGCCCACGAAGGCCGAGATCGAGGAGGCGGTCTCCTCGAACCTGTGCCGTTGCACCGGCTACTACAACATCGTCGAGTCCGTGCAGCGGGCCGCCGAACTGATGCAGGAGGGAGCGAAATGACCGCGACCTTTCCGAAGCACATTCCCGCCGAAGGCTACATTCCGCCGAGCCGGCAGCAGGAGCCGCCGCGGAAGAGCTACAAGTACATCGGCCAGAACCTCAAGCGGGTCGAGGACCCGCGCCTGCTGACCGGCAACGGCCAGTACATCGACGACATCGTGCTCCCCAACATGGCGCACGCCGCGGTGCTGCGCAGCGACCGGGCGCACGCCCGCATCAAGCGCATCGACACCTCGAAGGCGAAGGCGCTCGCGGGCGTCTACCTCGTGCTCACCGGCGCGGAAGCGAAGGAGATGACCGGCGCGACGGCGCAGTTCGCGAGCCCGCCGGTGGTGCAGTACTGCCTGGCGGTCGATCGGGTGCGCCACGTCGGCGAAGCGGTGGCGGCGGTGGTCGCCGAGAACCGCTACGTCGCCGAGGACGCGTGCGATCTGATCGAGGTCGAGTACCAGGACCTGCCGGTGGTGGTCGACCCGGAGGCGGCGATGACCTCGAGCGGGGACGCCGTGCTGCATCCGGAGCGCGGCCCGAACAACATCGCGCAGCACCGGACCTTCACGTTCGGACCCGTGCAGGAGGACTTCGCCAAGGCGGACGTGGTGGTGAAGCGCACGTTGCGCTGGGGCCGCTCGGGCGCGCAGCCGCTCGAGACGGTCGGCTGCATCGCGGCCTACGAGCCGGGCAGCGGCAAGTTCACGATGCACACGAACAGCTCGTTCCTCAACTACGTCGGCTGGCTGGTCGGCGCCTCGCTCGGCGTGCCGGCGTCGAAGCTCAACCTGATCCCGTGCGTCACCGGCGGCAGCTTCGGCTCGAAGCTCTTCACCCACAAGGTGATGACGCTCGCGGGCACGCTCGCTCGCGCGGCCGGCCGCCCGGTCAAGTACCTGGAGGATCGGCTGGACAACATCACCAGCTGCGACAACCACGGCTCGGACCGCCTCTATCGCTGCGAGCTCGCGTTGAAGCGCGACGGGACGATGCAGTCGCTCAGGTTCCAGGTGATCGACGACTACGGGGCGTATTTCCAGTTCGGGGTCGGGACGCACGGCAACTCGCTGTGCCAGATCGTCGGGCCGTACCGCATCAACAGCATCCAGATGGAGCTCATCGCGGTGCTGACCAACAAGTGCCAGCAGGGCGCCTACCGCGGCTTCGGCTCGGAGGTGACCAACTGGATGCTCGAGCGCATGGCCGACGCCGCGGCCGACGAGCTGAAGATGGATCCGATCGAGCTGCGCCGCAGGAACCTGATCCAGCCCGGGCAGTTCCCGTACGTCATCCCGAGCGGCAACCTGTACGACAGCGGGAACTATCCCGCAGTGCTCGAGGAGGCGCTGCGCATCGCCGAGCTGCCGAAGTGGAACAAGATCCGGGACGAAGCGCGCGCCAAGGGCCGGTGCGTCGGCATCGGCATCGCGACCTGCCAGGAGCGCAGCGTCTTCAGCGCGACCGAGTTCTGGTCGCTCAACGGCACCGAGAACCCGGGCTTCACGCTGACGAGCTCGCCGGAGTCGACGCAGATCCGCATCGACCCGACCGGCGCGATCCACGTCACGCTCGGCTCGCCGTTCTGGGGCAACAGCCCGGAGACGATGGCGGTGCAGATCGTCGCCGAGCAGTTCCAGGTCGATCCGTCGCAGGTCAACATCGTCTATGCGGACACCCAGAGCGGCTTCAACTCCACCGGCCCGGGCGGCAGCCGCTTCACGGTGATGATCGCCGGGGCGATCGTGGGCGCGGCCAAGCAGGTCAAGGACAAGCTCCTGCGCGTGTCCGGTCACATGATGGAGGCCGACGTAGGCGACCTCGAGTTCCGCGCCGGCAAGATCGGCGTGAAAGGCGTGCCCGGGAAGGAGAAGACCATCGGCGAGGTGGCGCTCTTCGCTCACTACTTCCGCCTCAACCTGCCGGCGGGCGACGCGTTCGCGAGCGGGCTCGATGCGAACTACGTGTACGACCATCCGCTCACGACCATGCCGGCGGCCGACCGCAGCCACCTCGGGATCTTCTATCCGATCATGGGGCACATGTGCCACCTGGCGCTCGTCGAGGTCGACCCGAAGACGGGCAAGGTGGCGATCCTCGACTACGTCGCGGTCCACGACGCGGGAACGGTGGTGAACCCGATGACGCTCGCGGGCCACATCCGCGGCGGCACGGCGCAGGGCATCGGCACCGCGCTGTACGAGAAGTTCCACTACGACGAGACCGGCCAGCTCGTGACCGGGACGTTCGCCGACTACCTGATTCCGACGCTCGCCGAGATGCCGCCCGCGATCCGCGTGGGGCACGTGGAGACGCCCTCGCCGTTCACCGAGTACGGCATCAAGGGCGGCGGCGAAGGTGGACGGATGGGCGCACCCGGTGCGCTCTCGCGGGCGATCGAGGACGCGCTCTCGCAGTACGGCGTGCGCTGCGACGAGCTGCCGCTCACGCCGCGCAAGGTGAGGGAGCTGGTGCGGGCCGGCGAGAAGCGGTAGCGCGGGTAGGGTAAAAGCAGGGCCCGGCGCCCCCGCAGAGGGGGGCGTCGGGCTTTTTTCTTTATCCCCTCCTCGCCAACGAGGGGACGGTGCGCCGAAGCTCGCCCCATCGAGACTTGTGTCACGGCCGCCGTGGCCCGGCCCGGGCGATGAGCCACTCACGAAGTTATCGTGGGCTATGAGGGCGCGGTCCGCGGCGGCGGCAATCCTTCTTGCCTTGTCCATTTCCGGCGCGTGGGGCCAACAGGTCATCAGGCCGGCCATACCCGTTCAGTCGCAAAGCTTCGAGTTCATCAGAGCCGTGCACGCTTCCCTCGAGCTGCTGCGTCAGCGTGCGCCAGCGGACTTCGAGTTCGCGCGCGCCCATGTCGGGCGGATCCGCGAAGTCACGCGCTGGGAGGACGTTGGCATGGCGGTAACGCACGACCCGCCGGTCGCCAGCCTTCTCCGGGGGGACGCGGTGAGATCCGTGACCTGGGCTGCGAGCGTGATCGTGCACGAGGCCTGCCACCGATTCCAGTATCTCCGCGGCGTCAAGCGCCACGGCAACCGCTTCCCTCCCAACTACGAGTTCTCCGGGAGGATTGCGGAGCTCGAGTGCCTGAAGCGCCAGGCGGAGGTGCTGGAGCGTCTGGACGCACCCGCTGCGGAGATCGCGCACGTCCGGGCGGAGGATGGTCGCCATTACCTTCGGGATCAGTACGGCAACTATAGGGTCCCCACACCCGACTCATGGTGGGATCCGTCGGCCTTCGACCCCAGAGAGGTCCCCAGGGGAAAGTAATATCCATCCACACTCAGGCGCGGCGTCGGTCCGCTTCGGGCGGGCGGGCCGTGGCGCGCGCCGCGTCGTCTTGTAGTCCGACCACCGGGCCTTGGCGTCGTCGATATCCCGTTTGCTACCGCTAAGCGGCGCGCCGCTCCCTGCGCGCGAGCCGAACCGCTTCCAGGAAAGCCTTGGGCTTCCGGTCGGCGATGAGAAGCAGCGCGCGAGCCGGACCCTGCGGCTCGCGGCGACCCTGCTCCCAGTTTCGGAGCGTGCCGACGCTGACCCCCATGCAGGTGGCGAACGCCGCTTGCGACAGCCCGAGCCGCGCCCGGATCGCCGGTACGTCGGCAGCCTTCGGGAGCGCGGCCTTGGTGGTCTTCAGCTTCAGCTCGCCCCGCTTCCAGGCCGCGATCTCGTCGAGGCCGGCGAGGATTTCCTTCCCGATGTCGCGCTTGCTCATCTCAACAGCTCCAGCTTGCCCGCGATGCGCCGCAGCGTTTCCCTGTCGATGTCGGAACGCTCGCTCTTCCCGTAGATCGTCAGCAGATAGATCTGGACTGCGGCCGTCGCCCAGTAGTAGATGACTCGAACGCCGCCCGACTTTCCCCGCCCTCTCGCGCCCCATCGAACCTTCCGGATCCCGCCCGACCCTCGGATGATCGCGCCCGCGTCGGGATGGGCCATCCGGTGCGTCTGGAACTCCCGGTAGCCGTCGTCCGAAAGGTACCGGGCGAGCTGCGCCGTGAAGAGCGAGGTCTCGACGAACAGCATGGAACACTACGTCAATGGCGTACCAGGGTCAAGTCACCTGTTCCCGCTGACTCGCGTGCAGGGACGGGCCCGAGTCTGCGCCGGGCGAAGGCTCATGCCGTGAGCCCCAGGACCTCGCGCCGTCGTGGCCGGCTCACATCGTGAGTCGCTCACCTCCGTGCCGTGAGATCACGCAGCGACCCATGGAGGATCGAGCTTGCGGCCGTCGCCAATTAGGCTACGTTCGTTGCTGAACTTGCAACGATCGGTTCGCGCAACAACCACAGCGCTGTCGCGCCGCTTAGGTGGTTTGCCGTGTTAGTGGCGAACCATGGCCTCGCCCCGCGAGCCTGAGGTATCTCCGCTATCTCGAGCGCCGCGCTTCGGCGCCGTTTCCCGGGCTCCAGGTTCACGCCCTGAGCCACTTCCGCAAGTAGGCTGGCGGTGAATCATCGCGGGCTGAGGTGCTTCCGACGCCGGGCCCGAAACCGGATCGATGTTCCGCCACTCACGAGCTCCCGAACGTGCACGCGCGAGCGCTTCCTCGGCCGATCTTGCCGTGCCCTCCCAATGACCTCGCGCTAGAATGGGCCCAACGAGATCCGAACCATGAGCGCGGTCTTCACTCCCCATCGCCGGAAGATCTCCGCCGACCAGTTCGAGCGGATGGGCCAGACCGGCATCCTCGGCCCGGATGCGCGCGTCGAGCTGATCGAAGGCGAGCTCATCGAGATGGCCCCGATCGGTAGCCGGCACGCGGCCGCGGTGAGTTTCCTGTCGGCCCACTTCGTCCGGGCGGTCGGCGATGCCGCGCTGGTATGGACCCAGAACCCCCTGCGGCTCGCCGATGACTCCGAGCCGCAGCCCGACCTCATGCTGCTTCGCCCCAAGGCCGACCACTATCGCTCCGCGCATCCCCGTCCGGAGGACGTGCTGCTGCTGATCGAGGTCGCCGACACCACGCTCGTCTTCGACCGCGAGACGAAGCTCCCGCTCTACGCGAAGCAGGGGGTGCCCGAGGTCTGGATCCTCGACCTCGATGCGAAGCGGCTCGAGATCTACCGCGAGCCGACCGCCGGCGGCTACCGTCGGAAGCTCGAGCGGACGGAAGCCGAGTCGATCGCGCCCACGGCGTTGCCGACGGTGGCGCTCCAGGTTGGGGCGCTGTTCGCGTAGCACCGGCGAGCTGCGGCGGCGCCCTACGCTGCTCCGGCCGAGCGAACTTCAACGAGCGGCGCTGCGCACGAACGCGGCGGTCTCGTCCACGATCTCCCGATGGTGGCCGAGCCACACGTGCCCGCCGCGCTCGTAGCCGACGAAGCGCGCGCCGCCGATGTGCTGCGCGGTGTACCGCGCCGCGGCGTAGGTGCCGAACAGATCGTCGCGGACGCTGATGACGAGCGTCGGCGCGCGGATTGCCTCCAGCGCATAGCGTGGCGGGTTGCCGGCGATGCGCGCGTCGTTCAGCAGTCCCTGGATGCGCGCGCTGATCGGCAGGATCTGGTCGAGCACCGTGCGGGCGCGCGCCTGCTCTTCGGCGCTTGCCGCACGGAAATCCTCGGCCGGTGTGGCGAGCACCAGCCCGATCGCCGTCTCCGGCGCGAAGCGCGCGGTCGACCAGAAAACGAAGTCCGAAGTGACGATCGTCATCAGCAGCTTCTCCGCGAGCGGCGGCAGCTTGGGCGCGGAGGCGGCCACGTCGGCCGGCTTGTATGTAGCCGGCACCAGCAGCACGAGCGCACTGGTCCGCGCGGGATGGCGGATGGCGAACTGCATCGCCGAGTTCGCGCCCGCCGAGACGCCGACGACCGCGGTGCGGGCGATCGCGAGCGCATCGAGCAGGCAGGCGAACTGGTCGGCCTGTGCCTCGGCCGACGCATCGGCCGGGTACGGCGTGCCGAGATAGCCGAAGCGCGACGGCGCGATCACATGCAGGCCGCGCGCCGCGAGATCCGCTCCCGCACTCATGCCCTGGTCGAAGCCGCCGCCGGTGCCGTGCACGACCAGCAGCGGCGGTCCGGTGCCGGTCTCGGCGAGCTCGACCGGCCCGCAGCGGGTCGCGACGACGCGGCTGCCGGCCGCGATGCGCTCGCGGTGCGCTTGCAGGTCGCACTGGAATGCGACGACGAGCCCGACGGCGAGCGCCGCCATCGCCAGCACCGCGGCGACGAACAGACGCTTGCGCTTGCTCATCGCCGGCTCACGACGCCGTCGTCCGTGAGCACAAATCGCCCTCGTATTCCGCCGCGCCGGTGCACCCGGGGAGGCAGGGCGCTCCGGCAGCGAGCACCGAGAGACGCAGGAAATCGCGACGATGGGTCATCCATTTGCCATGCGTTTGCGCGCGGCGAGCATGCCCGGCTCGGGGCTCGGAGGCTTGTCGAAGATCAATCGCCGGGCAGCGGGTCCCCGGCCCTTGACAGCCGATGCTCTGTAGATATATCTTAAGATATGTCTTAAGAGATATCGAGGTGTCAAGTGACTCATTTCTTTGACGAATCCGGCCGCCGCTGCGCGGGCAGGTTCCACGGCCGCAGCCCGTCCGGCCGCTTCGGCGGGTTCCCTGGCGACCCCGGCAGGGGCGGCGGGCGCTTCGGGCGCGGCCGCAAGTTCGCCGCCGCCGATCTCCAGCTCCTGATCCTGGCGCTGCTCGCGGAGACGCCGCGCCACGGCTACGAGATCATCAAGGCGCTCGACGAGCGCTCCAACGGGTACTACAGCCCGAGCCCCGGCATGGTGTATCCCGCGCTCACGTATCTCGAGGAGATCGGGCGCGCGACCGTCGAGGCCGAGGGCACCAGGAAGCGCTATCGCATCACCGCGGACGGGCGGTCCCATCTCGAGGCGAACCGCGCGGCCGTCGACGCGACCCTGGAAGAGCTCGACTGGATCGGCCGCAGGATGGACCGGCTTCGCCAGGTCTTCTCCGCCGACGAGGGCGCGGGGAGCGACGCGGCCGGCGATCTCGACTCGCCGGCGGCGCCGGGCGGTCGTCGTCACCGCGTCCTGTCCGAGCTGCACGCCGCGCGCCGCAAGCTGAAGACCGCGCTCGTCCGGAGCTTCGGGTCCTCGGCGGAGGAGCAGCGCCGCATCGCGCGGATCCTCGAGCGCGCCGCCGCCGAGATCCTCGGCCGCTCGCGCGGCGGCTCCGCTTGACGACCGCGCCCGGACCCGCCGGCGCGCAGGCTCGCCCGCCGGAGTCCTTCGCCGCGCTGCGCCACCGCGGCTTCCGCGCCTACTTCGTCACCTACGCGCTGGCGATGACGGCCGACAACGTCGAGCACGTCATCAGCTACTGGGTGATGTTCCAGAAGTTCCAGTCGCCGGCGCTCGCCGGCTTCGCCGTGCTCTCGCACTGGCTGCCGTTCCTCCTGTTCTCGGTGTACTCGGGGGCGCTCGCCGATCGCTTCGACCCGCGCCGCATCATCCAGGTCGGCATGCTCCTGTTCATGGGCGTGTCGCTCGCGTGGGGATGGCTCTTCGTCGACGACTCGCTGGAGATCTGGCACGCCATGGTGCTGCTCGTGCTGCACGGCTTCGCGGGGGTGCTCTGGACGCCGTCGAGCCAGGTGCTCATCCACGACATCGTCGGGCCGGCGCACCTGCAGAGCGCGGTCCGCCTCGCCGCGACCGCGCGCTGGGTCGGGCTGCTGCTCGGGCCGGCGGTGGGCGCGGGGATCATGCTCGCGCTCGGGCCCGCGTACGGCATCCTCGCAAACGTGCTGATCTATGTCCCGTTGCTGCTCTGGCTGTGGAAAGCGCCCTACGGCCCGCGTTTCAGGACGACCGAGACCACGCCCCCGCGCGCGGTACGCGGCCTCGCCGACATCGTGCAGACGATCCGCGACGTCGCGGGCGACCGCACGATCGTCTCGATGACCCTGCTCGCCGGCGGCGCGTCGCTCCTCGTGGGCAACGCCTATCACGCGCAAATGCCGGAGTTCGCCCGCGACCTCGGCCACGGGCAGGCCGATTTCACCTACAGCATGCTGCTCGCGGCGGACGCGGCCGGCGCGCTCTTCGCCGCGTTCGTGCTGGAGAGCCGCAATCTCCTGCGCGCGAACCCTCGAACCGCGCTCGTCCTGGCGGTGCTCTGGTGCTGCGCGATCGCGGGTTTCGCCGCCGTCCGGGCCTACCCGGTCGCGCTCGTGCTGCTCTTCGCGGCGGGGTTCCTCGAGCTTTCGTTCAACGCCATGGCGCAGACGCTGGTGCAGCTGCATGCGCCGGCGCACGTGCGCGGGCGCGTGATCGGGCTGTTCAACATGGCGGCGCTCGGGCTTCGCACCTTCAGCGGCGTGACCGTCGGCCTGCTCGGCGCGCTGATCGGGATCCACTGGTCGCTCGCGCTGTCGGCGCTCACGCTCCTGTCCGTCGTCGTCGCGCTCGCCGCCCTTACCCGGTCCGCCGCGCGTGCGCGCGGCGGGTGATCGGCAGCGCCAGAGGTCTGAAATGTGACGCTCCTCGTCGGGCGCTGACGCCGGCCGGAGAAGCAGGGCGCACGCCAGGCTCGGGACAGGCACCGCGGTTGTGTGCACGCCGTCACGGCTTGGCGAGGGACTGGGCCCGGGACGGTGCCCCGCGACAGCGCCGTGATGAGTTTTGATCTCCTGGCGCGGAAGCTGCTAGCTCGAGGGGCAGGGCTCCGGATGAGCCTCCTGCGGCAGGGAAGAACGCCGATGAACGTCACGGGAAAGCGGTAGTGGACATCATCTTCGAAGCCCGGCGCCTGTACGTTGCCCCCCGGAAGAGCGTGCTGTTCTTCGCCCAGGTCGGCGACCAGCGAGTGCGCTGCTACGTCCGGGAGGACGCCCTGGTCGAGCCCGCACGCGGGCTGCGCGAAGAAGCGGACGTGTACCAGCGCTGCCTGCTGGCGTTCGATCAGCACCGGGACGCGATCCAGGCGGCGGCGAGGCGCCTGATCGAAGCAGACGTCCTGGAGTCCGACGGAGCGGTGGTCGTGTCCAAGACCGCACTCGCCCTGCAAGCCGGACCGCCGATCGACGCGCTGAACGCCGATCGGTGATTGCGGCGCGCGACGCGCCGCCTAATCGCCCCCCGCCTTCCCCTCGAACAACCGGCTGCGCACGTTGTCGATGTGCCGGCGCATGGCCTCCCGCGCCCGCTCCGGATTGCGGTCGCGGATCGTCTCTGCTAGCGTGCCCGCTTCCTGCGCCATCCCCAGGAGGGCGATCCATGTCCAGCCAATCGAATGCGCAGCGCCGCGCGGTCCCCGACGTGCGCAGTCGCATCGTGCACTTCAAGGATCTCAAGTTCGCCTCGCACGGCCACCTCGACACCTACATCCCCGGCAACGAGCGCGAGCTCGTGCCGGTGATCGGACCCGGCGTGCTCGAGGACCCGAGCCTGCGCCCCGCCATCGTCACCACCGACGGGTTCAACGTCACCTACGTGCGCTGCGAGCCGGGCAACGGCAACGCGCTGCACGATCACGAGACGGTGGAGGTGTTCATCCCGCTCACCGGCAAGTGGAAGATCTGCTGGGGCGAGCACGGCGAGCAGGAGGCGATCCTCGGACCCTGGGACGTCATCTCGATCCCGCCCGGCGTGCACCGCAACTTCCGCAACGTCGGCGACCAGCTGGCGACGATGATCGCGATCATCGGCGGCAACGACTCGGGTAAGGTGATCTGGGCACCGGAGGTGCTCGAGGAGGCGAAGCGCCACGGCGCGACCCTGGACGAGCACGGCTTCATCGTGCAGCACAAGTAGCCGGCATGAAGCTCTCGACCGACCGCATCCTGACCACGCACGTGGGCAGCCTGCCCCGGCCCGACGACGTCTGGGCGATGCTGCAGGCGAAGGAGAAGGGCGAGCTCGCCGACCCGGCCGCGTTCGACGCCTGCATGACGGCGGCCGTCAGGGACGTCGTGAAGACGCAGGTCGAGCTCGGCGTCGACGTCGTGAGCGACGGCGAGATGAGCAAGATCGGCTACGGCACCTACATCAAGGACCGCCTGACCGGGTTCTCGGGCGATAGCCCGCGGCTGCCGCCGGCGGACCTCGCGATGTATCCGCGCTACATGAAGAAGATCGCCGCCGCCGGCGAGACCCCGGTCATCCGCCGGCAGCTCTGCACCGGCCCGATCGAGATCCGGGACCGCAAGCCGCTCGCGAAGGACATCGCCAACATGCAGGCGGCGGTGGCGGCGGTGGCGGCGGGGCGGCCGGTCGACGCGTTCATGAACGCGGCGTCTCCGGGCGTGATCGCGGTGTTCCAGCCGAACCGCCACTACCCGAGCCACGAGGCCTACCTCGGCGCGCTCGCCGAGGTGATGCGCGAGGAGTACGAGGCGATCGTCGCGGCGGGGTTCGTGCTGCAGGTGGACTGCCCCGATCTCGCGATGGGCAGGCACATCATGTTCGCCGACGAGAGCGACGCGACGTTCGTCAAGGCCGCGGCGCAGAACGTGGAGGCGCTCAACCACGCGCTCGAGCGGGTGCCGGCGGACCGCGTCCGGATGCACCTCTGCTGGGGCAACTACGAGGGCCCGCACGTGTGCGACATTCCCCTCGAGAAGATCCTCGGTACCGTGCTCAAGGCGAAGCCGCAGGCGATCTCGTTCGAGGCCGCGAATCCGCGCCATGGCCACGAGTGGGCCGTGCTCAAGGCGGCGAAGATCCCCGACGGCAAGGTGCTCCTGCCGGGGGTGATCGACTCGGTGTCGAACTTCGTCGAGCATCCCGACTACGTCGCCGAGCGGATCTGCCGCTTCGCCGACATCGTCGGGCGCGAGCGGGTGATCGCGAGCAGCGACTGCGGCTTCGGCACCCACGCCGGGTACGGGAAGATCGACGCCGAGATCACCTACGCGAAGCTGAAGACGCTCGCCGCGGGCGCGGCGGTCGCGAGCCGACGCCTGTGGCGGTCATGAGCCCGCCGGGCCGCCTCAAGGGCGAATCCGAGCGCGCGAGCCGCGAGGGTAGTCCAATGAGCAAGCCGCGCATCGGCTGGATCGGCATCGGCCGCATGGGCGCGGTGATGGCGCAGCGGCTCGCGCGCGCGGGCTACCCGGTCACTGCTTAC
>DATEDA010000245.1:0-23553 GCA_035286595.1 Burkholderiales bacterium | reverse complement strand
GGCTCGCGCGGGCTTTCGCCAACGCCGCGCGCCGAGCAGCTGGCCGTCCCCGTGCAGCACGTGCTCGATCAGATCAAGAACGACGTTCTGCGACAGCCCAACTTCGACCCGGCCACGACCGAGCGCACGTTCACGTTCAACATGGCCGACGTCGGCGAGCTCGTCTTCTTACCGAGGCTTCGCGCCCATCTGCAAGCCGTAGCGCCCGGAGCGAACATCAGGACCGTTTCCACCCCGCCCGGACAACTGGCGGAGGCGCTGCAGGCCGGCGAAGTCGACCTGGCGATCGGATACTTTCCCGGTCTGCAAGGGGCGGTCATTTACCAGCAGCGGCTGTTCAGTCATTCGTTCGTCTGCATCGTGCGCAAGGACCACCCGGTCTTTCGGAGCCAGATTACGAAGAAACGGTTCCTGGAGGCGCAGCACGTGGTGGTGGATCAGGAGGGAAAGAGCCACGAGCTCTTCGAGGAGACGCTCGCCGCGCAAGGTCTGACCCGCCGGGTCGCGCTGAGCATCCCCCACTTCCTCGCCATCCCGCTGGTCGTCGCCGAGTCCGATTTGATCGTAACCGTCCCGTACGCCATCGGCGCGAGCTTCGCGAAGATGGCCAACCTGAAGATGCTTCGCCCCCCGCTCCAGGTCGGTCAACCGGAGGTGAAGCAACACTGGCACGCGCGCTTCCACCACGACCAGGTGAACCGATGGATCCGGGGCGTGGTGGCGGAGCTGTTTCTGGACAAGCCGTGGGGGGCTGTCGAGCGGGAAAGGACGACGGTTCTTCGGGCTGCCAAAGCGGCGAACGCCCGCAGGGCGTGACCTCGGCGGTTGCCAGAGGCCGGGGCCCGCGCCGCAATCAGCAGCGGGCGATGGGTGAGTGGAACCCCTCGTCGGAGGGGTCGGGACTCAATGATCTTCGAGGCGCGGGGTCCAGCTCTCGCCGAGGTCGCCGGTATCCGGATCGATCCAGCCCGAGACGCCGATCTCGGCTTCGGCTTCCTCGACCGTCTCGTCAGGCTCAAAATCGGCGGACTCGGCGTCGAAGCCCATGTCGTCGACCGCCTCGGCGAGCGTGCGAAACGGCCCGTGCTCCTCGCCGGTCGTGTCCGAGCGCCAGTAGAAGCCGTCCGGGCGCTCGACGACCCGGGTTTCGTCGTTGTCAGGCGACGGTTCAGGGATCGCTGGATCCATGATTTGGCTCCTTGAATCCGCGCCCGGCGCGCCCATCTAGGCCGGGTCGCAATCGGCGACGGCGTTGCGGCCGATTCTGATCCCGGCCTGCGCCGGGCGCAACCGGAAAATAGCGAACCGCATCCCGCAATCCGCTTTCACCCTGCCCCGAGGACGGCGCGCCCCCGATCATGGAACGACAAACGCAGATCAACCTCTGGTACTTCGTGCTCGCGGCGCTCGCCGCGATCTGGCTTCACAGCCTCTGGGTCCAGTCGCGGACCGTCGAGCCGATCACGTACAGCGAGTTCCAGCAGTACCTGAAGGACGGCAAGATCGAGGAGGTGGTGATCCGGGAGAACACGGTCGAGGGCAAGTTCAAGGCGTCCCTGCCCGACGGCCGGACCCGGTTCGTCGCCGTGCGCGTCGACGAGAACCTCGCGAAGGGGCTCGAGAGCCACGGGGTCAAGTTCAGCGGCGTCGTCGAGAGCACGTTCCTGCGCGACATCCTCGGCTTCATCCTGCCGGCGGTCGCGTTCTTCGGTCTGTGGTGGTTCGTCATGCGCAAGTTCGCCGAGAAGCAGGGGCTCGGCGGCGGCTTCCTCTCGGTGGGCAAGAGCAAGGCCAAGATCTACATGGAGAAGGACGTCAAGGTGACGTTCGACGACGTCGCCGGCGTCGACGAGGCCAAGGAGGAGCTGCAGGAGGTCGTCGAGTTCCTCAAGAACCCCAAGGACTACGGCCGTCTCGGGGGGCGTCTCCCGAAGGGCATCCTGCTCGTCGGCCCGCCCGGCACCGGCAAGACGCTGCTCGCGCGGGCGGTCGCCGGCGAGGCGGGCGTGCCGTTCCTGTCGATCAACGGCTCCGAGTTCGTCGAGATGTTCGTCGGCGTCGGCGCGGCCCGGGTCCGCGACCTCTTCGAGCAGGCGCGCAAGCTCGCACCGGCGATCATCTTCATCGACGAGGTCGATGCGCTCGGCCGGGCGCGCGGCGCGTACGGGGTCGGCGGCCACGATGAAAAGGAGCAGACCCTCAACCAGCTGCTCGCCGAGTTGGACGGCTTCGACTCGTCGGCCGGGCTGGTGCTGCTCGCCGCCACCAACCGTCCGGAGATCCTCGATCCCGCCCTGCTCCGCGCCGGCCGCTTCGACCGGCAGGTGCTGGTCGACCGCCCGGACAAGCAGGGCCGGATCGCGATCCTGAAAATCCACCTGAAGAAGGTGAAGCTCGCCCAGGACGTCGACCCGGAGAAGATCGCGGCGCTCACGCCCGGATTCTCGGGCGCCGATCTCGCCAACCTGGTGAACGAAGCGGCGCTCCTGGCGACCCGGCGGGGCGCGAGCGCCGTGACGCTCAAGGACTTCAACGACGGGATCGAGCGCATCGTCGCCGGGCTGGAGAAGAAGAACCGGGTCCTGAACGAGAAGGAGCGCCGCACCGTCGCCTACCACGAGATGGGACACGCGCTCGTGGCGACGGCGCTGCCCGGCTCCGACCCGGTGCACAAGATCTCGATCATCCCGCGCGGCATCGGCGCGCTCGGCTACACGATCCAGCGCCCCCTCGAGGACCGCTTCCTGATGACGACCGGGGAGCTCGAGAACAAGCTGGCGGTCCTGCTCGGCGGCCGCGCGGCGGAGCGCATCGTCTTCGAGGAGATCTCGACCGGCGCCGCCGACGACCTGCAGAAGGTCACCAACATCGCGCGCAGCATGGTCACGCGCTTCGGCATGGTCGACAAGCTCGGCCAGATCGCGTACGAATCGGAGCCGAGCCAGTTCCTGGCGACGCCCGGCGGCGGGCTGAGGACGCGCGAGTTCAGCGAGGAGACGGCGCGCGAGATCGACAATGCCGTGAAGGAGATCGTCGACCGCGCGTTCGCGAAGGCGGTGAAGATTCTCACCGAGCGGCGCGCGGTGCTCGAGCGCGGCGCGCAGCTCCTGCTCCGGAAGGAGACGCTGAACGAGGACGACCTGAAGGCGCTGCAGGCGACGCCGGCGGTCGCGGCGGCGGCCCCGTCGTCGGCGAGCCCCGTCCGCTAGATCTGAATCGCGTCGATCCGGTTGTGGATCGCGCGCAGCACCGACAGCGCCGCGAGCGTCGAGGTCTTGGGGTTGTCCGCGAGCGGCCGTCCCTGGATCTCGACCCGCAGCTCGCCGAACGCGCCTTCCGCCTCGATGACGTGCACGTTCCCGGGCGCGTCCGGATCGGCGCTGAGGGAGACCTCGGTCCGCTCGAACCCGAGCCCGGCGAGCGCGATCGTCGCCGCGACGTTGGCGTTCTGAGGGAAGAGCCGCGCCGCCTCGCCGGCGTTCCCGGTGTAGAACTCGGTCGGACCCTTCAGCGCACCGAGGTTGCACATCTGCTCGGCCGGCGTTCCTTTCCAGGCCTCCGGCGCCTTGCGCGAGGTGTAGCGCACTCGCTCCAGTCCGCCGTAGCGCGCCGCCGCGAGCGCATCGACGCCGGCGATCGCGCCCGCCGGGATCATGAGCTTGCCCATGTGCGTGCGGCTCGCACGCTCGAGGCGCTGGAGCACCAGCGGGTCGGTGAGCGCGCCCACGGACGTGACGAGGAAATCGGCGCCGCTCGTGAGGCACTCCTCGCCGAACTCCGCCACCGCGGCGTGGCCCGCGCACTCGACCGCGAGCTCGGGCATGTCGGTCAGCTTCTCGTACCGGTCGACGACCTGCACCTCGCCGGGCACGACCTCGTCGACCCGCGCCTTCACGTCCCTCACGTACTGGCTGCGCACCAGGATGGAAAGCCGCACGCGATTCGCCTCGTTCTGGAGCGCCCGCGCAACGTGGCGTCCCACCGCGCCCATGCCGATCAGCAGGATGTGCCGCATCTCCCGTCTCCGTTCTCGAAGCGTGAGACTCTAGCTCAATCGACCGCCGCGCCGCCGAGCGTCGCCTTGTCGTACCCGGCGACGCGCTTGTAGCCGTCGGAGAGCGCTGCGAGCTCCTCGCGGGTGATCAGGTCCTCGATGCGGTTGAACGGCTTGTCGCCGCTCCTGAGATGGACCTCGCGGAGGATCGCGTCCGGCGGGTTGGTGCGGTTCATCCGCACTACGTTCGCCGTCATCTCGCGCCGCTGGTCCTCGTACGCCTGCAGCGCGGCGATCGGCTCGGCCCGCGCCGCGAGGCTCGCGCCCAGCGCCCCGGCGTCGAGGATCGCCTGGCCGGCGCCGTTGGACCCGCGGGGATACATCGGGTGCGCCGCGTCGCCGAGCAGCGTGACGCGTCCGAAGCTCCACCGGGGGAGCGGATCCTGGTCCACCATCGGGAACTCCAGGATCATGTCGGCGGCGGCGAAGAACGCCGGCACGTCGAGCCAGTCGAAGCGCCAGTCCGCGTACGCCGCGGTGAAATCCCCGAGCTTGCCCGGACGGTTCCAGTCGCGGCGGTGATAGCGCGGGTACTCGATCTCGGCAAGCCAGTTCACGAGCTGGCGGCCCTCGCCGTCGATGGCGTTGCGGATCGGATAGGCGACGAGCTTGCCGATCGTGAGCCAGCCGGCGCGGGTCATCGTCGCCCCGGACAGGAACGGCTTCCAGCGGGTCACGCCGCGCCACATCGTCACGCCGGAATAGATCGGGTCGCCCTCGTCGGGATAGAGCTGCTTCCGGATCACCGAGTGGATCCCGTCGCAGCCGATCACGACCGCGCCGCGCTGCGGTTCGAGCGGCTCGCCCACCGGGCTGCGGAAGAACGCGGTCGCGCCGGCGGCGTCCTGCTCGACCCGCTCGCACTGCCAGCCGGTCAGGAAACGCGCCCTCCCCGCCCGGTCGAGAAACGCGTCGCGCAGCACCTGGTGCAGATCGCCGCGATGGATCGAGAACTGCGGCCACGCATAGCCCGCGTAGCGGCCGACCGGCTCGCTGTAGATGAGCTGGCCGAAGCGGTTGAAGAAGGCCGATTCCCTGGTGGTCACCGCAACGCGCGCGAGCGCGTCCTCGAGCCCGAGCGCCGCGAGCTCCTTCGTGGCGTGCGGCAGCAGGTTGATGCCGACGCCGATCGGCTTGATCTCCGGCGCCGCCTCGAAGATCCGGCAGGCGATCCCGGCGCGGTGCAGCGCGAGCCCGAGCGTGAGCCCGCCGATGCCGCCGCCGATGATGAGGACGTCCACGAGCTGCCTCCGAACCGCGTGGTGCGGCCCGGATTATCGCTTCACAGGTCGTCCGCGGGCGTGATCGGCAGGCGCACGGGGCGCCGGAGCCGCGCCGAGACATCGAAGGCCTTGGTGAGCATCAGCCGGTCGTGGCCATCGGCGGCGCTCGCGTGCTGCGTCGGCAGTCCCAGGGCAAGGCGGTTGAGCCATGACTCAGTTTCCTCCCTCATCGGGCCGCGGAGCTCGCCAAGGGCGATATCGCCCGGCGGATAGCTCGCGAGAAAATCGACCCGCCTCGACTGGTCAGGCGCATACCCCTCACCCTGGGACTTCGATGTCGCCAGCACGATGTCGCGATGCGTATCGTCGATGGTCAGCACGCCCTCGGTGCCGACGATTCCCACCTCGAGGCTGTACACCGCGCCCGGCCAGACGATCGGCAGCGCCCACGAGATCGCGGCGTGATACAGCGTGCCGTCGGCGAAGACGATGGTCCCCGCGGTAGCGTCGATCCCGCGGTACTGCGGGCCGAGCGCCTTGTCGATCGAGCGCGCGTAGACCTCGACCGGGTGCTTGCCCTCCATCATCCACATGACGATGTCGAGCGCGTGGGTGCCCGAGATCACCATCGGCGAGATCCGGCTCGGGTCGGCGGTGCGCCGGTAGTTGTCGATCGCCACCAGCCGGTTCATGAACGCGCGCGAGGTGACCAGCGTCACGTCGCCGAGGCTGCCGGTGCGCACCTTCTCCTTCGCGACCAGCCACCGCCGCCGGAACCGCTGCGTGTACCCGACGACCGCATCCACGCCCGCCTGTTCGATCGCCGCCAGCACCCGCTCGGACTCCGCGAGCTCGGTCGCGAGCGGCTTCTCGATGAAGAGCGCGAGCTTGCGCTCCAGCGCCGCCAGGATCGGATCGACGTGGAGATGCTCGTCGGTCGCGATGATCGCCGCCGTCGCCTCGGGCCGCTCGAGGAGCTCGCGATGGTCGCCGGTCACGAAGTCCGCGCGGATCTTCTCGGCGACGAGCTTCGCGCGCTCCGGGTTCTTCTCGGCCAGCCCGATCCAGTCCACCTGGGTGTGGCGGGCTGCGATCTCGCCGCGGATCAGCCCGATCCGGCCGCCGCCGACGATGGCGAGGCCGATGCGCTTGGGGACCTTCCTCGGCATCGCCCGGTCAGGCCGCCGCGCGCCGCGCCGCCGCCGGGAGCGGCAGATCGACCGGCGCGTTGCGCTCGGCCGAGAGGTCGGCGGCGGTGTACACCTCCATCACCATGCGCGCGTGCTCGGGCGTCACGAGCACCGGCCGGTCGAGCACGACCGCTTCGAGGAAGTGGACCGTCTCGGCCGCCATCGGCCCCGCGTAGACGTGCTCGACCCGCTCGCCGGGCATGGTCGACATCGGCAGCACCATGCCCTTCTGCATCGTGTTGAGCACGACGTCCTTGTGGCTGTCGTCGACGAGCAGCGCCCCCTCGGTGCCCAGGAACTCGATCCACGTGGTGGAGAAGTTCGGGTACCCCGGCGGCAGGCTCCAGCCGCCGCCCACGACGAACGCCAGCCCGCTGTCCATCGTCACCGTGATCCACTGGCAATCGGGGATCGGCGCGCCGGTCGCGGCCTGCATCGCACCGAACGCGACCTGGGAGTACACGCGCACCGGCTTCGCCGGCTCCAGGCACCACAGGACGAAGTCGAGATCGTGGGTCGACTCCATCGCCGCCGGCGAGACATTGCCGCGGCCGGTGATCTTCTGCCCGAGCCCGCGCGTGATGTGCCGGCTCACCAGGGCGCTGACCGGCTTGCCGATCGTGCCGTCGGTCACGCACTTCTTGACGTACGCGAACTTCGGGTTGAAGCGCTGCGAGTACCCGATCGTGAACTTAAGGCCGCTCCGTCGCGCGAGCCCGATCAGCTCGTCGGCCTCGTCGAGCGCGAGCGCGATCGGCTTCTCGAGGAACACGTGCTTCCCGGCGGTGAGCGCGTCCCGGGTCATCGGGTAGTGCGTCGTCTCCGGCGTGGCGGAGACGACGATCGCGTCGATCTCGGCGTTCCGCAGCAGCTCGCGATAGTCGCTCGTCGCCGTCCTGGCGCCGGTCTTGCCGGCGATCTCGCGCAGCCGCTCGGGCCGGATCTCCGCGATGTGCAGGCTCTTCACGAGCGGATGGGCCGCGCAGGTCTCCGCCCGGATCCCGCCGCACCAGCCGGTGCCGATGATGCCCACGCCGATCGGTCTCATGCCGGAGGCTCCATGAAGGTCGCTGACGCTACCCGGAGGGGCAGCCCTCGGGATGAGAGCACACGCGGCGGCGCGGCACAAGCGTGACCACGTTGCATGCGAGCCATAGCGCTGCAACATGGCTCGGCGGGGGTCGCGCCTTCAGGTGCGGCGCCGGCGCGCGACCGGCTCAGTCCTTGAGGATGTCATCGATCCGCGCGATGTGCTCCTTCGCCCTGATCTCCTCGCCGATATCCTCGTTGAGCACCGCCCCCAGCATCGTTCGGACGTTCTTCAGGCTGGCGCCGACCCAGGCCCGCTTGAAGGTCTTGCTGTAGAGCGTCCGCCGCAGCGTCCCCAGCTCGTCGTGCAGCTCGCGTACCAGCGGGTCCTCGCTCTGCGCGTTGTCGATCCGCTTTGCGAGGGATTTCACCAGCTCGCTGACCGCCTCGAGATCGAGATCCGCATAGGGCTCGACCTCGGGAGCTGGCGGCGGGGGCTGAGGTGGTGCAGCGGGCCGCGCTGCAGGCGCGGGGCGCGGCGGCGGTGGCGGGGCCGCAGTCCGCGGTGGCGGAGAGCCCGCCGGCGGCCGTGCCGGCGCCGGAGGTGCCGCCGGCCGCGTTCTCGGGAAATCGGGCGCAGCGGATGCGGCCCGGGAAGGGGGCCGGACCGAGGGCGGGCCGGCCAGCGGCACCGGGCGGGTCGCCGACCTCAGCTGTCGCTCGACGCTCGCCGCCGCCGGTGGAGGCGGCGGCGCCCGCGGGGCCTCCGGACGTCGCTCGGGCGGCGGAGGTGGCGCCCGCGGCGCTTCCGGACGCCGATCGGGCGGCGCTTTCCCGCCGAGCTTCGAGCTCTTCCTGGCGACCGCGTCCTCGACGTCGATGCCGAGCTCGTCCGCCAGGCGAAGCGCGTGCAGGAAGATCTCCGCGATCGCTTCGGCCACGGCCTCGCGCTCCTGTCGGCCGATCTGGCGGGACTCGTCCTCGCCCAGCCACTTGAAGAGATCCAGCAGCGTCCCGCCCTCGCCGACGAGCGCCATCGCGAGACTCTTCGGACTGTGCCGCGATTCGAGGCCCCGTTCGGCCACGAATGCGGCCAGCTCCCATTGCAATGCCTTGACGTCCATCCGTTGCTCCGGGTACGTGCGCCGCCGAATGATCCCCCCTAGCGGGTGGCGGCGCCAGCGGATGGGCGCGCCGCTCCGGGATTTCGTCTCCTCCCGGGCGGGGCCTAGGCTTCGCGCCAGCCCCTGAGCAGCGGGAAATAGAGGCCGAGCCGGTGCTCGCCGCCGACGGCCCGCGCATAGCGCGCGAGCTGCGCGGCGTACCGCTCGCGCTCCCGGTCGAGGAACGCCTCGACGTCCGCGCCTTCGTGGCTGCTCGTCTTGTAGTCGACGATCCAGTGCTCCCCCGACTCGGTCCGGAACAGCCGGTCCACGACCAGACGCCTCACGGCGCCGTCCACCACCGCCGTCACGCGGTGCTCCGAGGCGGCGTGCTCGTGCGGACCGAGGATCCACCGGCCGCGTTCGTCCGCGATCGCGCGCCGCAGGCCGCTCAGCACGCGCTCCGCCGCCGCGTCGCGATCCGCTTCGCGCACGCCGCGGCCGGAAAGCTCGCGCCGGACGAGCGCTTCCGCCCGCGCGATGCGCGCCTCGTCCCAGCCGGCGAGCCGCTCATCCGCGATGCGCTGCAGCCACCGGTGAACGACGGTGCCGACGTGCCGCGCGGTCTCACCCACCCACGAGAACTCGATCGCGTCCTGGGAATGTGCCTCGTCCTCGGGCGCGCACCACGTCGCAGCCGGCGGCGGCCCGGCGAGCACCCAGTCCGAGGCGAGCCGCCGGAAGTCCCCGGCGGCGGGGGTGCGCGTTTCGGCCGCGACTTCGCTTGCGGGTGAGGACTCGCCGACGGCTGCCGCTTCCCGGAACCGCTCGCCGACGATCGGCCAGAGCGGAGCGAGCAGACTGTTGCCCGCCGGCTCTTTCGGCGCGCCGGTCCGGTCATCGAGCCGCACGTCGCCCAGGAGGTGCACGCGCCGGCGGGCTCGCGTCACGGCCACGTAGAGGAGGCGCACGGCCTCGTGACGGTCGCGCTCGGCGTCCAGTTGTCGCAGCCACGCATAGATCGCGTCGGTCCCGGCGCCGGTCTCCTCGATCGGCGCCACCAGGAGCTCGGCCTCGCCCCCGCGCGCGCGTGCCGGACGCTCCGTCCAGAGGAACAGGCGCTTCCCATCGTCGCGCCCCCTTCCGCCAAGGCCGGGCACGATCACGTGATCGAACTCCAGGCCCTTCGCCTTGTGGATCGTCATGATCTGCACGTCGCGATCGTCGGCGTGCACGTCCGGCAGGGCCCAGAGCTCCGCGAGCCGCTCCCGGAACGCTCCGAGATCCGGAACCGCGCCGGCCTCCTCCGCGGTCGCGAGGGCGTCGAGGTAGACATCTGCGTCTTCGAGGTCGGTCGGATCCGGGACGCACGCCGGGCCGCCGAGCTCGAGCCAGGTCGCCTCGACCCGGTCGCGCAGCGTCCCCCGGAGGCGCGCCGAGAGCGCGCGGGCGAGCACATCGCGCACCCGGGCGAGTCGTGTGGCACCGTCCGGGGTGAGATCGGCGACGCGCTCGTCGCTGTCGATGAGCTCCCATACGGTCGACGCAGCCCGACCTTCCGCGAGCGCGGCGAGATCGGCGAGGGTGAGACCGCACCACGGCGCGCGCAGGACCGCCAGCCACGCGACGCGGTCCGCCGGATGCGCCAGCGCGCGCGTCAGCGCGAGCAGATCCTGTACCACCGGGCGATCGCCGAGCGCTTCGATTTCGATGGCGCGGAACCGCAAGCCCCTGGCGCGGAGCTGCGGCACGATCGCGCTCAGATGGCCGCGATTGCGAACGAGGATGGCGACGGTGGCCTCGGGGTCGTCCGCTCTCGCGCGGGCGACCAGCTCGACCACCGTAACCGCCTCGCCTTTCTCGTCGCCGTCGAAGAACGGATGCACCGCGACCGCCAGGCCCGGCAGCGCAGCGTGCACGTGAACCGATGCCGCGTACGGCACCGCGCCGGCGGCGACGTCCTCGCGCGCCGGCATCACCCGCGCGAAGGCGGCATTGACCCACGCCACGACGCCGGCGTGCGAGCGGAAGTTGGCGCCGAGGCGCGCCCGCTCGAGCGGCACGCCGCCGACGCTCCGGCTCTCCCAGGCGCGGAGAAACTCGCCGACCTCGGCCTCGCGAAAGCGGTAGATCGACTGCATCGGATCGCCGACCGCGAACAGCGTGCGGCCGTCGCCCGGCTCCCAGCCGGCGGTGAGCTTCGCGATCAGCTGGTACTGGGAGATCGAGGTATCCTGGAACTCGTCCACCAGCAGGTGGCGGATGCGGTAGTCGAGCGCGAGCGCGAGATCGGTCGGCGCGTCGTCCTCGCCCAGGGCCCGCACCGCACCCTGCGTGAGCGCAGGGAAATCGACCTCGCCGCGCAGCCCGAACACGACGTCGAGCTGGGCCAGCGCGTGCTTGAGCAGGTTGGCGATGGCCGCCAGCGCATCCCATTGCGCGTCGCTGTACTGCGCCGGCGGCAGGCGGCGGATGTCCGCGAGCGCCTCGCGGAACTCGTCGCCGAGGGCGAGCGCGGCGGCCCGCGCCCGCCACGAATCGCCCGCCTTGCCGGAAGGGAAACCCTCCTTCTGCCCCGGTCGTACGCGCCAGGTGTCCTTCTGGGTGAGCAGCAGGTCCGCCAGCGCGGCCCACGACGCCACGTCGTCGGCGAACGGCGCTTGCCCGAGGTTCCCGAACGCGTAGTCGGCGATAGCGGCGAGCTCGGCGCGCTGCTCGCTCGTCACGCGACCGCGCGCCCGCTCCAAAGCCTCCTCGCGGACGCTGGCGAGCGCGGCCTGCAGCGACCGTCGATCGAGCTTTCCCCAGTGCCGGACCCAGTGATCGCGCCTCGCGAGCATGTCGGCGAGCAACCCCTCGAGCCGGCCGACATCGTTGTCGAGATGCGCGAGCAGGCGTTCCACGCTCGTGGCGACGTCCTGCTGCGACTCGACCAGCGCAATCGCCGCGCGCGCCGCCTCCCGGTACAGATGCTCCGCCCGCTCGACGATCTCGGGCGCCGCGCCGAAGCGGGAGAGCAGCGGCATCTGGCGCGTCAACGACGCGCACAGCGCGTCGATCGTCTGGACGCGGAGGCGGGTCGGATTCCGCGCGAGCTGCCAGCCGCGCTCGCCGTCCCGTGCGCGCGCGGCGCATCTCGCCCGCCGCCTTGCGCGTGAAGGTGACGGCGACGATTTCCTCGGGCGCATCCACGGTGGCGAGCAGCGCGAGGTAGCGCTGGATCAGGAGCTCGGTCTTGCCCGATCCCGCCGGGGCCTGGACGATGACCGAGCGCGACGGGTCGAGCGCGCGGTTGCGCTCTTCGAGATCGGGGAGCACGTTGGCCGCCATTCAATCCTCGCCCGGCGGCTCGCCGTCGCGTTCGTGGACGCGGCACAAGGGCTGGAGGTCGCACTCCCGGCAGGTCTGCGGCCGCTGCTTCGGATCGACCGCGGCGTGGCCGGAGGCGAATTCGCCCGCGAGCCGCTCCAGCTCGGCGCGCCAGGATGCAACCTGCTCCGCCCAGCCCGGCTGTGCGCCGGCGTCCCCCGGCGTCTTGACGCCCGGCAGGGCGCCTGCCTCGCGGGCGAGCCCGACGAATCGCATCCCGTCGGCGGACACCTGAGCGAACGCGGCCCCCGTCGCGCCCGGCTCGGCCCCGATGACGTACAGCGGGAGCTGCGGCTCGTCGGGCCGGGGCGGGAGGATGGAACGGAGCGACGTCGGCCCCGTCTTGTAGTCGATCACGATGCGCGCGCCGTCGGCCGTCTCGTCGACGCGATCGAGGCGCAGCTCGAGCGTCAGCGGGCCGACGGCGACGGTCCGCCGGCCCTCGACCTCCAGCACGGTGAAGTCGTTCCGCGCGCGCTCGTGATCGAGCCAGGCCTTCGCGAGGCGCACCAGCCGGGCGCGCTCGATGTCGGCGAAGCGGCCCGAGAGCGTTGCGGGACGCCGGTGCCGCTCGCTGTCGATCGCCTCCTCCGCGGCCCTGACCAGTCGCGCCTCCAGCGCCGCTCCGGTCAGCGCCTCCAGCGCCTGCTTCGTCCCGAGCCCGCTCCAGACCGCGGCGAGCATTCGATGCAGGAGCACGCCGCGCTCGCGCGCGTCGAGCCCGGCGTGCGGCGCCTCGATGCCTTCGGCATCGAGGCGGTGGATTGCGAACGCGCGGAACGGACACGCCGCCTGATTCTTGACCAGCCGCGCCCCGCCGCGCGCCGGCCGGTCCGCCGCAAACCCGGGTGCGCGTGCGTCCACCAGCCGCTCGGCCTTCGCGGCACGATGGATCGCGGCGCGCCAGGTCGTGTACTCGGGCACGTCCGGCGAGGCCTCGGTGACGTGCGCGACGAGCGGGCTCGCCGCGAGGTCCTGATCGGCTTCGCGCCGCGGGTGGGACAGCGCGACCTCGGCCGCGCCCGAGAGCCATTCCATAGTGAGCCGCTGTCCGAGCTGCAGCGCCGACGCCGGCGAGGCGTTCGGCACCCCCGCGCGGCGCTGCAGCTGGAGCGGGAGGAAGGGATTCGCGCGCGCCGGCATCGGCCACGCCTCGTCCGACAAGCCCATGACCCACAGGTGATCGAAGACCATGCCGGCGGCTTCGAGTACGCCCAGCACCTGGATCGGAACCGCCGGCGATTCGGGCTGGAAGATCGTGCCCGCCGCCATCCGTCGCAGCCGGCCGAGCGCCTCCGCAAACCCCATCCTCTCCACGATTCGATCGAGGCCGGCGAAGCGCGCAACCACCTCGTGCCACTTCTTCAGCGTCTGGTACTCGGACGAGTCGAGGGTCCGTTCGCCCGGGAACCCGAGGAGCGTCAGCGCGTCGCTGAACGCGCGCGCCCAGTCGCCCGGTGATTGCGCGCCGAAGAGCCGGCGCTTCCTGAAGCCGGCATACGCCTCGAGGATCGGCGCGAGTCCTGGTGCGGCGTCGACCTGCCGGACCAGCCGGTCGAGCGTTATCTGCGGCTCCGCCCGCCGGCGCAGCCTCGCGTCGACGCGGGCCCGAACCGGAAACTCCGCGTCGCCGAGGGCGATGAACGGCGAGCGAATCACGAGGCTCGCCCCCTCGAAGTCGATCTCCCGGCCGCCGAGCTCGAGCGCAGCGAGCGCGTGCGCCACGAGCGGATAGCTGGTCAGGGGATCGCCGAGGGAGATGTTGAATGGAGGGACGCTTGCGACGCCGCCGGGATCCAGCGTCTGCCCGAGCGCGCGCCGGAGGGCGTCCTTCCGCGCCGCGAGATCGGGCACGACGATCGCGATCCGCGCGTCGGGGTTCGCCTCGAGGCGCGCCCGGGCCCAATGTGCCGCACGGCGCATCTCGTCGCGCGCGTCGGCGGCTGCGACTCGAACGGCCTTCGACTCGCGGCGCGGCGTCCGGCAGCTCGCGAGCTCCACGCCGGCGTCGGCGAGCGCGGCGAGGAGCGAGCGCTGCTGAGGGGTGACGATGTCGAACCCGTAGAGGACGAGGAGCTTCGGCTTCCTCACCCACGGATGCCCGAGCGTGCGGCCCACGACATCGGGCAACCGCGCACGGTCCGTCAGGTGCGCGTGGTCCGTGCGTTCGGCGTAGGCCTGCGACCAGCCGACAAACGCCGTAACGTCATCGTCCGGGAGCGCTCCGTCGAGCCGATCGAGGAGGTCCCAGGCGTGCGCGAGCTCCCATGCATCACGCGCGAGCGCGGCGGTTTCGGCCGCCGCGAGGAGCGCGCCACCGCTTGCGGAACTGGTCACGCGCTCTTCCCATAGGCCCTGCTCCTGCTCGGGCGTGAGCAGGAGCGGGAGGCCGGAGGCGAGCTCCGAGTAGAGCGCGTCGTCGTAGAGCCGCTCGACGAACGCCGTGTACGGCAGGATGTCTGCGGTCTCCCACGCCTCGCGGCTCGCCGCGAGCTGCCGGCGATCGAACTCCGCGCCGAGCGCCTGGGCGAGGCGACGATTGGGCGTGATGACTGTGATCTGCGCCGCATGCCCGGCGGCGAGACGGGCGAAGAGATCGTCCCTGGCGAGCTCGGGAAGCGCGGCCGGCATCGCCGCGGATGATAGGTCACGCGCCGCAGCCGCGGCGGGAGTCAGCGCTGCGCCGATTGCGCGGTCCTCGTGGCCAGCGTCGGCGGTTGCTCCGGCTCGGCGCCGAACGACCCGACGAGAAGGATCGCGAGAATCCCGGCGATCACCACCGCCCGGTCCCCGAGCGACGATTGCGGTTCCATTTGTGGTGCTCCCTGCTAGTAGGTGCGGGGAGTATGCGGGGGGTGGTGGCTCAGGGGGCGAGCCTCTGGACGACCTAGTATTGCTTCAACGCCGCGGCGAGCTGCTCCTTCACCGCCTCCCGCAGGCTCGCCGGCTCGACCACCTCGACGTGCGGCCCGTGCCGCAGGATGTCCATCGCGAGCTCGCGGTGATCGGAGAACGGCAGCTCGAGCAGGTAGCTGCCGTCGCGATCGAAGCGCCCCTTCTGCCGCGGATGCCACTGCTCGGCCGACACCCAGCGCGCCCGCTCGGGCGTGAAGCGCAGCTTCGCCCAGACGGTCTTGCGGCCGGAGAAGATGCCGTAACCCGCGGCGAGCACCTCGTCGAGCTCGCGATCCGGGACACTCCTTGCCTTCTGGTCGAGCGGCTGCGCGGACTGGATCGCGTCGACCGCGAAGCTGCGCACGTCCTGGCGCAGGTGGCACCAGGCGTCGCAGTACCAGTTCTCGCGGTAATGCACCAGCCGCTGCGGGCTGATGTCCCGCTCGGTGCGCTCGTTCGAGCCGCGGCCGACGTAGACGATGTGCAGCCGCCGCCGGTCGAGGACCGCATTGGCGACCAGCTCGAACTGCGGCAGCGCGAGCCGCCGCGCCCCGAGGTGAATGATCCGGATCCGGCGCTCGACCTCCTCCGCCGAATGCTCGCCGCTCCCTAGAAGCGCGCGCAGCCGCGCGAGCAGCGGCTTGACGTGCGGCTCGAGCAGGCCCGGCTGCAGATCGGCGAGCAGATGCTGCATCGTGAGGAGCGCCCGGATCTCCGAGGGGTTGAACCAGAGTCCGGGGAGCTGGTAGCGGCCCGCGTCTGCGGCATCGCCCGCGAAGCGATAGCCGCGCCGTTCGCGGTCCCACTCGATCGGCGCGTTGAGGCGGTCGCGCATGTACTCAAGGTCGCGCTTGAACGTCGCGCGCGACACTCCGAGCGCGTCGAGGAACTCGCCGATCCTCACCGCCTCGCGCGCGGCGAGCAGCTGGTGGATCTTGTAGAAGCGTTCGGTGCGATCCATCGCGCTGACGGGTTCCCGACGGGATTGTCACACGCCGTCAACTGATGGGAACTCTTCCTCGCTCGACCGCCGAAACACCGGCCGATCGAAAACCATTGTCACACGGGCGTTTGGGCGCTTGCGCAGCGTGGCATGGTGGCGCCGGATTCGCGCGTGATGTGCGCTGCCGGTGTCCCCCCTCCCATCAGGAGCCGGCGACGAAGCGTGCGGATCCTGAGTTTTCCCCTGCGGCAAGCGTTTGGGCCGGGTTCCCCCCCGGCCCTTTCTTTTTTTGCCTCAGGGCGCGAACTCGCGGAGCAGCTTGCCGGCACGGGGCGCGGACGCGATCGGCCCGCGTTCGTCGGCCACCCGCTCGCCGTTGACCCAGACCCCGTGCACGCCGATCCCCGGCGTGACGAGCCGCGGCGCGCCGGCCGGCAGGTCGAACACCCGCCGCTTCGGACCGCGGTTCACGGTGGCCGGATCGAAGAGGAACAGATCGGCAGCGCCGCCGACCTCCAGGCGTCCTCGGTCGGCGATACCGAATAGCCGCGCCGGGTCGCTCGTCAGCTTCCTGACACCCTCGGCGAGCGACAGCACGCCCCGCTCCCGGACCCAGTAGCCGAGCAGGTGCAATCCGAACCCCGCGTCGTTGAAGAACGTGAGGTGCGCGCCCGCGTCCGACAGCGACACCAGGCTGTGCGGATGGCGGATCAGGCGGGCCACCGCATCCTCGTCGGAGTTGAGCATCAGCGCGGCGAACACCGTCGCCAGATCCTCGGCGAGCGCGAGATCGAGCAGCGCATCGAGCGGATCCCTGTCCTGCTCCCGGCCGATGTCGGCGAACGACCGGTTCTCGAGCCCGCGATTGGCGGCCAACGCAGCCTCGACGACCTGGACCTTGTCCCACTCGCCGCCGAAGAGGCGGAACACCGCCGGCTGCGCGAGCTCGACCCGGATCGCGCGCCGGAACGCGGGGTCCGCGATGACGCGCTTGAACGCCTCGCCCTTCAGGCCCAGCGCCGGCTTCCACGCCGCCAAGCCCTCGAACGGGTACGGCGCTCTCAGCGTGAAATCCATGGTCAGCGGGCAGCAGGAGATCGCGCCGACGAGCCGCCGCCCGCGAGCGTTCGCCGCCGCGATCTCGTCGAGATCGCGAAAAACGGCGTCGGGACTGGTGCTGCTGTGGAGGAGCGCCGCGATCACCACCGGACGGCCGTTCCGCGCCGCGATCTCCTCGAGCAGGCTCACCTGGGTGTGGCCGCCCTTGGTCAGCATGAACACGCCGGCCCCTTCGACCGCTCCGGTGAGCGCGAACAGCTCGGCGTCGTCGGCGAGCCGTGAAGGCATCGGCAGGCCGCCGTCGCCGTTGTGCGCCGGCGAGGTCGACGTCGCGAACCCGATGGCGCCGGCCCGCATCGCCTCCGCAACGAGCCGGCGCATCGCCTCGACCTCGTCCGCCGTGCCGGCGCGCCGCGGCGCGTCCTCGCGCATGACGAACGTCCGGATCGAGGAGTGTCCGGCGAACGCGGCGACGTTCAGCCCCAGACCGTTCCGCTCGAGCATCGCGAGGTACTCGGGAAAGCTCTCGAAGTCCCAGCGGATGCCGGCGCGCAGCGCCTCCAGCGACATGCCCTCGACGTTCGTGAGGTTGCGCATCACGAGGTCGCGGTCCTCGGGCCGGCACGGCGCGATCGTGAAGCCGCAGTTGCCGATGACCGCGGTCGTCACGCCGAGCGACGAGGAAGCGGTCAGGTCGGGGTCCCAGGTGACCTGCGCGTCGTAGTGGGTGTGGTTGTCGATGATCCCCGGCGCGAGCGCGAGGCCTCCCGCATCCACGACCTGCCGGCCCGTCCCGACGTCCTCGCCGATCGCGACGATCCGGCCGGCGGCGACCGCGACCGCGCCGTGGCGCGGCGGGCTCCCGAGCCCGTCGACGAGCTGCGCGTTGCGGATCACGAGGTCGTGCACGCCGTCCTCATACGAACGCGAGGGAGATCTGCGGGAACGCGATCAGGATCCACAACACGATGAGCATCACGGCCGCGAACGGCAGCGCGCCCATGAAGATGTCCTTCAGCGTGATCGACTGGTCGTCGATCGTCGCCTTGATGACGAAGCAGGAGATGCCGAACGGCGGGGTCAGCAGCCCGATCTCGGCGCCGATGACGGTGATGATTCCGAACCAGATCAGGTTGATGCCGAAGGGCTCCAGCGCGTGCAGGAACAGCGGCACCGCGATGAGGATGATCGACGCGGTGTCGATGATCGTGCCTAGCAGGAGCAGCACCACGACGTACATCAGCATGAACCCGACGAACGGCAGGTTGATCGAGGCGAGCCACTCGCCGAACAGCGTGGGCAGCCCGGCGATCCCGAGCATCCGGCTGTAGATCGACGCGGCGATGATCAGGAACAGGATGTTGGCGGTGATGTGCCCGGTCTCGACCAGCGCGCGCCAGACGGCGTGGAGGCTGAGGCGCCGCTTGACCGCGCCGATGATCAGCGCGGCGACGGTGCCGGCGGCGCCGGACTCGACCGGCGTCAGCACCCCGCCGTAGATCCCGCCGAGCACGATGAACACCAGGAGCGCGACCGGGCCGACCTTGACGACGCCGTCCAGCGCGAGCCGCCCGAGCGCGGGCGGGCGCCCGCGCGGCCCCTCGCCGCCCACGAACCCGGGCGCGATCGCGTAGAAGAGCGGGATCGCCACGCAGTAGGCGAAGGCGAGCAGCAGCCCGGGGAAGATCCCGGCGAGGAACATCGCGCCGACCGACTGTTCGGTGACCACCGCGTAGATGATCAGCATCACGCTCGGCGGGATGATCATGCCGAGGACCGAGCTGCCGGCCACCACGCCGACCGCGAACCGCCGCCCATAGCGGTAGCGGAGCATCTCCGGGATCGCGACCTTGGCGAAAACCGAGGACGACGCGATCGACGAGCCGGTCACGGACGCGAAGATGGCGTTCGCAGCCACGGTGGCCATCCCGAGGCCGCCGCGCACCGGCCGGAAGAGGTCGTTCGCGAACTCGTAGATGTCGCGTCCGAGCCCGGCGCGGCTGACCACGAGCCCCATCATCACGTACAGCGGCACGGTGGCGAACGCCTCGTCGGCGATCGAATCGGCCATCGCGAGCGAGAGCAGGTTCAGCGCGATGTCGACGTTACCCTTCAGGAGCACCACGCCGACGAACGAGATCAGGCCGAGCGCGATCGCGATGTGCGCGCCGGCGTAGATCGCGATCACGATCGCCACGACCGACGCGATGCCGACCGCGACGCTCATGCCCTCCATGACTAGCGATCGGCTCGGCCGATCACCCGCGTGCCCGCCGGAACAGCTCGACCGCGAGCCGGAGGAACTGGACGAGGCACACGGCGAGGCCGATGACGATGATCGTCTTCACGGGCCAGACCGGCGCGGTGAAGACGCCTTCGTTGCCGATCCACGAGTTGCGCTCGATCGCCTCCTTCAGCAGCGGGACCGAGCCCCAGAGCCCGATCGCCATGTACGCCGCCCCGAGCAGGCAGAAGACGGCCTCGAGCGCCGCGCCGGCGCGCGGCGTCCGGAGCTGCAGCACGGCGAGGAACGTGTCGGAGCGCGTGAGCCGGCCGGTCCGGATCGCGTCGCCGAGCTGCAGGAACACGATGCCGACGATCGAGATCTGGACGAGCTCGTGCGTGCCGACGATGGGGTGGGTGAGGAAGCTCCGCCCGAGCGCGTCCGAGGTGATGAGCAGGATCAGCAGCAGGATCCAGAGCGACCCGAGCGCGTTCAGGCCGACGACGAGCCGGTCGAACCAGCCGAGCCGCTCCGGCGCCCCGGTTACTCCTTGTCCCACTGGCGCTCGATCGGCTGGTTCGCGGCGCGCATCGCGTCCATGTAGTACTTGAGCATCGCCGTGCCCTCGAAGCCTTCCTTGTCGAGACCCTCGGCCCACTCCTTCGCGATGTTGGGCAGCACGTGCGCCCACCGCGCGCGCTCGGCCCGCGGCAGGTCGTACACCTTGCCGCCGGCCTTCTGGTACGCGACCACGCTGTTGTCCCCGAGGGCCGCCGAGAGCTTCGCGAGATGGTCGCGGTAGGCGACCGCCACTTCCTTCAGCGTCGTCTGGACCTCCGGCGGGAGGCGCTTCCAGGTGTCGGCGTTGACGGTGACGACCTTGGAGTTCATCGAGCCGATGTTGGCGCGCATCATGTACGGCGCGACCTCCGCCAGCTTGAAAGTCACCGCCGCCTCCGGCCAGAGCATGCAGCCGTCGACGATCCCGGTCTGGATCTGGTTGTAGTAGTTGTTCAGGCTCCCGGCCACGCCGACCGCGCCGGTCGGGGGCAGGTAGCGGAGGTTGAAGCCGGCGCTCGCGATCTTCATGCCCTTGAACTGGTCGAGCGCCTTGGCCTCGTTCTTCGTGAACATCTGGTAGCTGTCGAGCACGACCTGGGCGGAGAGGAAGACCTGGTTGTAGGACTCGAAGGTCTTCCGGATCCCGGGGAACTTCTCCGCCATCGTGTCGACGGTACGCGCGACGAGCAGCGGATCGATGGTGGTGAACGGCGTGGCGTACGCGACCGACATGATCTTCATCTTGTCGCCGTAGATCGCGGTGGTGACGATGCCGATGTCGCCGAGGCCCTTCTGGAGGCCTTCGAGGACCCCCTGGGGCTTGACGATCTGGCCGCCCCAGGCCTGGTTCCAGCGGATCTTGTACTTGTTGTCCTTGGCCAGGCGCTTGTCGACCTCGGGGATGTAGAAGTCGACGAACTCCTTGATCCAGAGCGCCCGCGGCGGGTAGCCGTCGATGGCGGTCAGGTTGATCGTCTGCTGGGCCGCTGCGGTGCCGCAGAGCGCGGCCAGGCCGACGCCGGCGAGAACGCCGATGACTCGATTCCTCATGACCTCCTCCTTTATCTTGTGATCAGTGAAGCGAATGCGAGTGTATGCGGGGTCGGTGGTTGCCGCAATCCGCGTTGCCGGACGAGAATCCGGCATCCCGGACAGCCAGGCGAGGCCCCATGCCCCACGCGACGACGAACGACGGCGTGAAGCTCTACTACGAGGAGGTCGGGATCGGGCCGACCATCGTGTTCGTGCACGAGTTCGCGGGGGATCACCGGAGCTGGGAGCCGCAGCTGCGGTTTTTTTCGCGGCGGTATCGGTGCGTGGCGTTCAACGCGCGGGGGTATCCGCCGTCGGACGTGCCGGAAGACGTCGGGAAGTACTCGCAGGAGCGGGCTCGGGACGACGTCATCGCCGTCATGGATCATTTGGGTGTCGAGCAGGCGCACGTCGTCGGGTTGTCGATGGGCGGGTTCGCGACGCTGCACGTGGGCCTCGGACACCCCCATCGCGCACGCTCCCTCGTCATCGGCGGCTGCGGCTATGGCTCGCAGCCCGGGGAGGAGGATCGGTTTCGGGCCGAGAGCGAGGCGACGGCGAAGCTGTTCGAGACTCAGGGCTCGGCCGCGGCCGGGACGAAGTACGGGGTGGGGCCGACTCGGGTGCAGTTTCAGAACAAGGATCCCCGGGGGTTCCGGCAGTTCGCCGATTTCCTGGCGGAGCACTCGGCCAAGGGGTCCGCGCTCACGCTGCGGGGGGTGCAGATGCGGCGGCCGTTGCTCTATCAGCTCGTCGAAGGGATGAAGAAGATCGCGGTGCCGGCGCTGGTGATGACCGGGGACGAAGACGAGCCGTGCCTCGACGCGGCCCTTCTTCTGAAGCGTTCGATTCCGACGGCGGGGCTGGTCGTGCTGCCGCGGTCGGGGCATTTGATCAACCTCGAGGAACCAGAGCTGTTCAATCGCGCGGTCGCGGACTTTTTCGCGGCGGTGGAGGTTGGGCGTTGGACGGCTCGCGATCCTCGGGCGGCTGTGGGGGCGTTGCTCGGGTTCGACAAGCGGTAGGTAGGCGTTTCACAGGCCAGCTACTCCTTCAGGGAAGAATTGCCTATCTTTCTGTTGATCTTCCTGCTTCCTGTCGCGGTCGCTGTCTTCGTCAAGTGGAAAGTCCTTTGAACGGGGGGCAGTCAGTCATGGGCAAGAACCGAATGGAGGGGTTCTTTGATGGCGTGGTCGCCATCATTATCACTATCATGGTGTTGGAAATGAAGGTACCGCACGGTGACAGCATCGGAATGTTGTCCCCCTTGATTCCGATGTTGTTGAGTTACGTTCTCAGCTTCCTGTACCTCGGCATTTATTGGAACAACCATCATCACATGATGCACGCCTGCCATAGAGCAACAGGCTCAATGCTATGGGCGAATCTGCATCTTCTCTTTTGGCTGTCCCTCATCCCGTTCACAACGGGTTGGATGGGAGAAAACCACTTTGCGACACTGCCGGCGGCCGCTTATGGCTTGGTGCTGCTGATGGCCGCGATCGCGTACTGGATATTGCAGCAACGAATTATCGCCTCTCAAGGGGAAGGCTCGGTCCTGAAAAAGGCCATCGGCAACGACTGGAAAGGCAAGCTCTCTCCGGTTCTCTATGTCGTCGCAATCATCTTGGCGTTTCTGTCGCCGTGGATATCGGTCGCGATCTACGTGTTCGTGGCGCTCATGTGGGTCGTTCCAGACAGACGCATCGAGCGCGTCCTCGCCGAGAAGGAAACATAACAAGCTTTGTAGCGGACGCTGCACCTGCCCCGATTTGGTTGACGCCTCGACCTAACGCAGGTTGTTCGTCGAGCGAGATCGACAAGGACCGGATCGACCCAGAGGCGGACCACAGTCTGCCCGCTCGCCCTCCTCTACTCACCGTCCCTTGAACCCGGCCTTGCGCTTCTCCATGAACGCCGTGCGTCCCTCGCGGTAGTCCTCGCTCGCGAAGCACGCGTCGATCAGCTTCTGCAGCCCGGCGAGATCGCGCGTCGCCGGATCCGCGAGCACTTCCCGGATCGCTGCCTTTGCCGCGATCAGCGACAGCGGCGCGTTCTCGCCGATCAGCGCGCAGTAGGCGGCGACCTCGCGGTCCAGATCGGCAGCGGGAAACACCCGGCTCACAAACCCCATCGCCAGTGCATCTCGCGCATCGAACTTGCGCGCCGAGAAAAAGATGTCCCCCGTGTTCGCAGCCCCAAGGACCTGCACGAACCGCCGCATCCCGGTGAAGCTGTAGCCGATCCCCAACCGCGCCGCCGGCATCCGGAACACCGCATCGTCGCTCGCGAACCGGAGATCGCACGCGGCGGCAAGCCCGAGCCCCCCGCCCATGCAGATGCCGCGAATCTTCGCCACCACTGGCTTCGAGCACAACATCGGCGCCACGTAAGCCGCCTCCACCGTCCGGTTGTACTCGGCCCGCGCCTGCTCGTTCGCGCGCTGCTCCTCGAACTGCGAGATGTCGGCGCCGGACACGAACGCCTTCTCGCCATCGCCCGCCAGCACGATCAGGCGCACCTGCGGATCATCGGCGAACGCCGTCAGCGCCTGCGGCAGCGCCTTCCACATGTCGTAGGTCATCGCGTTGAAGCGTGCCGGGTTGGAGAACACGATCCAGCCCACCCCACCCTCGCGCCTGGTGATCAATTCCGCCACGTCGCTCTCTCCCTCAATTCACGACTCGAACCGGTTTGCCGGCGGCGAACGCGTTCACCGCCTCGAAGGCATCGCCGAAATAACGCTCGTAGGTATCCCGCTCGACGAACCCCACGTGCGGGGTCGCGATGACGTTCGGCATCGCAACCAGCGGATGCGCCGGATCGAACACCGGCTCGTCCTCGAAGACGTCGACCGCCGCCCGCCCCGGC
>DATEDA010000244.1:0-32319 GCA_035286595.1 Burkholderiales bacterium | reverse complement strand
GCCGTGATCGTCTGGATGAAGTGGAGCGGAACGACGTTCCCGGCGGCGTCCTTGCGCTGGCCGGTCTCCATCGGGTGCGCCATCAGCACCCGCACGTCGGCGACGTCGCCCTCGAGCCGGGCGCGGATTTTCATCGGATCTGCCATGGCGTCGCTCCTTCAGCCACCACAACCACCAATCGTGACCTTGACCTCCTTGACGGCGGTGTAGAACTTGCCGTCGGCAGCGGCGACCACCGCGCGAACGTTCGACGACTCCCCGATCTTGACGCGCAGTGCGACGAACGGCATCGCGCCCTGCGAGACGTCGAAGCTCCCGACGTACGGGAACGGGTTCTTCTCGATCAGCACCGCGATCGACTTCGTGCCCGGGATGTTGCTCTGGATCTCGATCGGCACCACGGCGCCATTCTCGGCGATGTCGGGCGCCCTGATTGCGATGTCCTTGGTTTCGACGGGCGAGGCGACCTTGAGGCTCTTCAGCGCGTCGCTCACGGTCTTGGCTTCGAACGCGCTCTTGTTCCAGTCGGCGAGCGCGTCCGACGGACGGAGCAGCCCGGCGGCCATCCCCACCGCGAGCAGGCTGCCCGCGCCGGCGCCCTTGAGGGCCGTTCTACGGGAAAGGTCGGTCATGCATTGCTCCTATCACTCGCTGCTGATGCGGCCGCGTAGCGTACTCAAAAGACGGCATGGTTTTCAAGCGTTTCGTGCAACGATGCGCTGATGGCCGGATAAGGCTCGCTGATTGGGGGGCCGGGGCGAAGTGGCTATCCGTCCGGGCTCACGAAGCGCCCCGATTTGCCGCCGGCCTTCTCGAGCAGCCGGATCGACTCGATTCGCATCCCCCGGTCGACCGATTTGCACATGTCGTAGACGGTCAGCAGCCCCACGGCGACGGCGGTGAGCGCCTCCATCTCCACGCCGGTGCGTCCCACCGTCTCGACGGTCACGCTGAGCGCGATCGCCGGCTCCCGCGGGTCGGCGGCGAACTCCGCCGCAACCCGGGTGAGGGCCAGCGGATGGGCGAGCGGGATGAGGTCGGCGGTGCGCTTGGCCGCCTGGATCGCGGCGATGCGCGCGACGCCGAGCACGTCGCCTTTCGCGGCCGTGCCGGCCTCGATCAGCGCGAGGGTCTCGGGTCGCATCACGATCCTGCCGGCCGCGCGCGCGAGCCGGCGGGTCTCGGTCTTCGTGCCGACGTCGACCATGTGTGCGGCCCCTTGAGCGTCGAAATGGGTGAGTGCCATGACTCGCGTCTCCGCCGTGTCGCTCGGGGAACCATATGAGCCTTGCGGGTATCATAACGCGGTGCATCGTCTCGGTTCGCTTCTCCTCGCCCTCGCGCTTGCCGCCGCGCCCGGCGCGCGCGCACAGACGCTCCCCGACCTCGGCGAGAGCGCCCAGACGGAGCTCACGCCGCAGCAGGAGCGCCGGATCGGGGACTCGATCATGCGCGAGATCCGTCGCGACCCGGACTACGTCGGCGACCCGGAAGTCGCCGACTACGTCCAGCAGGTCGGCTTCCGGCTGGTCGCGGCGAGCCCCGAGTCGCGCCGGCACTTCGAGTTCTTCGTGGTCCGCGACCGGACGGTGAACGCCTTCGCGATGCCCGGCGGCTACATCGGCGTGCACACGGGCCTGCTCCTCGCTTCGCAGACGGAGTCGGAGTTCGCCGGGGTGCTCGCGCACGAGCTTGCGCACGTGCTGCAACGTCACCTCGCGCGCCAGTTCGACGCACAGAGCAAGGCCACCCACCTGTCGCTGCTCGCGTTCGCGCTGTCCGTGCTCGCCGCGCGCTCCAACCCTCAGGCCGCCCAGGCCGGGATCGTCGCGGCGCAGGCGGCGCCGACGGCGATCTTCCTCAACTACAGCCGGGACTTCGAGCGCGAAGCCGACCGGGTCGGTTACCAGATCCTCGAGGCGAGCGGCTATGACACCGCCGGCATGCCGGCGTTCTTCGAGCGGCTGCAGAAGGCGACCCGGCTGTACGAGAACAACGCGCCGGTCTACGTGCGCACCCACCCGCTCACGACCGAGCGCGTCGCCGACATGCAGAATCGCCAGGCGACCGCGCCGTACCGGCAGCGGCCCGACAGCCACGAGTTCCAGCTCGTGCGGGCGAAGCTGCGCGCCGCTGACGGGCGACCGGAGGACGCCGTCGCGTTCTTCCGCACCGCGCTCGGGGAGCGCCGGTTCGCCGACGAGGCGGCAGTGCGCTACGGGTACGCCGCGGCGCTCGCCCGCGCGCGGGACTTCAAGGCCGCGGACGCCGAGATCAGCGTCCTGCGCAAGACGGCGCGACCGCATCCGATGTACGAGACGCTTGCCGCGCGGATCAAGGCGGGCGCGGGCGACCTCGCCGGGGCGGACAGGATCCTCGCCGCGGCGGGCCAGACCTACCCGGACGTCTTCGCGATCAAGGTCGATCGGGCCGAGATCCTGCAACGGCTCGGCCGCGAGAAGGAGGCGGTCGCGCTCCTCGACGAGCTCATCAAGCGGCGTCCGGGCGATGCGCAGCTCTACCAGACGCTCGCCAAGTCCTACGCCGCGCTCGGCGCGCGCACCCAGCAGCACCGGGCGCTCGCCGAGGCCTACTATCTGCAGGGCAGCGTGCCCGCCGCGATCGAGCAGCTGCAGTTCGCCCAGGCCGCCGGCGACAGCGATTTCTACACGCTGTCCGCGATCGACGCGCGGCTGCGCGAGTTCAAGCAGGTCCAAGTGGAGGAGCTCAAGGAGCGCAAGAAATAGGCCTGCCGGTTCGTCGCAACCGACCGAGCGTCCCGCTTCGAACAGCGATCGCCGCGGCTCATCGGCGATCGGGGCGGCCGGGTGGAGATGGTGCGGGTCCCGATGCGGCGCGCGGGCTTGCAGCAACCGGCGATACGAGAAAATCGGCGAACTCGCGGACCGCGTCGAGGTTGCCGTACAGCGTTTCGTTTCGCTGTAGGATTTGCTCGCGAATCGCCGCGCGTCTGGCGGGATCGGCACCGAGCGCCACGGCCAACCGAACATAGTCCTCAGGGCCGTCCGCGACGCAATCCAGCAGGTTCATCTGCCGATACATGCCGTACGTCATTCGTCCCCGGAAGAGCTCGGAAGGCCAAGTGACGAAGGGCGTGCCCGTGCCGAGGACGATGTAGCTCGTCACGCCGCCATTGAACCAGGGCGTGTCGAGGACCACGTCGGCCCGGGCGAGAATGCTCTGGAACTCCTCGCGCCGCGCCGCCCAGCGACGGAACCGTACCCGGTGCGCCACGTCAGGGATGCTGTCGAGGAACCGGTCCGCCAGGATCCCGCTCCAGTCGTGGGCCGTGTGGTCGTCGAACAGGATCACTTCCCCTTTCGGGTCACGCCGCAGGATCTCGCCCAGCACGCCGTCGAAATCCGGATGCATCTTTTGCAGGCGCATCGGGCATACGTACAGCGTCCGGTCGGCGGGCAGTCCGAGTTCGGTGCGCGTGAGCAGTCGCTCTCGCGGCGCGGTGCGGTCGACGACCACGGGGATGGTTCTCATTCGAACCAGCCGTTCGCTATAGTGCGCCTCCGCGCCCGGCCCCTCCTGCAGCGCGCAGGAGACGAACTCGTCGATGGTGGGGATCCCGCTCGTCGCAGGATGGCCGGCCAACAGGCACTGACGCGGCGCGAGTCGGCTGAAGGCCAGGAAGTACGTCATCGCCAGCTGCGCGACATCGGTGTACACGAGCACGTCCAGGCGCTCCGCGGCGATCTGCCGGCGTGCGGCATCGAGCGTTGGCTCGAGGAGCAGGTGCCGTCCCCGCGTCCGGACGGCTTCGCGGAGCGCCGCGTCGACGTTGTCGCTCACCGTGAACAGCACGAGTTCGAGGCGCGCATCCGCACAGAGACGCTCGAAGAGGCGGTTGTACCAGGCACCGACCGAATGGGAGCGCAGGAACGCCGAGACCACGCCGACACGGCTCCGGTCGCCGGGACGCTCGGGCTCGTGGCAATGATCCGCGACGTACCCGAGCGCCGGGCAGGCGCGGAGAAAGAGCTGCGCGAGCTTGCGCTGGAGATCGACGTCGTTCTCGCCTTGATAGCAGAGGAAGAAGTTCGTGAGCTGGATTTCGGTCAGTGGATCCCGCACGACGACCCGGTCGGAGAGCAGCGCGTCGAGCTCGGTGGCGTAGCGCGCGCGGGTGCTCGCAAGATGCGCCTTGGATGAGTAGACCTGCGGCAGCGACGCAATCATCTGCTTGATGCGGATGGCGCCGTTCGGCGACACCGCGACCAGTCGACTGAACCAGCGGTCGGCCTCGTCGACCCGGCCGGCCCTGACGCTGGTGAGCGCGGCGAGGTTCAGGAGGTCAGGGTCCCCCGGGCGCAGGTCGGCCGCGATCTGGAACCAAGTGAGGGCGGAGGCGAATGCTCTCTGAGTGTAGTCCCGCGCGCCGAGGTCCCGGCATCGGTCGGCGAGGTCCGGGCGAAGCGAACGGGCGCGCTCGAAGCACCGATCCGATTCCGCCGCCTCGCCGCGCTCACGCTGGCTACGGCCGAGGAACGCCCACGCCAGCGCATCGTCCGGGTGTTGCGTCGTGGCACTGCCGAAGCGCGCCGCGGCACCGTCGTAGTCGCCCGCGCGGTAGGCCTGCAAGGCCGAGGAGAACGCCTCGCGATGCACTGCCGCGCCGAATACCGCGCCGAGGTCGTCCTGCTCCGCCGGCTTTGACGGCGCGAGTGCGCGCGCGGCGCGGCGCCGGTTGTGCAGGAGCTTGCGCAGCAGCGAGCCGAGCATGGAAGAAGGAGAGGAGCTCCCCGGTGATCGGAGGAATCTGCCGACTGCGCCGCGGCGCCCGCTCGCCGCTCACGCCCGAGCGGGCACCTCGAAGTACGCTTCGTACAGCAGGTCGAAGGTCTTCTCGGTCTCGGCGAGCAGCTCGTCGTCGGTCGTCGCGCGGCGCTTCGCGCCCGCGAGCAGCGTCTCGACGCCGGCCGCCTCGGCAACCCGGCTCCCGCCGGCCTCGAGCACGTGCACGAGCTTGCCGATCTTCACCAGCGCCGGGTTACGGTCGAGCTTGAAGCTCCCCAGCAGCTGCTCGTATGTGACCTCGTGCTTGCTGTTGTGGAAGGTCGCGCCGTCGAACCCGAAGCTCACCGCGGTCGCCGGGCAGGTTGCGCTCTTGTCGAGCCAGATCAGGCTCGCCTCCGGGTCGATGAAGCGGCGGATCAGCCACGCCGAGGCGAGACGGTCGGTGAAAAGGGGCTTCCGCGTGGCCCAGGCGCGACGAAAGTAGGTCCGGTTCGAGCGCGCGACACCGGCGCTGGGCGAGGCCCGCTGGCTCTCGGGGAACATCAGCTCGCGGACCGAGACCTCCATCTCGGCGAGGGCCTTCTCCGCCTTGGCCTTGAGCGGCGAGCCGAAGAAGTCGAGGGCGCTGATCGCTTCCAGATCGCGCCGCTGCTTCCCGAGCACGCGGCTGATCGCGACCGGGTCCGAGATCCCGAAGCCCGCCTTCAGCGACTCCACGATCTTGGTGAGCTCGCGATACTGCGCCGAGCGGTCGAACCGCTCGCGGAACTGCTTCGACTGTCCCTCGTTGACGCTTCTCACCCAGAGGATGTGGGCGCTGCCGTTGATGCGTTCGACGTACTCCGCCAGCTTCGTCAGGCCGGCGCGCGCCTCCGTCGAGTCCGGCAGCAGATAGACGCCGTCGCGGAGCACCGCGCAACCGAGCGTCTCGAGCGTGCGCAGCACCTTCATGCGCCCGGCGGCGTCGTCGATGGGCAGCTGGGTGACGAACGCCAGCCAGCGCGTCGGAGGCTCGCCGCCTGGCACGCTCGGGCGGGCCATCAGTTGCTCAGCGGACGGGACACGCCGTTCGCGTCGCGACGCGCGAGCGTGTAACGGGGTTCGGGCTTGAACGCGTGCCTGTCCATCCCATCGCCGACGGTTCCGGGGAATCGAGTCTATCAAGGGCGCGGGCCGGGTGCCAGAAAGGAGGCGCGACGGCGCCGGAGTTTGGTCGGCCGGAGGAAACACGCTAGCATCGACCTGCCGCCCGTACCGCGCTCCGATCAATGCCGCTCCTGCGTTCTCCTGCGCTGATCCTCGCTGCCGCCAGCGTGATTCTGCTGATCGCGCTCGGGACCCGGCAGGGCTTCGGGCTCTTCCTCCAGCCGATGTGCTCGGCGCTCGGCTGGGGCCGCGAGACGTTCTCGGCGGCGATTGCGCTGCAGAACCTCGTCTGGGGCCTTGCTCAACCCGTCACCGGGATGATCGCCGACCGGTTCGGGGCGGCGCGCGTCGTCGCCCTCGGCGGCGTCTGTTACGCGTTCGGACTGGCGCTGATGGCGTACTCGACGACCGGAGTCGCGCTCGACTTCTCGGCCGGTCTCCTCATCGGCCTGGGCCTGAGCGGCGCGAGCTTCGGCGTCGTGCTCGGCGTGGTCGGTCGGGCCGTGCCGGCCGAGCGCCGCACGACGGCGCTCGGCGTCGCGGGCGCCGGTGGCTCGATCGGCCAGTTCGTCATGCTCCCGTACGGCCAGGCGCTGATCTCGCAGTTCGGCTGGCTCAACGCCCTGCTCCTGCTCGCGGCCTCGGCGTTGCTGATCGTACCGCTCGCCGCGGCGTTCGCCGGGAAGGCGGGCGGGACGCGACACGCCGCGGACCAGCCGATGGGCAAGGCGCTGCGGGAGGTCGCGAACCATCGAGGCTTCTGGCTCGCCACCGCGAGCTTCCTCGTCTGCGGGTTCCAGACGGTCTTCATCATGACCCATCTCCCGGCCTACCTCGTCGACCGCGGCGCGACCGCGGTCGAGGGGATGACGGCGCTCGCGGTCATCGGCTTCGCCAACATCGCCGGCTCCTTCCTCGCCGGGATTCTCGGCGACCGCTACAGCAAGAAGCAGCTGCTCGGCGCGATCTACGGCATCCGCGCCGTCGCCATCGCGGCGTTCGTCGTCGCGCCGCCGTCGCCGGCGGCGACCTGGGCGTTCGCGGCCGTGTTCGGGATCACCTGGCTCGGCACCGTGCCGCTCACCAACGCGCTGGTCGCACAGATCTTCGGAGTGCAGTATCTTTCGACGCTCTTCAGCATCGCTTTCCTCGGGCATCAGATCGGGGGCTTTCTCGGCGCATGGCTCGGCGGTTACGCGTTCGACGCGACGGGGTCGTACCTCAGCGTGTGGGTGATCGCGATCGCGGCGAGCGTGATCGCCGCCGCCGCGTGCCTGCCGATCGACGAGCGGCCGCTGCGCGCGGCGGTTCCGACGAGGGAGCCAGCATGAGGCATCGGCGGCTGAGACGGCCGGCCGTCGACGGGCCGGAGCGGTCCCTGCTCGACGCGCTGCCGGTGCCGGTCGCGATCGTTGACGAGCGGGGCGGGATCGTGGCTGCGAATCGCGCGATGCAAGCGCGGGCCGCAGGGAGCGGCACGACCTTCGCGGCGCGGTTTCCCGCGTATCACGCCGCGCTCGCTGGCGGTTCCGGCGTGCGCCGCCAGGTGACCGTCACCCGGAACGTGAACGGCGCCGCGGTGCGCGAGCGGCTGATGGTGGAGCCCATGGCCGCCGGCGCGGCGGTCACCGTGCTCGACGAGACCCCGGTCATCGACGCGCAGACGACGCGGCTCGCCTCGCTCGGTTTCATGGTGGCCGGGGTGTGTCACGAGGTGAGCAATCCCCTCGCCGCGATCCACTCGATGGTCCAGATCCTGCAGGCGCGGCGCGGCACCGCGCCCGAGCTGGTCGAGAAGGGGCTGGCGAGCATCTCGTCGAACATCGGCCGCGTGCTCGCGATCACCCGGACGCTCACCGACTTCTCGCGCGTCCACGACGAGCCGATGCGACCGATCGCGGTCGCGCAGGCCGTCGAGGAAGCCGCGTCGCTGCTGAAGCACCGGACCGGGCCGAATGCGGTCGTGGTCGACGCGGCGATCGGCGACGACGCGATCATCCTCGCGCGCACCGGGCAGCTCGAGCAGGTGGTGTTCAACATCCTCCTGAACGCCGCCCAGGCGATGGCGGGCGGGGGGCGCGTCAAGGTGGAGGGCAGCCGGCGCGGGGCGCGCGTCGTGCTCGCCCTCCGCGACGAGGGCCCCGGAATCGCCGCCGAGCATCTCGGCCGCATCTTCGAGCCGTTTTTCACCACCAAGCCCGACGGCGGCGGGACCGGCCTCGGGCTCGCGATCTCGAGCGAGATCCTGCACGAGCTCGGCGGCGAGCTCCGGGCCGAGAATCTTCCCGGCGGCGGCGCGTGCTTCGTGATCGAGCTGCCGGCCGCGGATGCGACGCCATGAACCTCGTCCGCGACCCGATCGAGGCCAAGCGCCGCGAGCGGATCCTGGTGATCGACGACGATCCCGGCTTCTCCGAGGTCGTGCAGCTATTGCTCGTCGGCGAGGGTTACCGCACGGAGATGGCCGCGACGGTCCGCGACGGGCTCAAGGCGGTGCACGCCGCCGCGGTGGATCTGGTCGTCACCGATCTCAAGCTGCCGGACTCGACCGGGCTCGATGCGATCCGCACCCTGCGCGAGCTCGACCGCGAGCTGCCGATCATCCTCATGACGAGCTACTCGTCGGTGGAGGGCGCGGTCGAGGCGCTGCGCAACGGCGCGGTCGACTACATCATCAAGCCGTTCAACAATCACGACTTCCTGCACGCGGTCGCGCGCGCGCTCGACGAGCGGCGGATGCGGCGCGAGAACGCGTTCCTCAAGCGCAGCCTCGGCAAGGCCTGGGCCGATCGCCGGGTGATCGGCGACTCGCCGGCGATTCATCGCGTGCTCGAGCTCGTGCGCAGGGTCGCGCCGTCCGATGCGAGCGTTCTCATCTGGGGCGAGAGCGGAACCGGGAAGGAGCTCGTCGCGCGCAGCATCCACCGCGCGAGCCCGCGCGCGGAGCGGCCGTTCGTCGCGATCAACTGCGGCGCGATCCCCGCGGAGCTCCTCGAATCGGAGCTCTTCGGCCATGCGAAGGGCGCGTTCACCGGCGCGACGCACGCGACCGACGGCCTGATCCGCGAGGCGCATGGCGGGACGCTGTTCCTGGACGAGATCTCGGAGCTGACGCCCGCGCTGCAGGTGAAGCTGCTGCGCGTGCTCCAGGATCGCGAGGTGCGCCCGGTCGGCGGCAAGCAGGTGGTCTACGTCGACGTGCGCTTCGTGGCGGCCACCAACCGCGACCTGAAGGAGTTGATGGAGAAGGGCCGGTTCCGCGAGGATCTCTTTTACCGGCTGAACGTCATCAACATCCATGTGCCTGCCCTCCGCGAGCGCGGCGACGACGTCCGGCGCCTTGCCGTGCACTTCGTCGAGGCCTACGGCCGCAAGCTCGGCAAACCGATCCGCCGCATCGGCGACGATCTGGCCGCGTTCCTCGCGCGCTATCCCTGGCCGGGCAACGTCCGCGAGCTCGAGAATCTGATCGAGCGCGCAGTGATCCTTGCCGACTCCGACACCTTGACGTCCAAGGAGCTCGCCGACGCCCGGCCCACTGGCAAAGCGACCGTTGCCGCGTCGAGCGACGAGCCGCCGCTGTCCGTCGAGCACTACATCGAGGAGGTCGTCCGCCGCTTTCAGCACCGGTACAGTGAGACCGAGCTTGCCGGCCTCCTCGGCATTGGCCGCAAGGCGCTCTGGATCCGGCGGCGAAAGTGGGGGTTGCAGCGCAACCGCGGGGCGGCGCGGAAGGGCTAGCCGCGCGGGGTGCGCGGTAGCACCCGCCCCGGGTCGTAGAACGGCAGCCTGCAGACCCGAGCGCGCTCGGTTTCGGAGATCCCCACGAGGGCGCCCGGCTCCGCGGCATCGGCCGGCACGAACCCCAACGCAAGCTCGCAGCCGAAGATCGGCGAGCGCGCGCGACTCGTCGCTTCGCCACGCGGCAGGCTCCCGGTCGACGAGCGGGGGCGCCGCTCCTGAACGACGGGCGCGAGGCCGACGAGGCGCCGCTCTGGCCCGCGCCGCAGGAGCGCACGGAGCGAATCGGCGCCGACGAACGGTCGGTGGTCGAACGACACCAGCCGCCCGAGCCCGAGCGTGAACGGATCGGCCGGCCTCGCCAGCTCGTTCGTGAACAGAATGAAGCCCGATTCGATGCGCAGGCTGTTGGCCGCCTCGAAGCCGCATTCCCGCACCTCGGCGTCCGCGGCGAGCCGCTGCCACAGCGCCGGCGCCGCGTCCGCCGGGACGACGAGCTCGTAACCGAGCTCCCCGGAGTAGCCGAGCCGGCCGATCACGACCGGCGTGCCGGCGACCGTCGTTTCGCGGAACGCGAAATAGCCGATCCGCGGCGACGCGTCGAGATGCCGGTCGAGAACCCGGGCCGAGGCCGGGCCCTGCAGCGCAAGCACTGCGTGCGCGCCCGAGAGATCGCGAACGTGCCCTGCGCCGGCGGTCTCGGCGATGACGGCAAGGTCGGCTCGGCAACCGGTGAAGAGCCACCAGCGATCGGGCGCGAGGCACCACGCCGTCGCGTCGACGAGCACCGTGCCGTCGTGGCGGAGGAGGAGCGTGTAGGCGAGCCTGCCGGGCGCAAGCGACCCGACGCTGCGGGTCTGGAGATGCCCGACGGCGCGACGCGCGTTCCGACCGGCGATCTCGAAATGGCCCATGAACGAGAAGTCGAACAGCCCGCACCCGCGGCGGGTTGCGAGATGCTCGGCGGTCGCGTCGCCGAACGTCCTCGGGACCAGGGTCCCGTCCGTGGGCGCGGCGAGGCCTACGCCGCGCCGGCGGAAGCCCTCCCAGAGCGGCGCTAGAAGTTGCGCCACAGCATGAGCGCGCCGACGGCGATGCAGAGCCCTGCCGCGAGCCGGCGCAGCGTTTCGACCCCGACGGCGTGCGCGAGGCGGACGCCGGCCACCACGCCCGCCAGCTCGAACGCCGTGATCCAGCCGGCCACGGCGAAGTCGATGTGTCCGTAGGCGAGGTTGCCCGCGGTGCCGAAGGCCGCGGCGACGATCTGGAGGACCTGGCTCGTGCCTACCGAAGCGAGCGGGACGAAGCCGGCGAGCACCATCATCGGCACCGAGAACAGCGGGCCGCCGGCGCCGGAGAGCCCGGAGCCGAACCCCGAGACGGCCCCGATGCCGAGCAGCATCAGCTGCTCGGCGTGCGAGCGGCCGTCGCGGAAGACCTCACGCTTGCGCCCCGGCAGAAGGAGGTATCCGCCGGCAAGCACGATGATCGCGGCGATGATCAGCGCCAGCGGCCGCGCGTCGATGCGCGAGCTCGCCCAGGCGCCGAGCACGCTGAAGACGATCGCACCCACGCCGACCGGGACGGTGATGCGCCAGTCGATCGAGCCGCGACGCTGGAAGAGGAGGGTGCCGAGGAGGCCGGTGAACGCGAACGTGAAGAGCGCGGTGGCGGCCGCGGTATGGACCGTCAGGCCGCCGACGTACGCGAGGGCGGGAATGAGGAGGATGCCGCCGACCCCGACCGTGCCGATGAACAGGCCGACCGCAGCCGCAGCGAGGGCGAGCAGAACGTAGGTCGTCAAGAACGCGGCCGGGGCTTCGCTTCAGCCGGCGGCGAAGCTCTTCAGCTCGCTGGTGAGGAGGATCGAGAGCTGCTTCATCAGCGCGTACCCGAGACCGTGGTCGGCGTCCATCAAGGCGACCAGGCCGGTGCCGGGGAGCGCGATCACGGCGCAGGGCGTGAGGCAGTACGCGGTCGCGATCCGGCGCTGCGTCGTCTCGACGAGCGCCGCCCAGCCGAAGACGTCGCCGCGGCGCATGATCTCGCCCGCCGAGGTCTCGCGGCGGCCGATGCCGAGCGTGAAGCGGACCATTCCCTCGGCGAGGACATAGAAGTCCTCGGCCGGGTCGCCGAGCGTGTAGATCCGCGTGTCGGCCGGGTAGCGCTCGAGCCGCGCCAGCGCGGCGAGCCGCGCGAGCTGCGCTGGGTCGATCCCGGAGAAAAAGCGCGCCTGCCCGAGGACCTCGAGGTCCCCGGGCGCGGTCGCAGCGAGGGACATCACTTCTTCTTCCAGCCCGCCAGGTCGCGGAAGCGCGCGAGCTCGTCCTCTTTCATGAAGACGGTGTGCTCGGGGCCGGGGTAGCGGCGCGCGCGCACGTCGTCGCGGTAGTCCGCGAGGCCCTTCTCGATGATCGGCACCAGGTCGGCGTACATCTTGGAGTGCCGCGGCGTGTGCTTCTCGTACAGGTGGAAGAGGTCCGACCCGATGATGTGCACGCCGTGGGCCCGGTTGCCGGCCCCGAGGCTGACCACCGGCACCGGCAGCGTCTCGGCGAGGTACTCGCACACCTCCGAGGTCGTCACCTCGCACATGATCGAGAAGCAGCCGGCATCGACCATGGCCCAGGCGTCGTCGACCAACTCCTTCGCGCGATCGGCAGTCTTGCCCTGGGCGAAGAACCCGCCGAGCTGCGGCATGCGCATCGGGGTGATGCCGATGTGGCCCTGCACCGGGATGCCGGCCTTGATGATCGCTTCGATGTTCTTCGCGTGGTGCTTGTTGCCCTCGCACTTCATCACCTCGGCGCCGCCCTGCGAGACGTACTTCGCCGCGTTGTCCACCGCCTGCATCGGCGAGAGGTGGAAGCTCATGTACGGCATGTCGACCATGCGCAGGCCGAACTTCGAGCCGCGCTTGACGGCCTGCGCCATGAACATGACCTCCTCGAACGAGACCGAGGTCGTGTCCTCGTGGCCGAAGAGCACCATCCCGCCGGTGTCGGACACGCAGAGGATGTCGATGCCGACCCGGTCGGCGACGATCGCGGTCTCGTAGTCGTACACCGCGAGCTGCACGATCGGCTCATTCTTCTTCATCTTCTCCATCAGCATCGGGATGGTGACCTTCTTGCGCGCAGGCGCGGCGGGCTTGTCGGACATGGATCTTTCCTCCTGAGGGTCGGTGGACGTCGAGCAATGGCTTCGAGCAGCAAATCCTGTGCCGGTCACGATCCGCTCGCGGCGGCGCTTGAACCTACGCGCCCCGGGCCGGATGCAAGCGAGCGGCTGCTGCGAAACGAAACTGCCGCGGGTGCCTGGTGAAACATGATTGCGACGCCGTCGCTCAGCCGGGCGGTCATGGTGCTCCGCCGCGCAGCCCGATCGTGATGAAGAGCGCCATGCTGAGCCCCATCAGCACGTAGCCGGTGAGGTTCAGCTGCCGGGCGCGCTCCGGGCTCACTTTGCCCCTGACCTGGAGCGCGGACGCGAGGGCCGCGAGGACTGCGCCGGCGATCGCGAGGCCGATGACGGCTGGACGGGTGAACATGAGCTCCATCGGACCGCCGGTCGTCAGCTCCGATTCGCGCGCTTGAGATAGGCGTCGACGAAGTCCGCCGCGGCCTTGCTGCCGCGCGCGAACGAGCGCATCGCCTCGGCATGCAGGATCGAGAGCGCCTCGCGCTTGATCTCGTTCGCACGGTCGCTCTCGACGAGGTCCGACAGCCGTCGCGGGCGCGGGAGATCGACCTCGACCACCGCGCGCACCTGGGTCGGGGTGTTGGACATGATGAGGAGGCGGTCGGCGAGGTAGACCGCCTCGTCGATGTCGGTGGTGACGAAGAAGTTGGTGCGGTGGTACTCCTCGAACAGCCGCGCGTAGTACTCCCACATCAGCTCCTTCGTCATCGCGTCGAGGCCGCGGAACGGTTCGTCGAGGATCATCACCTTCGGGTTGTTGACCATCGCCCGCGCGAGCTCGGCGCGGCGCTGCATGCCGCCGGAGAGCTGGCCGGGATACTTGTCCCGGAAGTCCTGCAGCCCGACCTTGGCGAGCAGGAACTCGGCCAGGTCGACCGCCTGCTTCGTGACCTCGCCGCGCGCGCGCGGACCGTAGAGGATGTTGTCGTAGGTGGTCATCCACGGGAAGAGGGCGGTCTCCTGGAACACCACCAGCCGGTCGCGATCGGGGCCGGTCACCGGCTGGCCGTCGAGGGCGACGGTGCCCGCCGTCGGCCGCTCAAAGCCGGCAAGCAGGCGGATGATCGTGCTCTTGCCGCAGCCCGAGGGCCCGATCATCACCGTGAGCTTGCCGCGCTCGATTGTGAAGGAGCAGTCGCCCACGACCTCCTTGCGCAGCTGCGTCGCGCCGTAGCTCTTGGAGACGCCGCTGACGACGAGCTCGCCGGCGTTAATCGCCGGGTGGATCCGATCGGCGAGGGCGGTCACGTCAGCGGACCCTTAACCACGGCGTCACGTACTTCCCGAGCGCGCGCAGCAGCTCGCTCGAAAGGTAGCCGGCGATCCCGATCGAGATCATGCCGACCACGATCTGCTCGTACGAGCCGCCGACGTAGGAGTTCCAGATGAAGAATCCGAGGCCGCCGCCGCCGCCCGCGGCCTGACTCCCGCCGCCGGAAATCATCTCGGCGGCCACGACCACCTCCCAGGTGATCCCCATGCCGACCGCGGAGCCGACGACGATCGACGGCAGCGTGCCGGGCAGGATCACCCGCCGGAAGATGTCCCAGGAGGACGAGCCCATCGATTGCGCGGCCTGGAAGTAGCGCTGGTCGATCGATCTTGCCCCGCCGAGCACGTTGATCACGATGGTGTAGAAGGCGCCGAGGAACGTGACGAACGTGATCGACAGCTCCTGCGTCGGCCAGAAGATGATCGAGGCCGGCACCCACGCGAGCGGCGGGATCGGGCGCAGCACCTCGAAGGTCGGGAAGAGGGTGCCGTACGCCGTCCGGCTGACCGCCAGCGCGAGCCCGAACGGGATGCCGATCAGCATCGCCGCGATGAAGCCGCCCATCACGCGGAAGAAACTCATGTACCAGCTCGTCCAGTAGCCGGCGGAGGTGAGCACGTCCGTCCACGCCGCCAGGACCGCGCTCGGCGCCGGCACCACGCCGATCCACGGCAGGTAGTCCTTCTTGAACCCCAGCGCGCCGAGGAAGGCCTTGAGCGGCGCGAAGTACTCGGGTGCCATCCACTGCTTCGACCGCGCGCCGAGCTCCCACAGCACGAGGAAGAGAACGATCGAGATCACCCCGCGCCAGAACACCGAGCTCGTCAGGATCTTGTTCAGCCTTGTCGCCACGCTCAACCCTCCTTCTCCCCGGCCTGGAAGGCCTTGAGCGCTTCCTCGTGGACTGCGTCGTTGGTCTCCTCGATCAGCTCGCGGAAGCGCTTCGAGGTGAGCACGCCGTAGTCGCGCGGATGCGGGATGTCGACCGTCAGCACCTTCTTCGGCTTGCAGGGGCGCGTGGTCATGATCGCCACCTTGTGGCCGAGGAAGATCGCCTCCTCCAGGTCGTGCGTGATGAAGAAGATCGTCACCTTGTTCTTGTAGTAGATCTCGAGCAGCGCCTCGTGCATCACGCTCTTCGTCAGCGAGTCGAGGGCGCGATACGGTTCGTCGAGCAGCAGCACCTTCGGGTCGTTCATGAGCGCCCGGACGATCTCCACCCGGCGCCGCATCCCGGACGAGACCTCGCCCGGGTAGTTCAGCTCGACTCCCGCGAGGCCGGCGTCCGCCATCATCGCGCGGCCCTTGTCGACCGCCTCCTTCGGGGTGAGCTTGCCCTGCATCACCGGCCCGAAGACCACGTTGTCGAGGTTGGTCTTCCACGGGAAGAGCGCGCCGTTCTGGAACACGACGATGCGGTCCGGACCCGGCTCGGCCTTCGGCCGCTCCTTTGAGCACAGCACCGCGCCGTCGAGGAGGATCGTGCCCGAGGTGATGTCGTGGAAGCCGGCGATTGCGTTGAGGAGCGTCGTCTTTCCGCAGCCGGACGGCCCGACGATCATGCAGATCTCGCCGGCGTCGATGTCGAGTGAGCAGTGGTCGACTGCCATCACTGCCGCGCCCTCCGGGTCGTAGACTTTGACGACGTCGTCGATCAGGATGTGGCCGCGGGTCACTGCGGGGCCGCCCGGCTCGGGTGCGCGGAGGTCCATCAGCGTTCGGCGAGCGCGAGCTCGCGCACGCGCCACTCCATCAGGTAGTCGCCGGCGATGCGCACCATGGCGCTCGTCACGTAGCCGACGACTCCGAGGGTGATCATCCCGATCACGATCGTCGGGTAGCGCACCATCATGTACGAGGTGTTGATCACGTACCCGAGGCCGTACTGGCCGGACACCATCTCGGCCGCCACGAGCGAGAACCACGACACCCCGATCGAGATCTGCAGCCCGGTGAAGATGAACGGCAGGGCGCCGGGCAGGATGACGTGCCGGAACACCTGCGACTTCTTCGCCCCGAGACAGGACGCGGCGCGGACGTACGATTCGTCGATCGACTCGACGCCGAGCATGGTGTTGAGCGCGGTGGCGAAGAACGCGGCGAGAAACGCGAGGTACACCACCGCCGATTCGGTGGCGATGAACATCACGATCGCGAGCGGCACCCAGGCGAGGATCGGGATCGGCCGCAGCAGCTCGAACACCGGGAACACGTACTCCTTGAACTTGCGCGACCAGCCGAGGAAGAGTCCGAACGGCACGCCGAGCGCCGTGGCGAGAAAGAACGCCTGTGCCACGCGCCAGACCGACATCCCGATGTGCTGATAGTACTCGGCGGTGTAGAAGGAGAGCCCGTAGGTCGGGTTGGGGCTCAGCCACTCCTTGATCACCGCGGTGATGCCCGGCATTTCCTTGAAGCGCGGGAGTCGCCACACCTCGACCGAGAGGTACCAGAAGCCGAGGAAGAGCGCGAACCCGACCACCATCAGGTACGGGCGCGGGCTCTTCAGCCACAGCGACAGGCGGTACATCGTGAGCCCGAGGGTCGTCATCTCCTCGGGTTGCGGCCGGCCGGACAGGCGTCTAACCTGCGCCAGCAGCTCGGGCACGGTGAACTCGCGCGTGATCATCGACGCGAACCGCTCCATCACCGCGTTGCCCGCAGCGGCGTCCGACTCGAGCACCTTCACCAGCTCCTCGGCGCCGATGCGCAACACTTCCGTCGGCTCGGACGCCGTGACCGTCGCGAGCCGCTTCGTCTGGCCGAGCAGCAGTCCGGCCCAGCCGAAGACGCCGCCACCCGTCATCCGCTTGAGCGGGTCGCGCGCCCCGACCTCCGGTGTGAAGACGTGCTCGACTATCCCCGACACAACGATGAAGATGTCGTCCGCATCGTCGCCCGCGGTATAGACGCGCTCGCCGGCGGCGTGGCGTGCGCGCCGCGCGATCGACGTGATCGTGCGAAGCAGGGCGTCCGGCGCGTCGCGGAACGGGGTGGTGGCGCGCAGGACGTCGAGGTCGGCGTCCTGCGCGGTCTGGTTGAGCGTTAGCTCCATCCCCCTCTCCGTAACCCCTCGCGAGAGGGGAACGTCACGCCGTCCGGCGCATGCGCGCCGGACGGCCGGTCCGGCTGGTCACTTCGGCGCCTGGCCGTCGGGGAGGCCCTTCACTTCGCCGATCGGCGCCTTGATGTTGCGCTCCTTCAGCACCTGCTCGGTCCAGCTCGCCTCGATCGCCTCGGGGCGGACCTGCTCGACGTTGATGCTCTTGATCGAGTGCAGGAACGCCGCCGCGCGCTTGATCAGCTCGCGTGCTTCCGGCGTGAACGTGTAGGGCAGCTGGTTCCGCACCGGCCAGCCGCCCGAGGCCTGCGGGTAGGTGCCGTAGAGGGAGTACCAGAGCGCCCGCTCGGAGAAGCCGGTGGTCTGCTCCTTCGCCATCTTGATCACTTCGGCGGCGTTCTTCGGATCGGCGAGGAAGAGCTGCGCGTCGAGCTCCGCCTGCAGCCAGCCCTTCACGACGTCGGGCCGGGCCTTGATCAGGTCGGCGCGCATGGCGAGGAAGCCGCCGTCGTTCTCCTGCACGCTCGCGCCCGATGCGACGCGGCGCGCGAGGCCTTCCTGCACCAGGCGCGAGGCGGTCGGCTCCCAAATCACCGCCGCGTCGATCTTGCCGGCGCGGAAGTTGGAGGTGATCACCTCGATATTCTGGTTCAGGTACTCCTTCGGTTTCACGCCCTCCTTCTTGAACGTCGCCTGCGCGAACCGGTCGGTGCAGCTGCCCTTCGGCACGGCGACCGTCTTCCCGTCGAGCCACTTGATGAAGTCCTTCGGCGTGGCGAACTGCGGCGCGTCGTTCCGCGCGAGGAAGATGTTGCACTGGTCGAAGCCGAGCCCCAGGCTCGCGACCAGCCGGATGTCCGCGGTCTCGGTCTTGGTCGTCGACACGATCGCCGGCATGTCGCCCATGTAGCCGATCGACTGCTTCCCGGCGAGCATGTTGTTGACGATGATCGCGCCCTGCAGGCCGATCTGGAACTCGACCTGGGAGCCCTTCGGCAGGTACTTCTCGTAGAACTTCTTGCCGCGCATCACCACGCCCGACCACGACTGCGTGTAGTAGGGCTGGTAGCCGACCGTGATCTTGACCGGCCCGCCGGGCTTGCCGTAGTCGTCCTGCGCGTGCGCGAACCCGGTCATCAGGGCGAGGGGTGCGAGCACCGCCAGCGCCCAGCGGAGTGCAGCTGCTGCTTTCATGACTTCCTCCTTTAGTGAGTATTGCAACGGCACTTCGATGCCGCCTGCGGATCGTTGAGCTCTTGTTTCCGCCTGTCGCTACCGTTTCGCGCTCCCCTCCGTCACTTCGCTCCGGGCTCGGCGAGATAGCGCGCGATCAGCGCCGAGAGCCGCTTCATCACGAGATAGCCCGAGGCCGGATCCGCCTCGAGCGCCCTGAGCGTTCGCTTCCCGTCGATCCGCAGCACCGCCGACCGCTCGAGGCAGCGCGCGCTCGCAATCCGGCGCGGGTGGCTGTCGAGCAGCGCCGCCCATCCGAACACCTCGCCCTTGCGCAGCATGAACCCGGCGGGGCTGGTGCGCTCGTCGCGTCCGATCCGGAACTCGACGCGGCCCGAATCGAGCACGAAGAAGTCGCCGGCCGGGTCGCCGACGACGTAGATCGCCGCACCCTGATCGTACTCTTCGCGTCGCGCGAGGGCCGCGAGCGCCGCGAGCGTCGCCTCGGAGGCGCCGGTGAAGAGCGCGCCGACGTCGAGCGCACTCTTCGACGCGACGTAGAGCGCATCGCCCTCGATCGACAGGTCGTAGCGCTCGAGCGGCGTCTCCGCCAGGCCGACCGGCGAGCCGCTGCGGATGTCCCATTGCCAGAGGTGCATGTGGCAGGTGAGGATCGCGCCGTCGTAGAGGCCTTCGCAAAGCGGCACGTCCTGATGCGGACAGATCGCCTGATAGGCGTAGAACTCACCGCCCGCGCTGGCGACGAGGAGCTTCAGCCCGCCCTCGGCCTCGCACTCCCGCATGCCGTTCGCCGGGATCTCTCCTGCTCGGCAGACGAACCGTTTCCCCATCAGGTGAACTTGTCGTAACGGATGTTGTCGGCCGTGAGCTTCGCCTCGAGCAGCAGGAAGCGGATCGCCGCGTCCACTGCCGGCGGCGGCCCCGCCAGGTACGCCCGCACGTTCTGGAATCGGCCCTGCATCGCTTGCTTCGCGACTTCGTGCACCAGCCCGCGGTCGAAGCGGAGCAGCGGGTGCTCGCGAGCCGCCGACGCCGGCACGTCCTCGTCCGAGAGCGCGACGGTGATGGCGAGCTTCTCGGGAAACTCGCGCCGGAACGCCGCGAGCTCGCCGAGGTAGAACGCGTCTGCCATCGTCCGCACGCCGAAAAACACGTCGCCGCGAAACTGAGTGAAATATTGTTCCTGGCAGGCCCGGGAGAGGATCGACATCATGCCGGCGATACCGGTGCCGCCTGCGATGCACAGGAGGTTCTTGCCGAGACTCGGGTGGAAGGTGGCCCTCCCGAGCGGGCCGAAGAGGCCGATTCGGGCCGCCTCCGGCGCGCGCCCGAACAGCCACTCCGACACGCCGCCGCCCGGCTTCTTCTTGAGGACGAAGTCGAGCTTGCGCGCCCGCCGGTCGAAGTTGACCATCGAGTAGCCGCGGAACCCGGGCACGCCCGGCACCGTTACCGCCATGAACTGCCCCGCGTCGAAGTCGAGCGGGCGCTCGAGCGCGAACTCGAGCGCGATGACGTCGTCGGTGAGATTCCGCGCGCCCGCAACCACGCCGCCCACGGAGAGCACAGGACAGGCCCCGGAATCCATCGCATAGACGAAACTCGCCACTTCCACGGTGATGTCGCCTGCCGGCGCGCACTGGCACATCAGGAACTCGCCGGGCGCCTTGAGGTACTTGCGTCCGGAAGCCTCCGGCCAGCCGTCCTCGACCCGGCCGTCGACGAGCCGCGCCTTGCAGGTCCCGCAGGTCCCCGTCCCGCACTCGTACGGCAGATCGATCCGCGAGCGCAGCCCCGCGTACAGGATCTTCTCGCCCGGCTCGCCCTCGAAGGCGTAGGCGCGGTTGCGGGCGTTGACCTGGACGCGCATCGTCGGCGCCGCCGTCAGAAAGGGATGTGATAGCCGAATCCCAGCAGCCGGGTGTCGAGCCGCACGTTGCGTCTGAGCAGCCTCGAGCTGCCACCGCTCAACTTCACGGTGTCGTGGAAGCGACCTACCGCGAAGAGCTCGGTGGCGCCGCCGTCGAGCGCGGTCTTGAACACCTGGAGCGCCGACACCACGTCCGCCTCCCCCTTTGCGTCGTTCACGTCGACGGTGTAGACGGTGACGTGGCGGGTGAGCGGCGAGTGATCGCTGTTGTGCTTGGGAAGGTTCGTGAACAGCGTCGTCATGCCGTCCTTGCTGTGGTCCAGCCAGATCATGTCCTTGCGGATCTCCGGGCTGTAGGTGCTGATCGTGTAACGGAACGCCGGGTCGCAGAGATCGAGGAACGTGCTCCAGTCCCTCGCGTCGAGCGCGAGACAGGTGCGGTAGACGAGCTCCTCGACCGCCTGGCGCTGCTCGAGGGTTGCCATCATGCCCCTCCCTTAGGCAGCGGCGCGCGCCGGCTTCCCCTTCGCGTCCGGGTCGTACGACGGGCGTCCCATGCGCCGGCTCCATTCCGCGTAGTAGTGGCGCATGCCGACCTCGTCGTGGATCGTGCTCCCCTCCTCGCGCCCCTGGATCACCCAGCGCGAGTCGGTGCCTTCACGCATCGCGCGCCCCTGGCCGTGCACCCCGAGGAGGTCCTCGTGCAGGTTGCGGCCGAACGGGCCCCAGATCGTGTTGTGGTCGAAGACGCGCTGGGCCCGCTCGGCGGGCGTGTCGCGCTTGAGCCCCAGGCCGCGGAACTCGATCAGCACCTTGTTCGGCCCCAGCGGGGTCGAAGTGTCGATGCGCATCACCGACGTGCGCAGGTTGTACGTCATGCCCGGAAAGAGGTCGACCATGTACCAGCCGCCGGGCGCGAGGCCCGGCCAGCCGACCGCGCGCTCCTTGCTGCCCTCGTACTTGTCGTACTGGATGCTCATCGAGCCGACGGTCGCGTGACCGTTCGGAAAGGCGGTGTACTTCCGCTCGAAGTAGCCGGGCTGCAGCATGCCGGTGATGCGATTGAAATAGTGCAGATAGTCGTGATAGAACTCGCTATTGGTGTCGTGCCAGAGCTTGAAGTTCGTCTGCACGACCGCCTTGTGGAAGTGGAACACTTCCATCGGCTCCTGCATGTACGGCTCGAGGATGTCCAACGCGTCGCCGACGAACTCCCGCAGCGACATCGCGCCATCGTCCAGGTTCACCCACACGAACCCGCCGTGCGCGACCTCGGTCCGTACCTCCCGCAGGCCCGCGTCCTCCGTGCCGTAGCGATCCTGGTAGCCCTGTTCGCTGCGCGAGATGTCGACGCAGCTGCCGCGGGTGTCGAACGACCACTGGTGGAAGATGCAGGTCATCCGCTTCGCATTGCCGGCGGGGTCGTACAGGATCGTGTTTCCGCGGTGCGGACAGATGTTGTAGAAGGTGCGCACCTTCGAGTCGTCGCCGCGCACGACGATCAGCGGCACGCCGGCGGGATGGGTGCAGAGCCGGTAGTCGAAGGCGTTCGGGACCTCCGACTCGTGGCAGGCGATGATCCAGCTCGGGCGAAAGAGCTTCTCGCGCTCCTCCGCGAGGATCGCGTCGTCGGTATAGATCCGCGAGTCGACATAGTGCGTCGCCGGGAATTTCGGTCGGGCGGCCCAATCGGCTGCGGTCTTGGCCATGTGCGGTGCTCCTGATCTTAGATAGGCGAATCTTAGATCCCAGACGCAGATTCTGTGCCACGCTACGCGTCGGGCTTAAATCACTAATTTTTCGATCGATATGTCGCGGATATGCCGCGCGAACCGTAGCCTCCTGACGCGGCTCGTGTTTCCGCAGGAAACAGGCATCCGCCCGCCACCAAAGCGAAACGGCGACCGGTCGAGTCTCTCGGCCGGTCGCCGCTCGCGGCCCGCGCGGCTACTTGCAGCCGGTCATGCAGCGCCCCGCCTTGGCGTCCGGCCGGTCGTCGCGGATGAACCCGTTCCGGTTCGGCATCTGGACCGCCGGCAGCGTCTTCGCGTCCATTACCGCGTTGGCCGGCACGAGGCCATTCAAGTTCAGGATGTACGCCGACAGCGCATAGACCTCGTTCGGCGTCAGGCTGAGCGGCCGGTCCATCGGCATGGTGCGCCGGATGTAGTCGAACAGGATCGGCGCGTACGGGTACATGCTGCCGGGCGTCAGGACGCGCGCGTTCGTGGTGAACGACCCGATCCCGCCCACCATCGCGCCGTAGACCGGACCGCCCTTCGCGTCCGCGCCGTGGCACGCCACGCACTTGGCGTCGTAGATGCTCTTCCCTTGCGCCACGGTGCCGCTCCCGGCCGGCAGCCCGCGCCCGTCGGAGGTCCGGATGTCGATGTTCCACGGCGCGATGTCCGCCTCGCTGATCGGCTTGCCGTAACCGGCTGCCGGCTTCGCCGGGGTCGATGCGGTGTGCTGCATCTGCGCGCAGCCGGCGGCCGCGAGCGCGACCGCGACGAGACAGGCGAGCTCAGCCCGGGATCGCATTTTTCACCTCCCCGTTCGCCGCCACGGACCAGGGCTGGACGGCGTTGTGGTGCTGCACGAATCCGACGATCGCGCGGGTCTTCTGCAGGTCGGCTACCGTCGGCTGGACGTAGCCGGTGGAGTCGACCGCGCGGCTCGCGATCACCGCCGGGCTGCCGTTCCAGTTCCACCGGAAGCGGAACTCGCTGAGACACTTATCCAGCACCGGCTGGTCGAGCGTCGCCTCCTGCCAGTTCCGGCCGCCGTCGAGCGTGACGTCGACCGCGGTGATGCGGCCGTTGCCCGACCAGGCGAGGCCCTGGATCTCGTACCAGCCCGGCGCGCCGAGCTTCATGCCGCCCGAGGGACGGGTGATCACGGACTTGCACTCCATCTCGAAGCTGAACTGGCGCCACTTGCCCTGCGGCATCGGATCGGTATAGCGTGCCGTTTCGCTGCGGAAGTGCCACGGCTGATCGCCCACCTTGATGCGGCGCAGCCACTTGACCGAGACGTTCCCCTCCCAGCCGGGGACCAGCAGGCGCAGCGGGTAGCCGTTCTCGGGGCGCAGCATCTCGCCGTTCGACGCGTACACGAGCAGGCAGTCGTCGAGCACCTTCTCGATCGGCATCGAGCGCGTGTGGTTCGAGCCGTCGGCGCCTTCGAAGGCGAGCCACTTCGCCCCGGGCTGCACGCCCACCTCGTCGAGCAGCCACGACACCGGGATCCCGGTCCACTGCGCGCCCGACAGGAGCCCGTGCGTCTGCTGCACGGTGGTCGAGGCGGGCTTCAGCCAGTCGGTGAGGCCGTTGCCCGAGCACTCGAGGAAGTAGAACCGCGACACGGTCGGGTACCGCATCAGGTCCGCCATCGAGAAGACCAGCGGCTGCCGCACCATGCCGTGGATGACCAGCTTGTGGCTCTTCGGATCGATGTCCGGCGTGCCGGCGTGGTGGCGCTCGTAGATCAGGCCGTTCGGGGTGATGATGCCGTACTGGTGCTGGAGCGGCGTCATGCTCCAGTCGGACCAGTTCTGCCGGTTGACGAGGACGTCGGTCCGGCGCCGTGCGACGTGCGCCTCGTACTTGGACGGCATGCCATACATCGCCGGCGGGATCGGCCGGCCCATCTCCTGCGCCGTGGGGGGAACCGGGAGCGGGGCCGTGCGCCCGGTCGACGCGACGCCACCGGCGGCGAGCGCGCCGCCGGCAAGGGCAGCGCTCTTGCGGAGAAACGCGCGCCGGTCCTCGGACTCGAGTCTCACTTCGTCCTCTCTGGTCAGCAGGGTTCGTTTCGGCAGGGAACGCAGTCGCGTGTCGCTCGCCATGGATCCTCCTTCGGTGTGCGGCGCCGGGCCGCTGGTCCGGGGTTCTTCGCCCCGTAATCGCGAAGAGCAGTGCATTAACCGTGCCATTGCCGGTGACCGGTCTAACTCGTTGTCGCTTCTCATTGTGCGCTTGCGGCATTCGAAGGCACCACGCTGCGAGTGTTTCGTGCGGAAACGAGGCGCGCCTGTGGAAACGGCGCCGGACCCGCAACGGCTCAGCGGCGGATTCTGCCCGGCGGCGCGTCGCCTGTGAAAGAAGCTTTCGGCAGTTCGATATGCCGAACAGTGAGGGGCAACACGCCGCTAGTGGCCGTCGAACGGCGCTGGATCGGCGTGCATTCCCGAGAGTAGACTGCCCGCATGAAGACCGTGGCGATGCTCATGGCGCTAGCCGGCCTCGCTTACGCGGCGCCGATCGCCGCGGACGGCGACAATGCGCGCGCGGTCTTCGCGATGATCTGCACGCGGGAGGGACTCTCCCTCGGCCATCGCGACGAGGCGCTGCGCCGGTATATCGACGGGTGTGTGGCCGCGAAAATGAAGGTCTACGACCACGACATGTCGGATCCGGCAACCGCGCACCTTCCGAAGGCCTGCTGAGCTCGCGCTCGTGCCGGTGCGGCATCAAGGTGACGCTCGGGGACGGGGGCGTACTTAACCAGGACACTTATCGCGGTATCAGGATTTTCGTGGGGCCAGCGGATACGGCGTGCTAGCGTAGCGGTCGGTTATAAGGATATTTCGACCTACGCCTATGTCCGGTCTGGTATCGCCGCACGGCGGCCGCGGGCTGCGGGCCCTGCGGGTGGAAGGCGGGCGCGCAGCGGAGGAACATCGACGCGCGCAGACGCTTCGCAGGCTGCAGGTCACCTCCCGGGAAAAGGGCGACCTGATCATGCTCGGCATCGGCGGTTTCACGCCGCTCGAGGGCTTCATGACCCGTGCCGACTGGCAAGCCGTGTGCGACGGATGCCGTACGGCGGACGGCGTGTTCTGGCCGATCCCGATCACGCTTTCGACCGACAAGACCGCGGCCGATGCCATCGCCGCCGGGACGGAGATCGCACTCGCCGATCCGGATGACGGCAGCCTTCTCGCCGTGATGAAGGTCACGGAAAAATACCGTATCGACAAGGCTCACGAGTGCATGTCGGTCTTCAGGACCGCGGACCCGGCACATCCGGGCGTGGCGATGGTCATGCAGCAGGGCGAAGTGAACCTCGCCGGCCCGGTGCAGGTGCTCTCCGACGGCGGCTTCAGGGCGCGCTACGGCGAGCTGTTCATGACGCCGGCCGAGACCCGCGCCAGGTTCGAAGCGCTCGGCTGGTCGAAGGTGGCGGCGTTCCAGACGCGCAATCCGATGCACCGGTCGCACGAGTATCTCGCCAAGGTGGCGATCGAAACGTGCGACGGGGTCCTGGTCCACTCGCTGCTCGGGCAGCTCAAGCCCGGCGACATTCCCGCCGACGTGCGCGCACGGGCGATCGAGGCGCTGCTCGCGAAGTACTTCCGCAGGGACACCGTGATCCATGCGGGGTATCCGCTGGACATGCGCTATGCGGGCCCGCGGGAGGCGCTGCTCCACGCCCTGTTCCGGCAGAACTACGGCTGCTCGCACCTCATCGTCGGCCGCGACCACGCCGGGGTCGGGAGCTACTACGGCCCGTTCGACGCGCACCGGATCTTCGACGAGATCCCGAAGGACGCGCTCGAGACGCGGCCGTTGAAGATCGACTGGACCTTCTGGTGCTACAAGTGCGGCGGCATGGCCTCGGGCCGGACCTGCCCCCACGCGGACGCGGACCGGCTGCTCGTGTCGGGAACGAAGCTGCGGAAGTGGCTCTCGGAGGGCGCCGAGGTGCCGGCCGAGTTCAGCCGCCCCGAGGTGCTCGACATCCTGCGCGAGTACTACTCGGGCCTGGCGGCGGGGGAGAAGGTCGAGGTGAAGCTCGTGGGCCACTCGGCCCGCTGAGCCCGTTTGCTTTTCGGGTCGAGGAGCGGCACGACCTGAGGGGTCACGTTCGCAACAACTCGCCGCCCGGCCCGCCTGGTCAGTCGATGATGTGGTAGACCGGCGCCTTCTCCAGGTCCCACTTGCCGGTATTGCGGTCGTAGCGGGACAGGGTGAAGCAATGCCAGTTCTCATCATCCAGCTTCATGTGATCGCCCCGATAGTAATACCCCGGCCACCGCGTCTCCTCGCGGAACAGCGTGTGATGGGTCACGGACTCCGAGGCCCATAGCCGGTGGTGCAGCTCCCACGTGCGCTGAAGCTGGTGCAGGTCTTCGGCGCCCATATGGGCCATGTCTTCCCTCAGCATGCCCAGCAACTCGAGTCCGCGGTTGAGCAGCACGCCGTTCGTCATGTAGTTGGTGCTGATGCCGCCGACGTATTCGTCCATGATCTTCTCGAGGCGCTGAAGACCATGGATCGGCAGAAGATAACTCGGCGATACGGTTCCGGCCACGATCTCGTTGCGGCCGACCCGGTAGTTCTCCAGCGGCTGGTAGATCACCTTCTCGAGGTCGCGATATTCCTGTTCGCTGACCTGGGGCTGCGTTTTCCCCATGTCCATTACGTACTTGACCGCCGCCTTGGCGGCGATCCGGCCTTCCGTGAACGACCCTGACGAGAACTTGTGGGCGGTGCCGCCGATTGTGTCGCCGGCGCCGAAGAGCCCGTCGACCGTCATCATGCGGTTGTAGCCCCACTGATATTCCGCAGGAGCATAGTCTTCCGGTCCGCTCGCCCACGCGCCGGAACAGGTGGCGTGAGAGCCCATGACGTAAGGCTCGGACGTGGTCAGCTCGGGGTTGATGTGCTTGGGGTCGATGTTCTGCGACGCCCAGACGACCGCTTGCCCGATCGTCATGCCGAGGAAGTTCTCCCAGCCGACGGTCTCCTTGTGGGGATCCTGGAAGGCCTCCATGGTCACCATGCGGATGGGACCGCGGCCGGCCGCGACCTCCTTGAGGAGGGCGTGGTTGCGCAGGCAGGTCGGCACCGGGTGATGGTCGACGTAGTCGCCCACCATAGCCTTGGTGTCTTCGTACCACCTCTTCTCGTACTCCTCGCCATAGCCGTTCTGCGTGTACGTCTTCAGATGGAGGAAGTAGGCGCCGACGGGGCCATAGCCGTCCTTGAAGCGGGTCAGGACGATGCGGTTCTCCATCTGCGTCATCTTGGCGCCGACCTGGATCGGAAGCGCGTAGCACGACCCGCTGCTCCAGGGCGCATACCAGGTCCGCCCCATGCCCTCGCCCACGGCGCGTGGCTTGAAGATGTGCGACGCACCGCCGGCGGCGACGATGACGGCCTTCGCGCGGAACACATGGAAATCGCCCGTCCGGACATTGAACCCGACGGCGCCGGCGACCCGGTTCGCCTTGCTCTTGTCCATCAGCAGGTGGGTGACCATGATCCGGTTGTAGACCTCGGTCGCGGCCTTGCGCGCGGCCTCGGCGACGATCGGCTTGTAGCTTTCGCCGTGGATCATGATCTGCCACTTGCCTTCGCGCTGGTACCGCCCGGTCTTGGGGTCCCGCATCATCGGCAGGCCCCATTCCTCGAACTTGTGCACCGTGCCGTCCACGTGCCGCGCGATGTCGTAGCCGAGGTCCTCGCGCACCAGGCCCATGAGGTCGTTACGGGCGTAGCGGACATGGTCCTCGGGCTGGTTCTCGCCCCATTGCATGCCCATGTAGCAGTTGATGGCGTAGAGGCCCTGGGCGACCGCGCCGCTGCGCTCGATGTTCGCCTTCTCGACGCACACGATCTTCAGATCGCGCCCCCAGTACCGCGACTCGTAGGTTGCCCCGCAGCCGGCCATGCCGCCGCCGATGACGAGGATGTCCGCGTCGACGAAAACCGTCTTCCTGCCTCCGAACAGTCCCATCAGACGACTCCCCGCTTGAGCTGCTCCGGGCGCAACGCGGGCAATCCCCCTTTGATGTTCAGTGCATCCGGTTCGTGTGCGAGTTCCTGCCTCGCGAAATCCTCGGGACGAGGCGCTTCATACTCGGCCGGCCCCTTGATCGATCCCCAGGGCGTCGTCCGGATCGGGGACTCGAAGTTCTTCTCGCGGCCGTCGCGGAACTTGAGCCGCCAGGAAATCGTCCCCTTGGCCTCCTCCCGAAGCACCCGGACGCTGTGGCCCAGCGGGGCGAAGTCGGCATAGCCGCGGCAATCGATGGCGTGCTGCGGACAGGCCTTCACGCAGGAGTAGCACTCCCAGCACATGTTCGGCTCGATGTTGTACGCACGGCGATAGGTCTTATCGATGTGCATGATGTCGGACGGGCAGATGTCGACGCAGTGTCCGCAACCGTCGCACCGGGTCATGTAAACGAAAGTCGGCATGGGTTTCGTCCTCTCCCTGATCAGTAGTGCCGGGGCCGTTCGCGGGCACTGCCGAACTGCTCGGGCTTGTCGGCGGGCGCGGGCAGGTTGCTCCTCCAGCCGATCGCGTAGGAAACCCTCTTCTCGAAGGCCGCCGCGGGCTTGAAGAACATGTGGGCGAACTTGGACCACGGCACCGAACCGAACAGCACCGTCGTGGCGATGACGTACAGGCCGAAAAGCACGCCGGCGCCGGAACCGCCCCGCGTCTGCACGTAGGCCCAGACGAGGCCCAGCGTGACGCTGGCGAGAAGCGAGAGGATGAACAGATCCGCGCGCACGACGCGGAACGGGGAATGGCCTTCGGCGAGGACATCGACCCGGATGAAGAACCAGAACCAATAGCCGCCGAGGCAGACCATCAGCCCGCCGAGCCACCAGAGCTGCGGCAGGATGGCGGGCGTCGGCGTCGCGGGCGTCGGGTAGCTGAACACCATGACGGCGGTGGTGACGACGTAGATCACGAAGCCGTACATGGTCAGGAGATGGGCGACCCGGCGGCGCGCGTTGCAGAATTCCCCGGATGCGAGGAAGTCTATGAGGCCGGTCTTGATGGCGATCGACACCAATTCGCCCCCGCCGACTTGCTGCGACCCCTTGCTTCTCGATCTCCGCCAATTATCGAAAAAATACCTGGCGCTCCCCTTGTGCGCGACGTCGAAGAGCGTCCCTGCCGCGACCAGGACGATCATGACGACCACATAGGCCTGCATGATGGCAGGCGATATGGACGCCGAAAGTTCGGCAAACGGATTGCTGGTGAACATCTCTTGTCTCCTCGCCGTTTCGGCGGGGATTCTAAGTGTCGCGTGACAAGCCCTCGCCTTGATCTTCGCTATGCGCTCATAGAGACGATGAATGCTCGCGGGGGGCGCGCCCGAGCGGGCTAGCGTCCGAGCGGGCTAGCGTCCGAGCTCCCGCAGCTCGAAGCGCATCGCCGCGAGATCGCCCAGCGCCCACGTCGCCGGCGCGGCGAGACCTGCCACCGTCCCGGGATTGACGAGCCAGGTTGTGTCGCCCTTCACGCTCGCGACCTTCCGCGCTTCGGCCTGGTGCGAGTGCCCGCAGCACACCAGCTCCCAGTCGCCGGTGCACGCCATCGCGTAGCCGTAGTCGTGATAGTGCACGACGAAGACCCGGCGGCCGGCGAGCTCGATGCGCGCGTCGGCGCCGTGATACTGGAGGAGCCCGCCGCTGGCGCGCGACAGGTTGTGCAGGGCCTGCGGATCGCCGACGTTGTTGCCGTGGATGAGGTGCATCGGCAATCCCAGAGCGATGGCGGGTTTGAGCGTCTGCGCCCCGATGAGGTCACCGCAGTGGATCACCGCGGCGGCACCCTGCGCTTTCGCGTCGCGCACCGCTTGCGCGAGCGCATCGGCGCGGTCGTGGCTGTCCGAGACAATGCAGATTTTCACGCGGCGATGATAGACGATAAGCGGCCGGGACACTGCTTATGGCCGCATCAGTTCCGTTCGTTGCTGCGCTGCCGAAGCGGGCGCAGAATGCGCCTTCGCAAGTCCACGCCGGGAACGTCGCGTTGGCCTCCGAAGTCAAGACCACCACCTGCTACATGTGCGCGTGCCGTTGCGGCATCCGCGTGCACCTGCGCGACGGCGAGGTCCGTTACATCGACGGCAATCCCAACCACCCGCTCAACCGCGGCGTGATCTGCGCCAAGGGCTCGTCGGGGATCATGAAGCAGTACTCCCCGGCGCGGCTCACCAAGCCGCTCGCGCGCAAGCCCGGGAGCGCGCGCGGCGACAACGAGTTCGTCGAGATCACCTGGGACGAGGCGTTCGCGACGCTGGCGGAGCGGCTCGCCCACCTGCGCGCGACCGACCCGAAGAAGTTCGCGCTCTTCACCGGCCGCGACCAGATGCAGGCGCTCACCGGGCTCTTCGCGCGCCAGTTCGGCACGCCGAACTACGCGGCGCACGGCGGTTTCTGCTCGGTGAACATGGCCGCCGGCATGATCTACACGATCGGCGGATCGTTCTGGGAGTTCGGGGGTCCGGACCTTGAGCGGGCGAAGCTGTTCGTCATGATCGGCACGGCCGAAGATCACCACTCCAACCCGCTCAAGATCGCGATCTCGAAGCTCAAGCGCGACGGCGGACGCTTCGTTTCGATCAACCCGGTGCGGACCGGCTACTCGGCGATCGCCGACGAGTGGGTGCCGATCCGACCCGGTACGGATGGCGCGCTGCTGCTCGCCCTGGTGCACGAGATCATCGCGCTCGGGCTCTACGACCGCGAGTTCCTGGTGCGCTACACCAATTCCGGCCAGCTCGTGAGCCGCGACGAGTCGAGCGACCGGCACGGGCTGTTCGTGCGCTCACCCGACGCCGACGAGGTCAATCCGCTCTATCCGCAGAATCAGGTGTGGTGGGACCGGCACACGAACGGGCCAGTGACCACCCACACCGCGGGCGCGGACCCCTATCTCCTCGGCGAGTTCCGGATGCCGGACGGGACGAAGGTCGCGCCTGCGTTCCAGCTCCTCGAGGAGCGCGTGCGGGCCTACACGCCGGAGTGGGCCGAGGGCGTGACCGGAATCCCGGCGGCGACGATCCGCCGGCTCGCGCACGAGATGGGGATCACGGCGCGCGATCACCGGTTCGAGCTGCCGATCCCCTGGACCGACTGCTGGGGCACCGAGCACGAGAAGGTCGTCGGTAACCCGGTCGCCTTCCACGCGATGCGCGGCCTCGCCGCGCACTCGAACGGCTTCCACTCGATCCGCGCGCTCGCGATCCTGATGACGCTGCTCGGCACGATCGACCGCCCAGGCGGCTTCCGGCACAAGGCGCCGTTCCCGCGCGCGATCCCCCCCACCGCGAAGCCGCCGAAGGGACCCGAGGCCGTGCAGCCGAACACGCCGCTCGCCGGGCTCGCGCTCGGCTGGCCCGGCTCGCCCGACGATCTGTTCGTCGATGGCGAAGGGGCACCGGTCCGGATCGACAAGGGCTTCTCATGGGAGCACCCGCTGTCGGTGCACGGGCTGATGCACAACGTCATCACCAACGCCTGGCGCGGCGACCCGTACCGCATCGACACCCTGATGATCTTCATGGCGAACATGGCGTGGAACTCGACCATGAACACCATGGCGATCCGGCAGATGCTGAACGACCGCGACGAGGCGGGGGAGTACAAGATCCCGTTCATCGTCGTGTGCGACGCGTTCCAGTCGGAGATGACGGCGTTCGCGGACCTCCTGCTGCCCGACACGACCTACCTCGAGCGGCATGACGCGATGTCGCTCCTCGACCGGCCGATCTCCGAGTTCGACGGGCCGGCCGACTCGGTGCGGGTGCCCGTGGTGTCGCCGAAGGGTGAGTGCAAGCCGTTCCAGGAGGTCCTGATCGAGCTCGCGGGGAGGCTGCGCCTGCCGGCGTTCACTCGAGCCGACGGGTCGCGGAAGTTCCGCGACTACCCCGACTTCATCGTGAACTTCGAGACCGAACCGGGGTCCGGGATCGGGTTTCTCGCCGGGTGGCGGGGCAAGGGCGGCGAGAAGTTCATGCGCGGCGAACCGAACCCGCGCCAGTGGGAGATGTACGCCGCCAACAACTGCGTCTTTCATCATCGGCTGCCGCCCTCGTACCAGTACATGCGCAACTGGAACAAGGGCTACATGGAGTGGGCCCAGCGGACGCGGATCCGCCGGTACGGCGAGCCGGTGCTGATCCACGTTTATTCGGAGGTGCTGCAGCGGTTCCGGCTCGCCGCCCAGGGGAAATGGCCGGGGCGCAAGCCTCCGGAGCGGCTGCGGCAGCGGGTCGCGACGTACTTCGACCCGCTGCCGTTCTACTACGAG
>DATEDA010000243.1:0-11139 GCA_035286595.1 Burkholderiales bacterium | reverse complement strand
CTCCCGCCCGTCGCCGAACGGAGTCATGGGCACGGGCGGGATCGGCTGCTGTGCCATGGCGCCGGACGCGGACAGCCCCAGCAGACATGCAGCAGCAAGGATGTGCTTCAGCATGGACCCTCCCACGACGAACACGCGTGGCGAGGAGGCTAGACGGGGACTCCGGCGGTGTCTAGCCGCCAAACGGCCGAGCCGCGGCCAGCGACTCAGGCCTTCTGCTGCTCGGGAGTGTCGGCCGAGCCGTTCGCCGCGTCGCCGGTGACGGCCTCGAGCCGGTAGCCGTGCTGGTAGACGGCGGTGAGCCGCCAGCCGTGCTCGGGGACCAACCCGAGCTTCGAGCGCAGCCGGCTGACGTGCGTATCGACCGTGCGGGTGTTGAGGTCGGGGCTGCGGCCCCAGACCGACTCCAGGATGTGCCCCCGCGAGACGAGGTTGCCGACGTTCCGGAACAGGAACACCGCCAGGTCGAAGTCCTTCTGCGTGAGGTCGATCGGGCGCCCGGCGCGCAGCACCGTCCGCTTCCCAAGATCGATCTCGAAGTCGCCCACGCGCAGCGCCTCCGCGAGTCGCGGCTGGGGTTTCGAGCGCCGCCCGAGCGCTTCGACGCGCGCGAGCAGCTCGTGCTTGCGCAGCGGCTTCACGAGATAGTCGTCGGCGCCCTCCTTGAGCGCGCGGACGATGTCCTGCTCGGTGTCGCGGGCGGTGGTGAACAGCACCGGGAGGTTGTCGCGGACGTTCGCCCGCACCCAGACGAGCACCGCGTCGCCGTTCACGTCGGGAAGCTCCCAGTCGAGGACCAGGAGGTCGAAGGTGTCGCGGGTCATCGCGCGCATGAGCTCGCGCCCGCGGTGGAAGGTGTGGCAGCTGTGCCCGGCGCCGGCGAGCCATACCCGGACGAGGTCCGCCTGCGAGAGATCGTCCTCGAGGATCGCGATCCGCATGGCCTACTCGAACGTGATCTCGACGCCCGCGAGGTACTCCGCGAGCGCGTCGACGAGCCCGCCGACGTCCTCGCCGCGCACGGCGAGCCGCTCGATCTCGCCGCCGAGGCGGGTGATCTCGTGGAAGCCGTAGCCGCCGCCCGCGCCCTTCAGGGTGTGGCCGATCTTCCGGGCCTCCTCGAAGTCGTTGCGCGCGAGCGCTCCGCGTAGCTGGTCGAGCTCGCCGCGGCGGTTCTCGAGGAACCGCGGAATGAGGTGCCGGAGCTCGCTTGAGACGCGCACGCTGTACCGGGGCTGCGACATCCGGGGAATTCTAGGGGACAACCCGCTCGCCCAGCGCGGCAATATGCACGATCCCGGCGGGCCGGGGCCGGCGCGCGCCGCCAACTCCTTCCTAGCGTCCGGTCGCGTCGCCGGAGCGCCCGATCCGAGCGAGGCCGCGGCGCTCGGCGAGGATCGGCCGCAGCGCGTTGCGCAGCGTCTCCAGCGCGATCGGCTTGGTGATGATCCCGTCGCAGCCGGCCGCGCGCGCCCGCTCGACCTCCACGCCTTCCTGGTGCGCGGTCAGGGCGAAGATCGGCCCGGTGTAGTTGCGCGTCCGCAGGACGTGCACCGCCTCGTAGCCGTTCATGACCGGCATCTCCATGTCGATCAGGACGGCGTCGAACGGCGCGGCGAGCGCGGCGTCGACGGCCGACAAGCCGTTCGCCACCGCGTGCGTGTCGATCCCGAGCTTGCCGAGGTGCAGCGCGACGAGCGCCCGGATGTCCTCGTTGTCCTCGGCGAGCAGCACGCGGCCGGTAAGCGGCGTGCGCGGCGGGATCGCGTCGGTGATCGGCCGCACGCTCTCGGCGCGGGCGACCGGCTCGCCCGGCAGGCGCACCCGGAACGTCGAGCCGTGGCCGGGCCGCGAATCGACGTCGATCGTGCCGCCCATCATGCGCACCAGGCTGTGGGTGATGGCCAGCCCGAGCCCGGTCCCGCCGTAGCGGCTCGCGATGGTGGCGTCGGCCTGCTCGAACGGCTGGAAGATCCGCGCGAGCGCGACCTTCGGGATCCCGGGGCCGGTGTCGCGAACCTCGACCACGAGCGCCGCGATGTGCCATGAGACGGCCAGCTCGACGGTGCCGACCTGGGTGAACTTCAGCGCGTTCCCCAGCAGGTTGATGAGGATCTGCCGGGTCCGCGCCGCATCGAGCATCAGCGCCGGGGGCAGCTGCGTCTCGCGGGTGTAGCGCAGCCGCAGCCGCTTCTCCTCGGCGACCGCCTGCAGCGACGCGATCACCTCGCGGCAGATCTGGTCCGGGTCCTCGGGCGCCGGCGCGATCACCAGCGTGCCCGCCTCGATCTTCGCCAGGTCGAGGTTGTTGTTGATGAGCTGCAGCAGATGCTCGCAGTTGCGCCCGATGATCGCGCTGTTCCGGATCCGGGACTCGCGCCCGAGATCGTCGGTGAACTGGTTGAGCTTGTTGAAGCCCATCATCGCCGTGAGCGGCGTCCGCAGCTCGTGGGTGAGATGGTTCAGGAACTCGCTCTTGAGGCGGTTCGCCTCGCGCGCGGCGAGCGTCTCGTAGCGCAGCTTGCGGCGCTCGTCGGAGAGCGCGAACAGCCATATCGAGAACACGACGCCGAGCGAGCCGAGCCCCGCGACGAGGGCGAACAGCCACCGCGGCTGGAGGCCGAGGCCGAACAGTCCGGCGCCGATGCCGGCGAGCACGAGCGGGGTCACGACGAACGCCGCGAGATAGTGGCGGCCGGTCGCCTCGACCCCGCGGCGCATCACGAGGAGCGGCACGAGCAGCGCCCCGAGGAGCAGCAGGCCGTCGACGGTGAGCGCCGCCGGCTTGCTGAGGTGGCCGGCGGCGAGCGTCGCGTAGGCGAGCGCGGCGATCTGCACTCCGGAGAGGCGCCCGACCGGGGTGAACGCGTAGTCGGCGGCGAGCGTGCTCGAGCTGCCGATGAAGACCACCTTCCCGGCGACTTCCCGCGCGAGCCACTGGGTGCCCTGTGCGCCGCCCGCGGCGAGCGCGAGCTCGTAGAACGGGATCACGCGCAGCTCGTCGGCATTGGCCGGGAAGCGGAGCGCGACCTCGCTGTAGGGGCCCAGCGGGACCGCGGCGCGCCGCAGGTACAGGGCGCGGTCGGTGAGGCGGATCGGCAGGATGCTCGGGTCCACCGCCGCCAGGACGGCCAGCGGCATGCTCGGCAGTACGTAGCCCTGGCTGCCGTGAAACAGCGGAATCCGCCGCAGGACGCCGTCGTCGTCCGGACGCAGGTTGATGACGCCGACCGTCGTGGAGGTGTTGCTGGCGAGCGAGTCCGGCGGCAGCTTGAAGTACGCCCACGCGACGTGCGGGATGCGGGGCTCGTCCCCGTGATCGCCGGCGCCGCTCGCGGGCAGGTTGCGCGCGACCGCGGTCGTCTCGAGCTGCCGCTGGTACTTGGGCGTGCCGGCGAGCGTGACCGGGAGCCCGGCGGCGGCGAGCACGGTCCCGCGCCGGAAGGCTGCGGCGAGCGCCTCGTCACCGGGGCGCTCGTCGGCGAACAGCGTGTGGAAAGCGACTGCGCGCACGCCGTGCTGGTCGAGATACCGCAGGACGCGGGCGTACAGCTCCCGCTCGTTGAAGAACGGGCCCAGGGTCTGGGACATCCGCCACAGCGACTCCTCGTCGACGTCGAACACCACCACCGACTCGAGGCTCGTCGTCTGCCCGGCCGACCGCTGCAGCGCGTCGTAGAGCCAGTTGTTCAGCCGCTCGAAGAGCGTCGTCTGGGCGAAGAGCGCGGCGAGCCCGACCCCGGCGGCGCACGCGCCGACCCCGACCAGCACGCGGACGGCGGCTTCCCAGGCGGAACGGAGCGCAGCGCGACGGCGCATGGTCAGCGATTCTAGCGGAAGGGTGTTGCCGCGAAGCGTCGTTTCTGCGGCCCGATGTGGTCGATTTCCCGACCTGGCGTCGCGACGCTGGTCCGAGGGCGCGGGGGCCGGGATTCAGCCCGGCCCCGCGGGGCCCTCGGGCCCGTCACTCAGGCGTCATCCAACCCTGGGGCGGCTGAAATGCGGCAAACTACGCCGCCTTGGCGTCGGGAACTCGCGAGTGAAGGTCTGCATCGTCGGAGCAGGAGCGATCGGAGGCGTGCTCGGCGCGAAGCTCGCCGCCGCGGGGCACGAGGTGAGCCTCGTCGCGCGGGGCGAGCACCTGGCCGCGATCCGCGCCAAGGGCCTTGCGCTCAGGGACGCCGAAGGCACCCGCACGTTCCGCCTGGCGGCGGCCGAAACCCCCCGCGACTTCGGCCCGCAGGATGCGGTCTTCGTCACCCTCAAGGCGTATGCGATCGGCCCGATGCTGTCGCGGCTCGCGCCCCTGCTGCGGCCCGACACCGCCATGGTCACCGCGATCAATGGCGTCCCGTGGTGGTATTTCGCGCGCGAAGGCGGCCGGTTCGACGGCTCGGCCGTCGAGTGCCTCGACCCGGACGGCGCGATGCTGCGCGCGCTCGACCCGAAGCACCTCGTGGGCTGCGTCGTCCACGCCGCCGCGGAGGTGATCGCGCCCGGTGTCGTCCATCACACGGGGGGCCGCGATTTCATCCTCGGTGAGATCGACGGCACGACCACGCCGCGGCTCCAGGCGATCGCGGAGGCCCTCGAGACCGCCGGTCTGCAGGCCCCGGTCTCGCGCCGCATCCGCGACGACATCTGGACGAAGCTGATCGGCAACGCCTCGTACAACCCGGTCGCCGCGCTCACCGGGGCGCTCATGAGCGACATCAACGCCAACCCGGGCTTGCTCGAGCTGATCCGGCGCATGATGATCGAGGCCATGCAGGTCGCGGCGGCGCTCGGGGCGCGGATCACGGTCACGGTCGAGGAGCGGCTCGCGCTCGCGCGCAAGCTCGGGTCCGCCAAGATCTCGATGCTCCAGGACCTCGAACGCGGCCGGCCGCTCGAGATCGACGCGATCGTCGGCGCGGTCGGCGAGCTCGGCCGGCGGGCCGGCGTGCCGACTCCGACGCTCGACGGCGTCGAGGCCCTCATCCGCGAGCGCGTGAAGCATCGCCCGGCGCCGGCCGGCGAGGCCGTTCCGGCGCGCGCCGCCGCCGGCCACTGAAGGAGGATCCATGGGAACCGCCGAAACCCACGTGCTCGGGAAGCCCGCTCACATCAGCGACGCGGAATGGGAGCTGCGCATCCAGCTCGCCGCCTGCTACCGCGTGTTCGACTGGCTGGGCTGGACGGAGAACATCTTCAACCACATCACCGTGCGGGTTCCCGGTCCGGAGCGGCACTTCCTGATCAACCCGTTCGGCCTCTGGTACGACGAGGTGACGGCCTCGAACCTCGTGAAGATCGACCTCGACGGCAGCCCGGTCGCGCCCACCGAGCACGCGGTGAACCGCGCCGGCTTCATCATCCACAGCGCGCTCCACGCCGCGCGCGACGACGCGCACTGCATCATGCACTCTCACACGACCGCCGGCATGGCGATCGCGTGCCGGCGCGCGGGCCTCGGGCACGACGACTTTTACGGCGCGATGCTGATCGGCCGGGTCGCTTATCACGACTTCGAGGGGATCACGGTCCGGCCGGAGGAGCAGCCCCGCCTCGTCGCGAGCCTGGGCGCGAAGCACGTGCTGATCCTGCGCAACCACGGGCTGCTCGTCGGCGAGCACAACGTCGCGCACGCGTTCTCGCTGATGTGGACGCTGCAACGCGCGTGCGAGGTGCAGTGCCAGGCGGCCGCGATCGGCGGCTATGACATCCCGCTCACCGACGACGTGCGGGAGCAGTGCAAGGAGGTCGCGTTCCGCTACGAGGCTCACGGCGATACCTGTCAGCGGGTGTTCGACGCCACGGTGCGCAAGATGGAGCGCTCGAAGCAGGGACCGGGCTGGATCGACTACCGGAGCTAGCGCCATGGGCGGGACCGAGCAGCCCGTCTGGACCGGCGGGTACAAGCTCCCGGTTTATCCGTTCGTTCCGCCGCCGGAGCTCGCGCGGGGCGAGCGCAAGCGCTACCCGATCGTCATCGTCGGCGGCGGGCTTTCCGGGCTCACGCTGGGGTGCGACCTCGCCAACCGCGGGATCGACTGCGTCCTCCTCGACGAGGACGACACGATCGGCGTCCGCGGCGCGTCCTCGCGCGGCATCGTGTACGCGCAGAAGACGCTGGAGGTCTTCGCCCGGCTCGGTACCTACCATCGGGTGAAGGAGAAGGGCATCACCTGGTCGGTGGGCAAGACCTTTGCCGGCAACGACCTCGTCTATTCCTTCAACCTCCAGCTCGAGAGCGCCTCCGAGCAGCCGCCGTTCATCAATCTGCAGCAGTTCTACATCGAGTGGTTCCTCGCCGATCGCATCGCCGAGCTCGGCCGCTGCGACCTGCGGTGGAAGAACCGGGTGACGAAGGTCGGCCAGTCGGCCGATTGCGTCACCGTCGCCGTCGAGACGCCCGCGGGACCCTACACGCTGGAAGCCGAATGGCTCATCGACGCGGCCGGCGTGAACAGCGCGATCCGCGACGGCTTCGGGCTCGAGACCCACAGCGCGCGCGGCGCCGACCGCTGGTGCATCACCGACGTCCGCTTCAAGGAGAAGTTCATGACCGAGCGCTGGACCTGGGTCGAGGCGCCGTTCAACGAGAACCGCGGCGTCTGGCAGCACCTGATGGGCGACGACGTCTGGCGGCTCGACTACCAGATGGACCCCGACAGCGATCCCGAGTACGTGAGCCGCAGGGACGTGGCCGAAGCGCGGCTGCGCGCGCACCTCGGGCACCGCGAGTTCGAGCTGGTGTGGGTGGGCCCCTATTCGTACCGCGCCCACCTTCTCGACCACTTCCGCCACGGGCGCGTGTTCTTCATCGGCGACGCGGCACACGTCGTCGGCCCCTTCGGCGCGCGCGGCGGCAACACCGGCATCCAGGACGCGTTCAACCTCGGCTGGAAGCTGGCGCTCGTCCGGAAGGGCCTCGCGCCGCAGCGCCTGCTCGACACGTACGACGCCGAGCGCCACGCCGCCGCCCGGGAGAATCTCGAAGTCACGACCCGCACCGAACGCTTCCTCTCGCCCCTTTCGCCCGCCGAGCGGCTGCTGCGCCGCGCGGTGATCGGCCTCGCTCGGGAGCACCCGTTTGCGCGCCCGCTCGTCAACTCCGGTCGGCTGTCGGTCGCGAATCCTTATCCCGACTCGCCCGCCGTCACCGGCGCCGGCTGGTCGGTACAGAATGTCCCGATCACGCTTCCGGGCGGTGCGCGTGGAAACCTCGTCGAGCTCGCCGGGCAGGTCGGCACGGCGTTCATCGGCATCCTGTACCAGCCCACGCGCGGTCACGAACTCGCGGAGTTCGCCCGCATCGAGGCGACCGGGCTCCCGTTCCGGTTCTTCGTGTGCGGCCCCGGCGGCATCGGCGACCCGGAAGGCAAGCTCGCCACCGTGCTCAAGGCCGAGCCCGACACCTTCGCGCTCGTCCGGCCCGATCTCTATGTTGCGGCGCTGCTGCCGAACGCGACGGCAGCGGCGGCGGAAGCCGCGTTGCGCAAGGCGCTTCTCATATGAGAACCGACCCCAACATCGCCGATCCCGACGGCTTCTATGCCGCGCTCGTGAGCGCGCACGAGGGTCTGAGCGAGGTCCAGTCTGCCGAGCTCGACGCCCGGCTCGTGTTCCTGCTCGCCAACCAGGTGGGCGACCAGCAGGTGCTGCTCGCCTGCGTGGCGGCGGCGCGGACGGCGTTCGGGAAGGGCGGATAGCACGCGCGTAGCGCTGCCGCTGGCCGGCCGTTGCACGATACGGTAGGCTACGCGCTCCTGTCGTTTCCGAGAGCGCTCGAGCCACCGGACGGTGCGAGGCGCCGATCGACCGATCTACCGAGGAGGGTTCAACCATGCTGTTCATCATCCGGATCGCGCTCGCCGTCGCCGCCGCGCTCACGGCCGGCATCGCCGCTGCGCAAGTGACGCTCAACGCCAGCTCGTGGGTATCGCCCGCGCACCCGATCACGGCCAACATGCTCACGCCGTTGTGCGCCGACTTCGAGAAGGCGACCTCGGGCCGGGTGAAGTGCAACATCCTGCCCAAGGCCCCGGTCGGGCCGTTCCAGACGGTGGACGGGGTCAAGGACGGCCTGATGGACCTGTCGTTCATCGTGCACGGCTACACCCCGGGCCGCTTCGCGCTCACCGACGCTCCGGAGTTCCCGTTCATGGGCGAAACCTCCACGGTGACGTCGGTCGCGTATCAGCGCATCTTCGAGCGGATGCTCGCGAAGTCCGGCGAGCACAAGGAGCTTGTCCTGCTCTCCGTGTTCACCCACGGCCCGGGCCAGATGTACAACACCAAGCGCGCGATCAACTCGCTGAAGGACCTCGAAGGGCTCAAGATCCGCATCGGCGGGGGGCTCGTCAACGACATCACGAAGGCGCTCGGCGCGGTGCCGATGCTCAAGCCCGCCCCGGAGAGCTACGAGCTGCTGTCTTCCGGCGTCGCCGACGGCGTGTTCTTCCCGAAGGAGTCGCCGGCCTCCTTCAAGCTCGTGCCGCTCATCAAGTACATCACGTACGTTCCGGGCGGGCTCTACAACGTGAGCTTCGCGTGGGTCGCGAACCCGTCCAAGTGGGACAAGATCTCTGCCGCCGACCGCGCCGCGATCCAGCCGCTGCTCGGCGAGGCGCTTGCGCGCCGCTCCGGCCAGGCCTGGGACGCGGCCGACGCCAAAGGCGAGGCGGCCGTGCGCGAGGCCAAGATCCCGATCATCGTGGCGAGCCCGCAGCTCATGGCCGAGATCAAGTCGAAGACCGACCCGCTCGTGCAGGAATGGGTCGAAAAGAAAGCCAAGCCCAAGGGCGTGGACGGCGCGGCGGTGCTGAAGGCGCTCCGCGCCGAGATCGCCGCGCTGCAGAAGAAGTAGGGTCCGCAACCGCTACCATCGCGGCACCCCGGGGCTCCCGCGGTGCCGCGATTGTTTTCCTGAAGCCGGCATGAGCCCGCAGGGCCGCCCCAAGGGCGAATCCCGAGCGGGCGAGCCGCGAGGGTAGTTCAATGAGCGAGCCCCGTCAGCCCCTCGACTGGTTCGACCGCACGGTCGTGCCGCTGCTCGGCTATTTCGCCGCGGCGGTGATGTTCGGCCTGATGCTGCTCACCTGTGTGGACGTCGTCGGGCGCTACTTCCTCAACAAGCCGGTCTGGGGCGGGTTCGAGCTCACCGAGATGCTGCTTGCCGCGCTCATCTTCGCCGGTCTGCCGCTGGTCACGCTGCGCGACGACCACGTCACGGTGGATCTCTTCGATCCGGTGATCCCCGACTGGCTGTTCCGCATCCAGCACGTGGTCGCGTGCGCGATCGGGTTCCTCTGCACGGGCTACCTCGCCTGGCGGCTGTGGCTGCGCGCCGAGCAGCTCGGCCGCGCGGGCGAGACGACGGCGGTGCTCAAGATCGACACCGCCTGGCTCGGCTACGCCATGAGCCTGCTGATGGCGTTCACGGCAATCGCGCTGATCGTGCTCGCGTTCCGGCGGCCGCACCGGCACTTCGTCGAGGAAGGCAGCGCGTGACCGAGGCGCTCGTCGGGTTCGCCGCGTTCCTCGGGCTCGCGTTCCTGCGGGTGCCGATGGCGTTCGCGATGGGCATCGTGGGCTTCTTCGGTTTCGCCTACAAGCTGAACCTCAACGCCGCGGCGGCGATGATCGGGCAGACCACCTACGAGACCGGGCTCTCGTACACCCTGTCGGTGATCCCGCTCTTCATCCTGATGGGGAACTTCGTGGTGCGCGCGCGCATGTCGGAGGAGCTGTATCGCGCCGCCCATGCCTTCCTCGGTCACCTGCGCGGCGGGCTCGCCATGTCCACCGTGATCGCGAGCGCGGGCTTCGGCTCGATCTGCGGCTCCTCGATCGCCACCGCGGCGACGTTCTCCAAGGTGGCCTATCCGTCGATGCGCAAGTTCGGGTACAGCGACCGGCTCGCCGCGGGCTCGATCGCCGCCGGCGGCACGCTCGGGATCCTGATCCCGCCGTCGGTGATCATGGTGATCTACGGGATCATGACTGAGACCAGCATCGGAAAAGTGTTCGTCGCCGGCATCCTGCCCGGCATCATGGCGACGGTGCTGCTCTGTCTCGCGGTCGCGTGGATCACCTGGCGGGATCCGAAGGCGGGCCCGCGCGGGGAGCGGGGCTCTTGGGCCGAGCGGCTGGCGGCGAGCAAGCGCGTCTGGCCGGTGGTGCTGCTCTTCCTGCTGGTCATCGGCGGCATCTACGCCGGGTGGTTCACCGCGACCGAAGGTGCGGGCATCGGCGCGGGCGGCGCGTTCCTGTTCGCGCTCGCGCGCCGGGCGTTGTCGTGGCGCGTGCTCGTCGAGGTGTTGATCGAGAGCGCCCGCACCACCTCCATGCTGTTCATGATCCTGATCGGCGCGCTGATCTTCGCGAACTTCATCAACTACACGACCATGCCGGCCGACCTGAAGGGCTTCGCGAGCCAGTTCCAGGCCACGCCGTGGCTGGTCATCGCCGCGATCTGCGTGATCTATGTCGTGCTCGGCACGGCGATGGAGGAGCTGTCGATGATCCTCCTCACGGTGCCGCTGTTCTTTCCGATGGTGACCGGGCTCGGCTACGATCCGGTCTGGTTCGGCATCATCGTCGTGATCGTGGTGCAGATCGGCCTCATCAGCCCGCCCGTAGGCATGAATATCTTCGTCGTGAAGAACCTGATCCGCCATCTCACGATCGGGACCGTGTTCCGCGGCGTGACGCCGTTCACCGTCGCGCTGGTGGCCCTGCTCGCGGTCATGGTCGCGTTCCCCGAGCTCGCGACCTACCTCCCGAAGTTCATGAAGTGACCTCGCGTTAGCGAGGCCAGCGCCGCTGCATCGGCGCTGGCGTTCGCCGGCGGGAGACGTGCGCAGGCACGGCTCCCGAAACCCCGGCTCACTCCCCGCGCAAGCGGGGATCGGGCGCTCAGCCCGGCCGCCCGTCGGCGGGCCGGGCCTTTAGCGCAGATCAAAGTTCTGCCCGGGGTGGCGCCCGAGCATGGCGCGGTGACGATCTCCGGTGCCGTCCGGGTCCAGGACTTCCTCAAGAATCTGCCGCTCTTCCGTGAGCTCGCGCCGGAGGAGCTCGACCGGATTGCGGCCGCCACCGCACAAGTCCGCGCGCCGGCGGGCACGATCCTCTTCCGCCGCGGCGAGCCTTGCG